>JAKTNK010000014.1 GCA_029593465.1 Streptococcus suis
TGCTCCCGCAATAAATGTTGGCTCGGTAGCTCAGTTGGTAGAGCAATGGATTGAAGCTCCATGTGTCGGCGGTTCGATTCCGTCTCGCGCCATTACATTTAGTATCTTGGAAAGATAGCGAAGAGGCTAAACGCGGCGGACTGTAAATCCGCTCCTTCGGGTTCGGGGGTTCGAATCCCTCTCTTTCCATATTTAACGGGCATAGTTTAAAGGTAGAACTAAGGTCTCCAAAACCTTCAGTGTGGGTTCGATTCCTACTGCCCGTGTTACTATATAATGGCGAGTGTGGTGAAGTGGTTAACACATCAGATTGTGGCTCTGACATTCGGGGGTTCGATTCCCCTCACTCGCCTTATTATTGGGGTATCGCCAAGCGGTAAGGCAAGGGACTTTGACTCCCTCATGCGTTGGTTCGAATCCAGCTACCCCAGTTATACTTGCCGGCGTGGCGGAATTGGCAGACGCGCTGGACTCAAAATCCAGTGTCCACAAGGACGTGCCGGTTCGACCCCGGCCGCCGGTATAGTATTAGTCTAGTAGAAATTTTTCTACTAGGCTTTTTATGTGACTTTAGTCCGTTTCGCTGCGAAGTAATAAATTACTCGCTATGAGGTGCGCATCGGTTCTTAGGTAAAAAATTCTCCATCAAGCTACAATAAAGGTGTTCAAGCCTATTGTAATAGGAGACACTTCCCATAGACTTTTTAGTTAGAAAAGAATTGATATTATCGAAGGTCACTTGATGCAGATCATGTTCACCTGTTGGTTAGTCTCTCTCCCAAAGTGAGTGTCTCAAGTTTTATGGGATATTAAAAAGGTAAGAGTGCTCTAATGATGTTTGATAAACACGCCAATTTAAAATATAAGTTTGGGAATCGTCATTTTGGGGAAGAGGGATATTATGTGAGCACAGTAGGTCTTAACGAGGCTACGATCAAAAAATATATCTTTGAACAGGAAAAACATGACATTGTCCTAGACAAATTGAGTGTGAAAGAATACGAGAATCACTTTAGGGATGGCAAGTAAACTGAATACCTCTTTGAGAGGTTTGTGACGGGTTAAGAGCAGTAGGTTTGAACAAGGTGAAAGCCAGAATTTTTAGGTGCTGGCTGGCGTTTTGGGCTTATAGTCCTTGTTTAAGCTACTCGTTTGACGGGTGGGTATGATTTAGGTTTTATTCATAATGTATTTAACCCTTTGAAACTCTTTATTAATTTTTTCAGTAGGTATGTGACCATAAACTTGTATCAACATGAAGAAATATCGTCAATTGAAAGAATAACAGGACAAAAGTGCCTCAAGCAAAGTGTAGCCAGTAGGTAACACTTTTTGACGGTGTTTTTTCATTTGTGTCAAAGTCTTTTCAATAAGATTGTACTCAGAAGAATAGGGAGGAAGTTGCAAGAACACATGTCCCCTCTATTCACACAAATCAGCCAACTTCGCCATTCAATGAAATCTAGCATTATCCATAATAATAACAGATGGTGTACCTAAAGCTGATAGTAAAAATATCTCAAACCATGTTTCAAAAATTCGCTCGTCGTAGTATCTTGAACGGTCATTGTTGCTGTCAATTTTCCATCTACCAGTTCTGTTACTAAGGAGATGCGCTGATATTTTTTCCTAGATAGCTTACCTTTAATAAGATTATCTCTTGGTGAACGACCATATTCCCTATAAAAATAAGCATTACATCCAGTTGCATCAATATAGACTGGTTGTAGATGCTTGAGCTTATCGAACTTCTTGAGATACTGTACTACTTTTTCAGAGTCTTGTTCATAGTCGGGACACTTCTTTTTTCGAGTGTAGCCCGTGACTTTTAAGGCATAGTGAATAGCTGTTGGATGACAATGAAAATATCAGTTATTTCAGTCAAGTAAGCATCAAGGTGCTTGTCAAGTACTCTTTCAATTTTTTCCTATCAACTTTTCTTAGTTGGGTACCTCTAGCTTGATGATTGAGACTACCTGTTTTCTTTTGTAACTTTAGCCACTGATAAATAGTATTTCGGGACATTTGAGCCACATTGGAAGCCTTAGAGATATTTCCTGTTTTATCGATGTATTGAAGTACTTTTTGTTGTAAATCTAATGAGTATGTCATAACTGTGTTATATCATAAAAGTGTGTTATTGATATTTCCATTAACTATATCGTGTTCTACCGCGTTTCTTTGGAATGATGCCATGATTTAGTGATTTTATTGTCAATACGTGATGTTTGGTCTACCTAAAAGAAGCTGCTTTGCAAGTTTAGTTTACGATGTCGAGTGTTTAAAAAACTATGACTTAGCAATATACTTTTACTTTAAGATAAAGAATGTCCAAGGTGCTAGTTAAATTCAAAATACAATAAAAAGCTCAAATGAGCTACTTACAGTATACTGCTAAATTTCATCATTTCCAATGGGATTTACACCAATTATCACAAATTTGTCATCACTTCTACCAAAACTATTGTCCAGATTCCTTCAAACATCGGCGGAATGTTCGTTTAGCCAAAGTTTCAGATGAATCCCTTCTTGTCTTACTTTTGTTACAAGCTGAACTAAGCATGCCATTACAACGCCATTTCAACAAAACATGGCAGGAGGCGAGGAACATAATAATTGCAAAGTCATGGTCATGAGACGAACTATTGAAATAGAACGGTGTCGCTTTTTTGGCATCGAACATACATTAGCAAGAGGTCTAGCCGGACTACAGTTACGAATGAACAAATTATTCTGGGTCATCATTTACGCTATTTGGAAATTAACTAGCACCATAGGTAAAGAATAAGTAGTGAGTACTCTCTCATTGGGGATTTTTTTGCTGCTAAGCTTAGTATGTTTAGTTTGTTCTCTTTGAATGGTAGTATTGCTAAGTGATATTTGAAAACTTAGCAAGGGAGCCGTTCTGTTTTGTCTACCATGGATTAAGTAGGAAATGTTGCTGCTGATTGAGATGTTTGGTCAGTGATTGTTACGGTATCGCCTTTATCAAAGTTGGGTGATGCTGGAGGGGAGGGGAAAGGGCTACTAAAAAAGGGTTCAAGCGCTGAAAAAGCAGTGCTTGAACCCTTTTGAGGTTAGTCATTAAGAATTGACGTGCTTGGGGATTTATAGAAGAGGTGTTGAAGCTGATGTGATTCGCTTTTCAATCATGCTAGCGCTTGCTTGGAGTTGCTTTTCTAAGCGAGAAAAGTCTTTAACTTTGAGTCTGGTTGTGGGTCCTGAAACGCTAATGGCTGCGATAACTTTGTCATCAACCATGATAGGCGTTGCTAAGCAGGTTAAGCCATATTCGTACTCTTCATTGTCATAGGCGATTTTTTGGCGACGAATAAGCTCTTTTTCGGCTTGAAAAGTCTGGTAGTCTGTGATGGTGTTGATGGTTCGTTTAGGATGATCCTTTGAAAAGTAATCCTGCAAGTCCGCTTCAGTCATATCAGCAAGGAAGATCTTACCCGTACTAGAGCAGTAGAAATCGGCTTCTGGTAGCATGTTAGACTGCAGAGTGTAGTACTCGCCTTCTTCAGAATGGATCACAAAGGATTTATTATTGATGGGAATGGCTAGATTAATGGTTTCTTGGGTCGTTTTAGCGAAGTCTTTGAGATAAGGCAGTGCGTAGGCAATAAGGTTTTGCTCTTTTTTTGTTCCGACACGATAATCTAAGAGCTTATAGCCGATGGCAAATTTATCGTCACTGGTACTGATAATCAAGTTTTGATCTTCCAACGATTTTAAAATACGGAAAACTGTTGATTTGGGGATATTTAGTAGCTTAGCGATTTCTCTAGTACCGCTTGCTCCTTTTTCATTGATAACATCCAAGATTTTGATAGCATTGACAATCGCTTGGATGGGTGTATGATCAGCCATGTTTTCCTCCTCTTGTTTTTTACCTATTATACCCTAAGCCGAGAATGGTATAAAGCTGAAAATAGCATTTTAGTTAAAAATGTGTTGAAATTCACAAAAAATAGTGATATAATTCACTTATAATAAATAAATGGGACGGCGTCCCGAAGAAAGGAATTCCTATGCAAAATCATTTAGATAGAGCTTCTTTAGTGAAATTTATCGTAGGAACGGTTTTTGGTATCACTTTTGTTCTAATCCCCTTTAATTTTGGCGGAACAGTTGATACCATTTTGTTCTACTACGTTAAGATGTTTGTCAAAGCCTTTAATGGCCCTTTGACTGCTTTGTTGGTCCTTTGTATTGTTGCCAGTGCTTTGCTGTCCTTGTTTAATTTAGTCAATCAAGAGACTATTTTTTACAAGAATCGATTGATGAATAAATTGTTTGTGACCAGTCCGTTTTACGTTGCCAATCGTATGATAGGTGCTATTTTAGCCGTTATGATTTATCTTAAGGTTGGTCCTGAATTTCTGGTTTCGCCGGATACAGGAGGCTCTATGCTGTCTTTGGCGACGCAACTATCTATTATTGTTCCAGCCATGCTTTTCTTTCAAACCTTCATTCTAGAATTTGGTGCAATGGAATTTATTGGGGCATTTGTAGGAAAACTGGTTAAGCCTCTCTTTAAGGTATCCGAAATCTGTGCAACCAATATCATCAGTGCCTGGGTAGGACCTGGTAATGCTGCCATTATGGGAACACGGGAGCTCTTTGAACAAGGGTATTTTACCTTGCGGGAAGCCGCTGTTATTTCAACACAATTTACAACGGGTAGTATTGGTTGGGTTGTTGTGGTCTCTTCTGTGCTAGGAGTCATGGACTACTTTGGCGCTATCTTATTGGGACTTTTGTTGGTATCCATCATTGTTGCCTTTATTGCGGTACGGATTCCGACAGTTTCGACTTATGAAGATACTTATGTTGATGGGACGACAGTATTTAAGTATCAAACAGAGACTGACGGTTCAGCTTTTTCAAGAGGCTTAACTAGCGCTGTTAAGAGGGCATCAGAAGTGACCGGCAAAAACTTTCTATCTAAAGTTGATAACATGAGTTTTTATGTTTTTTGGTTGACGCCGATTATTGTCTTTTGGGGGACAGCTGCTTTGATTTTAGCCTTATACACGCCAATTTTAGGCTGGATTTCATTACCGATTGAGTGGATAATGGCTCTTATGGGCGTATCAGAATCTCATCTCGCAGCCAGCGCTATCATGTCAGGTCTTGCGGACAATTACCTCCCTGTTATTATCGGTAGTGGGATTAGTTCTGTGACAACAAAAATTATTGTTGCGATGATGAGTATCTTATCAATTGTCTACTTGTCAGAGACAGCGACCTTGTTGACCTCTACAAAAACGGTTCCTCGTTTTGTTGATGTGATTATCATTTTCTTAGAGAGAACCTATATTGCCTTACCATTTGTGATTTTATTTGCCAAATTGATTTCCTAAGGAGTTTGCCATGAAGATTGTAAGATTATTTGAAGATGATATGTTGGCTGTTGAAGAGAAGTGCTTGTCTGATTTAGGAATCGATGCTGAATTAGTTGTAAGACATTCGCAAACAGAAGATGACGTCATTGAAAATGCTAAAGATGCTGATATTATCATTACGGTTTACGAGCCACTGACAAAGCGGGTTTTGGAAAATCTCCCTCAGTTAAAATTGGTCGTTTATCGCTCTATTGGCTTTAATAATATTGATTTGGACTATGCCAATGCTATCAATTTACCTGTGTCACACATTACCAAATATTGTGTGGATGAGGTTGCTAACTATGTCTTATCTGCTATTTTGTCAAATAATAGACGCTTGCTTGAGTTTAATAAGTCTGTCAAATCCGAACACAAATGGGATTGTGAGCTATTTCCTGAGATGAGACGACTGTCAGCGCAGACGGTGGGACTAATTGGTTTTGGCAACATTCCGAAGCTGGTTGCGGAACGATTGAGGGTATTTGGGCCTCGTGTGATTGCTTATGACCCATTTGTTGATGATGCTGTTTTTGAGGCCTATGGCGTTGACAAGGTTGAGCTAGAACAACTCTTTTCAGAGAGTGATTACATCTCTTCTCATTTGCCTTTGAATACTGCAACGGCTGGACTCATCGATAAGAAGTTGTTCGAAAAAGTGCGCCCTGGCGCAACCTTTATCAACTCGTCACGTGGTGGTGTTGTGAATGAAGTCGATCTGTATCAAGCACTCACAGATGGTCCTTTAGCGTACGCTATCTTGGATGTTTTATCCTCGGAGACACCAGATTTATCAGAGATACCTCTAGTTTCCTTGGATAATGTAGTGTTAACACCTCATGTTGCCTTCTATTCTCAGGATGCCTTTGAACAAGGGGCTGTTGATACCTTGGTAAATATTCATGACTTTTTGTCAGGAAACCTTGAAGCCGCTGAGATTGTTAATCTCAACCATCTTAGTCGTTAAGGTAGTTTCATATTTAGATAGAGGGCATTATCCTAAGAAAGTTGTTGGGGTTTGGCTTTATTATTCAAAGTGATTCCGTTTTTGATAATTTTAGGAAATTTTTTAAAAATACTAAGGAAACCTCCCAAAGTCCTTTGACGTCGCATTTTTTAAGTAGTCATAGTATAATACAAGTTATCTACTCATAACGATGTTGGAGGGACTAGAGATGCTATTATTTGAAAAACTGTCTGATCAAAATCAGATGACTGAGCTAGAAAAAAGCATTGCTAATTATTTTTTGAATATTGGATATGATATTGAGCATAGAAGTTCACGTTCAATTGCTAACGAATTATTTGTGTCTCCCTCAACAATCAGCCGTTTTTGTCAATTGGTAGGTTATTCTGGTTTTAATCATTTTAAAGAATCATATCTTGAAGATTTGAGTTACTTAAATAGTAATTTTCGTGGAATTAATCCTAATAAACCGTTCTCTTATCACGATAAGAATATGACACTTGTCAATAAGTTATCAAGCTTGTATCAAGAAACGATTAGAGATACGGTCGATTTAATGCATCATGATAGTCTTCAAAAAGCCACTCAATTATTGTTGACTAGTCAAAAAATTGTTATCGGATCAGCTGGTGATGCACTTGAGATGGCTGAGACTTTTAAAAATCGTATGGTGAAGATTGGCCAATTTGTTCATGTTGAAAGAAGAACAGACAACCTATTTTACCAAGCTTCTATTTCAACACAAGATACTTGCTTTATATTGGTTTCTTATTCTGGAGAAGTAGATGCTATTATCAGAATTGCTAGAGTACTTAAAGACAAGGGCATTCCTTTTTTCGTTCTAACATCGTACGGAAGTAATCAATTAGCGGAGATAAGCCCGTTAACCTTGTTTATATCAACGCGTGAAAAGTTGGTGGATAATTTAGGAACCTTTTCATCACTACTATCGGTATCATTTCTCTTTGATGCTCTGTATGCTAATATTTTTAGTTATAATTTTAATGAAAATTACGCTAAAAAAATAACGATGACAAGAGATTATGAAACAAAAAGGCGGTCAGAAAACCCATTACTTAAAGATATTGATTAACATCTCGCAACAATGTTGCGAGATTTTTTATTTTTCCAGTAAATATTTAGCAACACTGTTGAAAGCGCTTTTTAATATATTGTTTTTTCAAAAAAAGAAACATACAATAGCCTTATCATATCAAACAAAGGAGTGCTATTTATGGCAAAAAATTACTCAGATTTAGCGAAAATAATTATTGACAAAGTGGGAGGAGAAACAAATGTTAATTCTTTAATCCACTGTGCCACTCGCTTGCGGTTCAATCTAAAGGATGAGGAAAAAGCCGATACGGCTTCTCTTAAAGATACAGCAGGTATCATTGATGTCATTCAGAGTGGAGGACAATACCAAATTGTGATTGGTCCTGCTGTCGCAGACGTTTTCAAAGCTATTAACAATCAAGCGAACTTTTCCAGTGGTGAACAAACTAGTCAAGTAGAAGATAACAGTAAAAGAGGTATTGCTAAGGTACTAGATACTATTGCTGGTATGTTTGTTCCAATTGTAGGTCCTTTGGCTGGTGCAGGAATGATTAAAGTTATTGTAGCCATAGCTTCCATGTTTGGTTGGTTAACACCAGAAGATACTACTTACCAATTTTTGTCGCTTTTTGGAGATACAGTATTTTACTTTTTACCTGTTATTTTAGCTGCATCAGCTGCTAAGAAATTTAATACCAATCAATATTTAGCGATGACAGTAGGTGCGGCTTTAATAAGTCCTGTCTTTGTCAATATGGTGACAACAGCTAAAGAAACTGGCTCAGCAGTTACTTTATTTGGACTACCAGTCACACTGGCTACCTACAGCTCTTCTGTTATACCGATTATATTAGCAGTTTGGTTTCTATCATTCGTCGAACCTTTTGTCACGAAGTATACTCCTGCTGTGGTACGAATCTTCCTAGCTCCAATGGTAACATTACTAATTGTATTAACAGTAACCTTCTTAGTAATTGGGCCGATTGGAACCTGGCTAGGTGATGGATTGAACGCTATTGTATCAGTTATGAATACGGTAGTCCCATGGTTTGTACCACTTCTTATAGGTGCAACAACACCTCTTCTTGTTATGACAGGAATGCATTATGGTATTATTCCGATTGGAATTAATATGCTTGCTACCAAAGGTATCGATACTGTCGCTGGACCAGGTATGATGGTTTCGAATATTGCCCAAGGTGGTGCGGCAATGGCGCTTGCTTTTAAAACAAAGGATAAAGCTGTTAAAGGGTTGACAGTATCCACTGGTTTTTCAGCCATTCTTGGTATTACTGAGCCGGTCCTTTATGGGGTGAACTTGAAATACAAACGTCCACTTTATGCAGCTATGTTTGGTGGTGGAGTAGCCGGTCTGTACCTAGGTATAATGGGGGTAGGACGCTTTGCTCAAGTTCCACCTGGATTGTTATCTTTACCAAGCTATTTTAGTGCAGATGCCCCTAATGTCATTATTCATGCTTCAATTGCTTGTCTTATTGCCTTTGTGTCCTCTTTTGTAGCTTCTTTTGTTTTAGGATTACCACAAGATGAAAATAATGAAACTGTTCCTTCAACGACTTTAGCTGATGATTCTGTTGTTGCTGTTGCAGAGGGGCAATTAGTTGCTCTTGAAGATGTTAAAGATGAAGTATTTGCAAGTAAAGCTATGGGTGACGGCATTGCGATTGCTCCAGACACTGACATAGTTTTATCACCTGTTAACGGAACTGTTGAGACTGTTTTTCCAACTGGTCATGCTTATGGCATTGTACGTCCGGATGGAGTTGAAGTCCTTGTTCATATTGGTATTAATACTGTCGATTTATCAGGTGATGGTTTCACAGCACTTGTTAAACAAGGAGATACTGTGAAAGCGGGACAAGAAATAGCTAGATTTGATCGTCAATCATTATTAACTAAAGGTTATGACACAACTATTATGACTATATTTACAGATGCTAAAGGTAAGGAAATTAAACTAAAACAGTCTGGAAAAGTTTTCGGAGGAGATCTCTTGTAAACTGATAAAACTTAGAAAGTAGGATAATATGGGATTTGAAAAGGGATTTCTATGGGGGGGTGCCACAGCTGCAAACCAGATTGAGGGTGCCTATCAAACGGATGGTCGCGGGTTGACAACGATGGACACTCTTACAGTAGGAAATGTCAATACGCCAAGACAAATTACGTATCAAACTGTTGATGGTATGATGCACAAAGATGAACGTCTAGCGGCTATCCCTGAAGGTGCCAAAGGTTATATTGATCCAAATGATTTTTATCCGTCTCATACGGCAATTGATTTTTACCATCACTATAAAGAAGATATTAAATTATTTGCTGAGATGGGCTTTAAAGCTTACCGTATGTCGATAGCCTGGACACGTATTTTCCCAAAAGGTAATGAATCAGAACCGAATGAATCTGGATTAGCTTTTTACGATGCTGTTTTTGATGAGTGTTTGAAATATGGTATCGAACCTGTTGTCACATTATGTCATTTTGATACACCTTTATTTCTAGCAGATCATTATGACGGTTGGTCAAGTAGGGAAGTCATTGATTTCTTTACACATTATGCTGAAACAGTTTTTACAAGATATCGTGATAAAGTTAAGTACTGGATGACTTTTAATGAAATTAACGTGTTACGCTCCTGGCTTCAAATGGGGATACACTCTAATGATGATCAGACAAAATATCAAGCAGTCCATCATTTATTTGTAGCATCAGCTAAAGCAGTTAGCCTATGCCACCAAATTATTCCGGAAGCCAAGATCGGTAATATGGTCATGTATGCTCCGAGCTATGCTATGACTGCGAAACCAGAGGATGTCATGGCCAATATTGTTTATAAACGTCAAGTAGAATTTTACTTAGATGTCATGGTTAAAGGCTATTATCCAAATTACAAATTAAAAGAATTTGAACGAAACCATGTTTTCATTGAAATGCAAGAGGATGATTTAGAAACAATAAAAAACGGCTGTGTTGATTTTATTGGTTTTTCCTATTACATGTCTACCATGTCAACAACTGATACAAGTGTTGCTAAAACTCCTGGGAATAATATGATGAGCTATAAAAATCCTAATCTTGATGTATCTGAGTGGGGCTGGGCTCTGGATCCTTTGGGACTAAGAATTGCACTTTGTGAGATGTATGAACGCTACCATGTTCCGCTTTTTATTGTTGAAAATGGCTTGGGAGCGGTTGATAATCCAACTGAAGATTTTGTAATCAATGATGATTATCGCATTGACTACCTGAATACCCATATCAAAGCTATGAAAGATGCGGTAGATATTGATGGTGTTGACCTTATGGGTTATACCCCTTGGGGTTGTATTGACCTTGTGGCATGGTCTACAGGTGAGATGAAAAAACGATATGGTTTTATCTATGTAGATGTTGATGACCAAGGTCAGGGGACTTATAGAAGATATAAGAAAAAATCATTTGCTTGGTATCAAAAAGTTATTGAAACAAACGGAGAAATTATTAAGTAGAAAAGAGTTTTTATGATTGCAATATTGTATGGTATCATTGTACTTTTAGCGACAGCACTGGGTGCTACAACAGGAGCAGGTGGTGGGGCTATTATTAAACCTGTTTTCGATTTGCTTGGGGTTGATAACGTCACAACAATTAGTATTTATTCTACTATTGCAGTTTTTTCGATGTGTTTATCTTCTCTATACAAACATGCAAAATCCGGTTTAGGTTTTGATAAGGTTATCATGCTGTTACTTGCAACAGGGTCTTTATTAGGTGGTTACTTGGGTGATCAAATATTTAAATTAGTTACTCAATCTATTAGTAATAGTAAAGTAACTGCAACACAGGCGATATTGCTGTTCTTTGTGCTATTAGCTGTATTAGTTTTTACTTCAAACAAGGATAGATTTCCTAAGTATCATATCAGAAATAAAATTTTAGTTTTCGGATTTGGATTACTTGTTGGTGCTTTATCAGTGTTTATAGGCATAGGTGGTGGTCCACTAAATATCATTGTTCTCTTAGGCTTTATGTCGATGAGTGCTAAAGAATCAACAGCTTATTCTATTGGTATGATATTTTTTGCCCAATTTCCAAAAATGATCAGCATCATAACTCTGAATCAAAATGCAACTTTTAATCCAGTAATAATACCAATTATTGTAGTAACAGCCATATTAGGTGGTTATATAGGTACTAAAATTAATCATCTCTTTACTGAAAAACAAGTCACTATGATGTATTGTCTAATGATGACAGGCTTACTCATGACTTGTCTTGTTAACATGGTTAACAATCTCTCGTTTTGATAGGTTATTATGTTATCTCTTAGCCGATAGGCTAGGGGATTTTTTGGTGCTTAGGGTTTGTTATAGTAAGGAAGATATCCTTGTAGTGGCTGATAGTGTTTGTTCAGTTTTAAAAAGGAAGGTTCATGTTCATTAGTCACGAGTTTGGATTAGCCCTATTTAGCTTTTATAGTTGTTTAATTGAGTCAAATTTGCTACAATTAAGTTTAGTTTTGAAAATGAATCTTAAGTCTGATGAGAGGCCTTGCTGTTAGGATGACTAACGGTTTTTATTTCAATTCATGTTTAACTGGTTAAGGAGTGTTGTATGATATTATCAGAGAGAATTGATGCGTTTTTGAATGCGTTAATCGCAAAAACCGAGCATCAGAATGAACTATTGATAGGGAAGTGCCAAAGTAATGTTAATCTTACAAGCACACAAGAGCACATTTTGATGTTGTTAAAGGATGGGAGGTTGACCAATACGGACTTGGCAAAGGCCTTATCCATCAGCCAGGCAGCGGTATCAAAGGCTGTGAAACGCTTGGTGCAACAGGAGTTAGTAGCATCTGTCAAAGACGAGAAGGATGGGCGAGTGACCTATTTGACATTGACGGATGCGGGCAGACCGATTGCTAACGAGCATGCGGAGCATCACCAATCGACCCTTGAGGTTTATGAGAGCGTTTTGACGGCTTTTTCGGATAAGGAACAAGCGGTTATTGCTGACTTTATTGACAAATTGTCCAGCGAGGTACTCTAGTTTTGCGATATATCACAGTTGAACATCTGGCGTTTCAATATGATAACGAACCTGTTCTTCAGAACATTTCCTATTATTTGGATAGTGGAGAGTTTGTCACCCTAACTGGGGAAAATGGGGCGGCCAAGTCAACCTTGGTCAAAGCCACTTTAGGCATTTTGAAACCTAAAAGCGGTCGGGTTATCATCTCGGAGAAAAATACTGCAGGCAAAAAGTTACGCATTGCCTATTTGCCGCAGCAGATTGCGAGTTTCAATGCTGGTTTTCCATCGACCGTTGAAGAATTTGTGACTTCGGGACGTTACCCCAGAAACGGCTGGTTTAGACGCTTGACCGCTCACGATAAGGAGCACGTCAAGGTCAGCTTAGAATCAGTTGGCATGTGGGAAAGCCGTCACAAGCGTATCGGAAGTCTTTCTGGAGGGCAAAAACAGCGCGTGGTCATTGCACGGATGTTTGCCTCTGATCCTGATATTTTTGTCTTGGATGAGCCAACCACAGGTATGGATGCGGGAACCTTGGTGCATTTTTACGAGTTGATGCACCACAATGCTAAAAAACACGGGAAGTCAGTCTTGATGATTACCCATGACCCTGAGGAAGTAGCAGAGTTTGCTGACCGCAATATCCATCTGGTTAGGGATCAGTCCTCACCATGGCGTTGTTTTAATATTCATGAGGAGGAGTAACCATGGCAGTCATTACAGAAATGCTTTCTTATGATTTTATGCAACGGGCGGTCTTGTCGATTATGGCGATGAGTCTCTTTGCGCCTATCCTTGGTTTATTTTTAATCTTAAGACGGCAAAGCCTTATGAGTGACACCTTGAGTCACGTATCTTTGGCTGGAGTGGCTTTTGGTATTTTATTAGGGGTATCAACGACCTGGGCCACGGTTATTGTGGTGATTATGGCATCTATTGTTTTGGAGTATCTTCGTGTGGTCTATAAGCACTATATGGAAATTTCAACAGCGATTTTGATGTCCTTGGGTCTGGCTCTTTCTCTAATCATTACCAGTAAGTCAGAGAATGCCTCTGGGATCAATCTAGAGCAGTATTTATTTGGTTCGATTATCACTATTAGTCAGGAGCAGATGCTTGCTTTATTTGCCATTGCTATTGTGGTGCTAGTACTAACAGCCTTGTTTATTCGTCCCATGTATATGCTAACCTTTGATGAGGATACAGCTTTGGTAGATGGTTTGCCGGTAAGGCAGATGTCCTTGATCTTTAATATCATTACCGGTGTGGCTATCTCTTTGATGATTCCCGCAGCAGGTGCCCTCTTGGTATCGACGATTATGGTTTTACCAGCCAGTATTGGCCTTAGGATTGGCAAATCCTTTAAAGCTGTTATTGGGACTTCTATTTTGATTGGATTTGTCGGCATGATTTCAGGCGTCATCCTATCTTATGTGTTGGAGACCCCAGCTAGTGCAACGATCACCATGATTTTTATCGGTATCTTTTTATTGGTTTCCCTCGTGGGACGACTACTTCAAACAAGATAAAAAAATCCCAGTGCTATGAAGCGCTGGGATTTTGCATTAGGGCAGGCGATGCTTGTGGCGTCGTTTGTTTTCTTCTGTAATGTTTTTTAGGAAGGAAGCAATAGGACCAAACAAGTAAAAGTAAAAGCCAACATGTGGGTTGATAAAGTTAGCAAAAAGCATAATGGTCAGGTTAACAGCCGTCATCCCAAAGAGGCTTCGCAGGGCCATTTTTTGCGAAAATTGTTTGGTGTAGTTGGTTTTGGCAAACTTGGCTTGGGAGATAAGGTACTGTAAGAGCCACTGCAAGAAGTGAGTCAAGACAATGATAGCACCATAGCTGAGAACGGCGATTGTCGTGATTTCTTCCATCATCCAGCGGGCAAAGAGCTGTAAGAGAGCTAGACTTGCCATAAAGAAGAACTGGATAACGACGATGTTAGAGGAAATGTTATCCACATTGTCATAGGCCTTATGATTATCATACCAAAAATCGGCGACCGTGAAAAAAGTGACCAAAAAAATCAAGATACTGTTAATAAACTGATGCCCCGTGACGGTGCTACTGGGGATGGGAATTTCAAGCAGCATAATCGTGATGACGATGGCAATAACAGCATCGCTAAAAACTTCCAAGTGTTCTTTCATCCTGCGTTTGTTGGCCTGTACAGTCTCTTTTTGGAGATCCTTAAAGAGTTGTAGGGATTCTTCTGGAGTCAGTCCTTGAGCTTCGGGATGGAGGATGGTAAACTCAGCTACCATTTTTTGGCGAAAATCCTCGAGTAAGTCCTGACGTTCGTGGGCAGATGGTTTTGGCATGGTTATGACCTTTCTAAATATGGAAAAAGAGGAGCTAGGCTCACTCTTTTTAGGCGTGATTTAGGACAAAATATTTCTTCTTACCACGGCGGATAACCGTTAATTGTCCTTCTAACTTATCGCTGTCTTGAAGGGTGTAGGTAAGGTCTTGCTGCCGCTCACCATTGATGTAGATGGCACCATTTTGCACGTCTTCGCGAGCTTGGCGTTTTGATGGGGAAATGCCAGCATCGACTAGCAAGTCAACGATATTAAGGCTTTGCTCAGGTGTCACGGTGAAACTAGGTACATTTGACAAGCCTTGTTTGAGCTCTTTGACGGATAGGTTTTTAATATTTCCGCTGAAGAGTTGCTCAGTGATGTTGAGCGCTTCTTGATAAGCAGCTTGACCGTGTACCAAGGTAACCACTTCCTTGGCTAGTACTTTCTGGGCTAAGCGCTCATGCGGTGCAGCGGCAAACTGTTTGGCAATGTCATCAATCTCATCGAGTGATAAGAAGGTAAAGATTTTGAGGAAGCGCACCGCATCATCATCCATGACGTTAAGCCAAAATTGGTACATTTCATAAGGCGATGTTTTATCGGCATCAAGCCAGATGGCATTGCCTTCGGATTTTCCGAACTTTTTGCCAGTAGCATCGGTGATGAGAGGAACGGTCATCACGTGTCCTACTTTATCTGCCTTACGTCTTAACAATTCCGTTCCTGCTGTCATATTGCCCCATTGGTCAGATCCACCGATTTGCAAAGTAACGTTGTGCTTGTCGTTAAGCTCATAAAAATCATAGCCTTGCATGATTTGGTAAGCAAACTCAGTGTAAGAAATCCCTGTTTCCAGACGTTTTTTAACAGACTCTTTGCTCATCATAT
Source organism: Streptococcus suis (assembly GCA_029593465.1). Lineage (GTDB taxonomy): Bacteria > Bacillota > Bacilli > Lactobacillales > Streptococcaceae > Streptococcus > Streptococcus suis_AH. Next base: position 15,647 of record JAKTNK010000014.1, read on the forward strand.
AGTTGATGGTGAAGTATTTACCGACGTCGCGCAAGAAGTCAATGAAGGTGAGTTCTTTCATCCAATCGTAGTTATTCACCATGACCGCCTTGTTATCCCCTGTTTCAAAATCAATGAAACGCTCGAGCTGGGTTTTAATCTTGTTTGACCAATCTTGGACAGTCTTTTTTGTCTGAAGGCTACGCTCAGCATCTCTGAAAGAAGGATCGCCAATCAGACCTGTTGCTCCCCCAACTAGCGGGAAGGGTTTGTGACCAGCCTGTTGCAAGTGGCGCATGACCAAGATTGGGACCAGGTGGCCTAAATGCAGACTATCAGCCGTTGGATCATAGCCAGAATAGAAGGAAACCTGTCCTTGTGTTAGCGCTTCTTCAAGCGCTTCTTCATCGGTTGTTTGGAAGACCAATCCGCGTTCCTTCAGTTCTTTAAAAATGTTCATGTAAGCCTCCAGATAAGTTGTTGTGATAGCCTTCATTATAGCAAAAATGACTTGTGATATGCAAGCTATACAGAAGTTTGCTATAATGCTAATGAGGTATTTTATGTCTACTATTAAGCAAAAATGGCGCTCTTGGCTAAAAAAAAGCAAGCAAAAGCTGTCTTGGAACCAACTAAGGCATCACGTGAAGCATTTCCCCCAAAAACGTTCAGTCAAAGACTGGTCGTTGATGGACAGCTTTGCGATTGTACTGCGCATCACTAAACTACTATCAAACTTTATGTATATTGTTGCTTTGCTATTTATGATGTTGGGAGCAGGGCTTGGCTTGGGCTATTTGGCCAGTCAGATTGATGGGGTTAAGGTCCCCAATAAAGACACTCTCATCAAGCAGGTTCAAACAGGGTCCTTGATTTCTCGACTGTCCTATGCAGATGGCTCTTTGATTTCAACGATTGATACGGACTTGCTGCGCACACCGGTGTCTAGCCAAGCGATTTCTGAGAATCTTAAGAATGCGATTATTGCGACAGAAGATGAGAATTTTAAGACCCATCATGGTGTCGTGCCTAAGGCGGTCTTTCGGGCGCTCATCACCTCGCTTTTGGGTGTTGGTGAGTCCAGCGGGGGCTCAACCCTGACGCAACAGTTGCTCAAGCAACAGATTTTAGGAGATGATCTGACCTTTCAACGTAAGGCTAAAGAAATCATCTATGCTCTTGCTTTAGAAAAGGATATGGACAAGGATGCTATTTTAACAGCCTACTTGAATGTCTCTCCTTTTGGTCGGAACAACAAGGGTCAAAATATTGCTGGTGTTGAGGAGGCTGCTCAAGGGATTTTTGGAAAATCTGCGGCAGAGTTGACCGTGCCACAAGCCGCTTTTATCGCTGGCTTGCCACAAAGCCCGATTGTTTATTCTCCTTATAGTGCAGACGGACGCTTGAAATCAGATGAGAACCTGTCGTTTGGTCTGACCAGAGCCCGAAATGTTCTCTACAATATGTATCGCGAAGGTTACTTGAGCAAGTCAGAGTACGACTCCTACAAGACTTACGACCTAAAACAAGATTTTATTGCTTCTGATACGGTGACTGCTTCCAAACATGACTACCTATACTATTCTGTAATGGCAGAGGCTCAGTCGGTCATGTACGATTACTTGGTCAAAAAAGATAAGGTTTCTGCACAAGATTTAAAAAATGATGCCACCAAGGCTGCCTATGAAGAGCGTGCTTTGAAGGCTTTGCAGTCAGGTGGTTATCAGGTGACAACCACCATTAACAAAGCAGTCTACGAGGCTATGCAGGGGGCTGTCAACCAGTATGGGTCTATCTTAGATGATGGTACTGGTCGGACAGAGGTTGGTAATGTTCTGATGGATAATCAAACGGGAGCCATTTTAGGTTTTATTGGTGGGCGAGACTATGCTACCAATCAAAACAATCACGCTTTTGATACCAAGCGTTCCCCTGGTTCATCCATCAAGCCCTTGCTGGCTTACGGTCCAGCGATTGATCAAGGTTTTATGGGGAGCGCTAGCATGTTATCTAACTACCCAACGACTTTCTCTAGTGGCGAAAAGATCATGCACGATGGTAATGAAGGAACAACGATGATCACCTTGCAGGAAGCGCTGAATACCTCTTGGAATATTCCTGCTTTTTGGACTTATAAACTCTTGCAAGAGAGAGGTGTCGATGTCAAGGATTATATGACCAAGATGGGAATTGCCATTGATAACTATGACATTGAAAGCCTTCCATTGGCTGGTGGTATTGGGACGTCGGTAGAACAAATTACCAATGCTTATCAAATGATCGCAAACGATGGCGCCTATGTTAAAGGGTATATGGTTGATAAGATTACCAATAGCGAAGGAAAAGTGATCTATGAGCACAAGGTGCAGCCGGTTCAAGTATTCTCAAAAGCTACTGCAACCATCCTCCAGGACCTGCTTCGTGGCCCACTATCTTCTGGTACGACCACACAATACCTCAGTCGTTTGAGGGCTGTGAACCCATCGCTTGCGACCAATGATTGGATCGGTAAGACAGGGACGACCAATGACTACTCAGATGTATGGTTGGCTGTTGCTACACCGAAGATTTCGTTGGCGTCTTGGGCAGGCCATGATAATAATGCTTCCTTGGCTAAAATGACAGGTTATGAGAATCACTCAAACTACCTAGCAAATCTGGTTAACACGATTGCTCAAGCCGACCCAAGCCTCTTTGGAGGAGGGCAGAAGTTTTCTCTAGATGCAAGTGTTATTCGCTCAACCGTTAACAAACAGACTGGTTTGAAACCAGGAACTGCCACTGACAACGGTCGTCGTTACACGGTTACTGGTAATACCACAACCAGCTATTGGGCGAAAAACGGTGCTGGTAATATGACTTATTATTTTGGTATCGGCGGGACAGATAGTGATTATCAAAAAGCCTGGAATAGCATTATCGGCGGAAGCAATCGTTCAACACGTCGTTCGACTAATAATCGACGTTAGGCTTGCTTTTTGAAGATAATAGTGTTATAATACACTATATCTATTTGACGTTTAATCACGGTTGAAATATTGTCCAGCCGTGGCATAAAGCAGTTAAATCATACTTTGAGGAGTCCGATTTAGCTGCTCTTTTTGTGCCTATTTTGGGATGTTTTTAAGTTTTGTAACAAAGATTTAAAGATTCTGAAAATTGATTGACGTCTATAACTGTTAGTCAGGGCATTTGCTGACCATCGTTTGGCAAATAACCTGAGATAACCCTCGAACGAATTTCGTTCATGACTCAATTTGATAAAGGAGTAAGACTTGGCAGGACATGACGTTCAATACGGGAAACATCGTACCCGTCGTAGCTTTTCAAGAATTAAAGAAGTTCTTGATTTACCTAACTTAATTGAAATTCAAACAGATTCATTCCAAGATTTTTTGAATAATGGTCTGCGTGAAGTATTTGAGGATGTGCTTCCTATTTCCAACTTTACGGATACCATGGAATTGGAATTTGTTGGCTATGAATTAAAAGAACCAAAGTACACGCTTGAAGAAGCGCGTGCGCATGACGCTCACTATTCAGTACCTTTATTTGTCACTTTCCGTTTGATTAATAAGGAGACTGGTGAGATTAAAACTCAGGAAGTTTTCTTTGGAGATCTTCCTTACATGACTGAGATGGGAACCTTCATCATCAATGGTGCTGAACGGATCATCGTTTCTCAGTTGGTACGTTCTCCTGGTGTGTATTTCAACGATAAGGTTGATAAAAACGGCAAGGTGGGTTACGGCTCAACTGTTATCCCTAACCGTGGGGCTTGGCTTGAGTTGGAAACAGATGCTAAAGACATTGCCTACACACGTATTGACCGTACGCGTAAGATTCCATTTACAACGCTGGTTCGTGCACTTGGTTTTTCTGGTGATGATGAAATCATCGATATCTTTGGTGAGGGAGAGCTTGTTCGTAATACCATCGAAAAAGATATCCACAAAAATCCAAATGATTCTCGTACAGATGAAGCCCTTAAAGAAATTTACGAACGCCTTCGTCCGGGTGAGCCAAAAACCGCAGACTCTTCTCGTAGCTTGCTAACAGCTCGTTTCTTTGACCCACGTCGCTATGACTTGGCTGCTGTTGGTCGCTACAAAATCAATAAAAAACTTAACGTTAAAACACGCCTTCTTGGACAAACCATTGCGGAGAACTTGATTGATAGTGAAACAGGTGAAATCCTTGTTGAAGCTGGTACAGTCATGACGCGTGATGTGATTGATTCTATTGCTGAGCATTTGGACGGTGATTTGAACAAGTTTGTTTATACGCCAAATGATTACGCAGTTATTACAGAGCCAGTTGTGCTACAAAAATTTAAGGTCGTTGCGCCAACGGATCCCGATCGTACGGTAACGATTGTGGGTAATGCCAACCCAGACGACAAGGTTCGTGCACTGACACCAGCTGACATCTTGGCGGAAATGTCTTATTTCCTCAATCTTGCAGAAGGTATTGGTAAAGTTGACGATATTGACCACTTGGGAAATCGTCGTATCCGTGCAGTTGGTGAACTGCTTGCCAACCAATTCCGCATCGGTCTTGCGCGTATGGAACGTAATGTCCGTGAGCGTATGTCTGTTCAAGACAACGATGTCTTAACCCCACAACAAATCATCAATATCCGTCCTGTCACAGCTGCGATTAAAGAATTCTTTGGTTCTTCTCAGTTGTCACAGTTCATGGATCAGCACAATCCGCTGTCTGAGTTATCTCACAAACGTCGTTTGTCAGCCCTTGGACCTGGTGGTTTGACCCGTGACCGTGCAGGCTATGAAGTGCGTGACGTGCACTACACGCACTACGGTCGTATGTGTCCTATCGAGACACCTGAAGGACCTAACATCGGTTTGATTAACAACTTGTCATCGTATGGACACCTTAACAAGTACGGCTTTATCCAAACGCCATACCGTAAGATTGATCGTGCGACTGGTAAGGTAACCAACGAAATCGTTTGGTTGACAGCCGATGAGGAAGATGAGTACACGGTCGTACAGGCCAACTCAAAACTCAATGAAGATGGTACCTTTGCTGAAGACATCGTTATGGGACGCCATCAAGGGGTCAACCAAGAGTATCCTGCTCATTTGGCTGACTTCATGGATGTATCACCTAAGCAGGTAGTTGCCGTTGCGACAGCATGTATTCCTTTCTTGGAAAACGATGACTCCAACCGTGCCCTCATGGGTGCCAACATGCAACGTCAAGCAGTGCCATTGATTGATCCAAAAGCACCTTATGTTGGTACAGGTATGGAATACCAAGCAGCCCACGACTCAGGTGCAGCAGTTATTGCGAAACATGATGGTAAGGTTGTTTACTCTGATGCCGAAAAAGTAGAAGTTCGCCGAGAAGATGGTTCGCTTGATGTTTACCATGTGACCAAATTCCGCCGTTCAAACTCAGGAACAGCTTACAACCAACGTACTCTTGTAAAAGTCGGTGATTTGGTTGAAAAAGGGGACTTTATCGCGGATGGTCCTTCTATGGAACGTGGTGAGATGGCACTTGGTCAAAACCCAATCGTTGCCTATATGACTTGGGAAGGCTATAACTTTGAAGATGCCGTTATCATGTCTGAACGTCTTGTGAAAGAGGATGTGTATACCTCTGTTCACTTGGAAGAATTTGAATCAGAAACCCGTGATACCAAGTTAGGACCTGAAGAAATCACTCGTGAAATTCCAAACGTCGGTGAAGATGCGCTTAAAGACCTTGATGAGATGGGGATTATCCGTATCGGTGCAGAGGTTAAAGAAGGCGATATCTTGGTTGGTAAGGTTACTCCTAAGGGAGAAAAAGACTTGTCAGCTGAGGAACGTCTCTTACATGCTATCTTTGGTGATAAATCACGTGAAGTTCGTGATACGTCGCTTCGTGTTCCACACGGCGGTGATGGTATTGTGCGTGACGTGAAAATCTTTACCCGTGCTAATGGTGATGAGTTGCAATCAGGTGTTAACATGCTGGTTCGTGTTTACATCGCTCAAAAACGTAAGATTAAAGTCGGCGATAAAATGGCCGGTCGCCACGGTAACAAGGGTGTCGTTTCACGTATTGTACCAGTAGAAGATATGCCGTATCTACCAGACGGCACACCGGTTGACATCATGCTTAACCCACTTGGGGTGCCATCTCGTATGAACATTGGTCAGGTTATGGAACTTCACTTGGGAATGGCTGCTCGTAACTTGGGTATCCATATCGCGACGCCAGTCTTTGATGGAGCAACATCTGAGGATCTCTGGTCTACCGTTGAAGAAGCTGGTATGGATAGCGATGCTAAGACGGTGCTTTACGATGGTCGTACTGGTGAGCCGTTTGATAACCGTGTCTCAGTCGGTGTCATGTACATGATTAAACTTCACCACATGGTTGATGACAAGCTCCATGCCCGCTCTGTTGGCCCTTACTCACTGGTAACACAGCAACCGCTTGGCGGTAAAGCTCAGTTTGGTGGACAACGTTTCGGTGAGATGGAGGTTTGGGCCCTCGAAGCTTATGGTGCCTCAAATGTTCTTCAAGAAATCTTGACGTACAAGTCAGATGATGTGACAGGACGTCTCAAAGCCTATGAAGCCATCACCAAAGGAAAACCAATTCCAAAACCAGGTGTGCCAGAATCCTTCCGCGTTCTTGTGAAAGAATTGCAGTCTCTTGGTCTTGATATGCGTGTCCTTGACGAAGACGATGCTGAAGTGGAACTTCGTGACCTCGATGAGGGTGAAGATGATGACGTGATGCACGTTGACGACTTGGAAAAGGCGCGTGAAAAACAAGCTAAAGAATCAGCAGCCCTAGCACAGGCAGCGGCTGAAGATAAATAATTGGTAAAAACGTTAGCTATCTGACAGTGTTTGATAGACTAGCAGGCTGTTACGTGATGAGGTGGTAGTCATCTACTACCTCTAGCAGGTAACAAGTGATAATGAAGAAAGGTATTATTAGTGGTTGACGTAAATCGTTTTAAAAGTATGCAAATCACATTAGCCTCACCGAGTAAAGTCCGTTCATGGTCTTACGGTGAAGTTAAAAAACCTGAAACAATCAACTATCGTACATTGAAACCAGAACGTGAAGGGCTCTTTGATGAAGTCATCTTTGGTCCAACAAAAGACTGGGAATGTGCGTGTGGTAAATACAAACGTATCCGTTATAAAGGAATTATCTGTGACCGTTGTGGTGTCGAAGTTACCCGTGCTAAAGTTCGTCGTGAGCGTATGGGACACATTGAGCTAAAAGCACCAGTGTCGCACATTTGGTACTTCAAAGGTATTCCATCACGCATGGGCTTGACCCTTGATATGAGCCCTCGTGCGCTTGAGGAAGTTATTTACTTTGCAGCCTATGTGGTGATTGACCCAATGGACACACCCCTAGAAGCTAAGTCACTCTTGACAGAGCGTGAATACCGCGAAAAATTGCAAGAGTATGGACCTGGCTCATTTGTTGCTAAAATGGGTGCTGAAGCCATCCAAGACCTTCTCAAACGTGTGGATTTGGAAGCTGAAATTGCTGAGCTCAAAGAAGAGTTGAAGACAGCTTCTGGTCAAAAACGTGTGAAAGCTGTTCGCCGTTTGGATGTTCTTGATGCCTTTTACAAATCAGGTAACAAACCGGAATGGATGGTTCTCAATATCCTACCGGTTATCCCACCTGATCTTCGTCCGATGGTTCAGCTGGATGGTGGTCGTTTTGCAGCATCTGACCTCAATGATCTCTACCGTCGTGTCATTAACCGTAATAACCGTTTGGCACGTCTTTTGGAGCTAAATGCTCCAGGAATCATCGTTCAAAATGAAAAACGGATGCTTCAAGAAGCGGTTGACGCTTTGATTGATAATGGTCGTCGTGGCCGTCCGATTACAGGACCTGGTGGTCGTCCGTTGAAATCATTGAGTCACATGCTTAAAGGTAAGCAAGGGCGTTTCCGCCAAAACTTGCTCGGGAAACGTGTCGACTTCTCAGGGCGTTCGGTTATCGCTGTTGGTCCAACCCTTAAAATGTACCAATGTGGTGTGCCACGTGAAATGGCAATCGAGCTCTTTAAGCCATTTGTCATGCGTGAAATTGTGGCACGTGAGTACGCTGGCAACGTTAAGGCAGCCAAACGTATGGTTGAGCGTGGCGATGAGCGCATTTGGGATATTCTTGAAGAAGTGATTAAGGAACACCCAGTTCTTCTTAACCGCGCACCTACCCTCCACCGTTTGGGAATTCAAGCATTTGAACCGGTTCTTATCGATGGTAAAGCCCTTCGTCTTCACCCACTTGTCTGTGAGGCTTATAATGCCGACTTTGATGGAGACCAAATGGCTATTCACGTACCGTTGTCAGAAGAAGCGCAGGCAGAAGCACGTATTTTGATGCTGGCAGCTGAGCACATCCTTAACCCTAAAGACGGGAAACCAGTTGTTACCCCATCGCAGGATATGGTTTTGGGGAACTACTACTTGACCATGGAAGAAGCTGGTCGAGAAGGTGAAGGAATGGTCTTTAAAGACCGTGATGAAGCGGTTATGGCTTATAAGAATGGCTATGTTCATTTGCATTCACGTGTCGGTATCGCTGTTGACAGTATGCCAAATAAGCCTTGGAAAGAAAACCAGCTGCACAAAATCATGGTGACCACGGTTGGTAAAATTCTCTTTAATGACATTATTCCAGCAGAGATTCCTTACCTTCAAGAGCCAACCAATGAAAACTTGACTGAGGGAACACCAGATAAATACTTCTTGGAGCCTGGTCAAGCCATCCAACCAGTGATTGACTCTCTTGAGATTAATGTCCCATTCAAGAAGAAAAACCTCGGGAATATCATCGCAGAAACCTTTAAACGCCTTCGAACAACAGAAACATCAGCCTTTCTTGACCGTTTGAAGGACTTGGGTTATTACCATTCTACCCTTGCTGGTTTGACCGTTGGTATTGCGGATATTCCAGTCATTGATAATAAATCAGAGATTATTGACGCTGCTCACCACCGTGTCGAAGAAATTAACAAAGCCTTCCGTCGTGGTTTGATGACAGAGGATGACCGTTATGTAGCGGTTACAACAACATGGCGTGAAGCTAAAGAAGCGCTTGAAAAACGCTTGATCGAAACGCAAGATCCTAAGAACCCTATCGTTATGATGATGGACTCAGGGGCTCGTGGTAACATCTCAAACTTCTCCCAACTTGCCGGTATGCGTGGTTTGATGGCTGCTCCTAACGGACGCATCATGGAACTTCCGATCCTATCTAACTTCCGTGAAGGGTTGACCGTTTTGGAAATGTTCTTCTCAACGCACGGTGCACGTAAAGGTATGACCGATACGGCCCTTAAGACAGCCGACTCAGGATACTTGACTCGTCGTTTGGTTGATGTTGCCCAAGATGTTATCATTCGTGAGGACGATTGTGGCACAGACCGTGGTTTGACCATTACGGCTATCACAGATGGCAAAGAGGTCACTGAAACGCTTGAGGAACGTCTCCGTGGTCGTTACACTAAGAAAACAGTTAAACACCCGGTGACTGGTGAGACGATTATTGGTCCTAATAAACTCATCACAGACGATAAGGCTGCTGAGATTGTTAATGCAGGTGTTGAAGAAGTAACCATTCGTTCCGTCTTTACATGTAACACCCGTCATGGTGTCTGCCGTCATTGTTATGGTATTAACCTAGCGACAGGAGACGCTGTTGAAGTGGGTGAAGCGGTAGGTACCATTGCTGCGCAATCTATCGGAGAGCCTGGTACCCAGCTTACCATGCGTACCTTCCACACCGGTGGTGTGGCCTCAAATACCGATATCACTCAGGGTCTTCCTCGTATCCAAGAAATCTTTGAAGCACGTAATCCTAAAGGGGAGGCCGTGATTACAGAGGTTAAAGGTACCGTCATTGAAATTGAAGAAGATGCTTCAACACGTACGAAGAAGGTTTATGTGCAAGGTAAGACAGGTATGGGTGAGTATGTGGTGCCATATACAGCCCGTATGAAGGTTGGTGTTGGTGATGAGGTGGCGCGAGGAGCTGCCTTAACAGAAGGTTCTATTCAGCCTAAACGTCTCCTTGAAGTTCGTGATACCCTCTCTGTAGAAACCTACCTACTTGCTGAGGTTCAAAAAGTTTACCGTAGTCAAGGGGTAGAAATCGGCGATAAGCACGTTGAAGTAATGGTTCGTCAAATGCTTCGTAAAGTTCGTGTCATGGATCCAGGAGATACAGATCTTCTTCCAGGTACGTTGATGGATATTGCAGACTTCACAGATGCTAACAAGGATATTGTTATCTCAGGTGGTATCCCTGCGACGTCACGTCCAGTTCTTATGGGAATTACTAAAGCCTCTCTTGAAACCAACTCATTCTTATCGGCAGCTTCCTTCCAGGAAACAACCCGTGTCCTTACAGATGCGGCTATCCGTGGTAAGAAAGATCACCTTCTTGGTCTTAAAGAAAATGTTATCATCGGTAAGATTATTCCAGCTGGTACTGGTATGGCTCGTTACCGCAACATTGAACCGCAATCAGTTAATGAAGTTGAAGTGATTGAAGAAGTGGTGGTTCCAGAAGAAGAGCTCATTTCAGAGTAAATTTATGAAAAAAACGAAAGTGTGAACTTTCGTTTTTTCGTTATAAGAGAGTGGTGGTAAGCAAATTATTGTCTAACTGGGCTGTAATTGTATATAATAGACGTCACTAGTGAACAGACAAATAGTTTTAACTAACGAAGTCGTGGCAGATAGAGGAAAGGAAACGGGCGGTTCAGAAATACAGCTGGAAAGACAGCTTATCTGGATGCTGATGTCATCGAAGGGTAAAACGGACCTTAGCGATGCAGCGGCTACCCCAGTGCATAATATGGCTTATCAAGTGATTAAAATGTATGGCGACTTTGAACCTTGGTGGTTTTTAGACGATTGGCAAAGCGATATTAAAACGACTAGAGAATTTCAAACCTATGAAGATGCTCTGGCCTATTATCAGAAAGAGTGGCAGAACTTGCAGCAAACATTTCCCAAGATGAATAGTAAAGCTAATTTGACGTCAGCCTTCTGGCAGCCAGATGACCAGCGCTGGTGTGAGGAGTGCGATGAGTATTTGCAACAATACCATTCCTTGCTGCTATTAGAAAATTGGCGAGAATTACCAGAAACCTTACACAAAACTGAGTTTGAGCAGCGTAATGCCAAAGGGCTCCATCCTTCTTGCTCACTCAAACAACACAACACCTTATCGTAAGATAAAGGTGTTTTTTTTGTCATCTTTACGAATAGATAAGTAAGGAGGTTTTATGGTTCAAGCGTTAGCAAAGCAATTGATTGCTCAGGCAGTGGGCTTTAATGCCCAAGACATTTATATTATTCCTCGGCAAAGGGAATACGATGTTTTTATGAGAATTGGTGATGATAGGAGGTTCATAGATTCGGATGGCTTTGATCGGATGGCTAGTCTTATTAGTCACTTTAAATTTGTTGCAGGAATGACGGTAGGCGAAAAACGGCGCAGCCAACTGGGGTCTTGTGATTATGATTTTGGGGCTGAAGAACCGGTGTCGTTGAGGCTATCGACTGTCGGCGATTATCGAGGACATGAAAGTCTGGTTATTCGTTTGCTACATGATGGTCGCCGCGACTTGCACTACTGGTTTGATGGCATGCGGGCTATCAAGGAGGCGATTGGTTCCAGGGGGCTTTACCTTTTTTCGGGACCAACTGGGAGTGGTAAGACGACTCTCATGTATCAACTCATCAAAGAAAACTTTGGGAATCATCAAGTGATTTCGATAGAGGATCCCGTTGAAATTAAGGATGATGGCATTTTACAGTTACAGTTGAACGAAAGCATTGACTTGACTTATGATAGTTTAATTAAGCTTTCGTTACGCCATCGTCCTGATGTCCTCATCATCGGTGAAATTAGGGATAAAGAGACAGCAAGAGCGGCAATAAGGGCTAGTTTGACAGGAGCTACCGTTTTTTCGACCATTCATGCTAAGAGTATTGCGGGGGTTTATCAGCGATTGTTGGAACTAGGGGTCTCTGCTGATGAAATAAACAATAGCTTAGCCGCCATTTGTTATCAGCGCTTAATAGGAGGAGGTGGCCTTATCGATGTGGCAACAAGAGATTTCCAACAACACACGTCCAAGGAGTGGAATCGCAACTTGGAGACACTTTTTCAAGCGGGACATATCACAGATACTCAGCTTAAAACCGAGAGCATTACCCATTCGTAGTCAGATTAAGATTGTTCAGCTATTTAATAATCTTTTGAGTTCAGGCTTTAATTTGCCAGAAATTGTGGACTTTTTAAAACGCAGTCAGCTAGTCTCATCGACTGACATTGGGATTATGACTGAAACCTTATTGAGTGGTTTGGGGATGCCTAGCTTAATGAAACGTTTGGGCTTTTCAGATACCGTTGTGACCCAGTTGTCTCTCGCTGAAATTCATGGCAACAGCCAAAGAAGTCTCTTGAAGATTGAGGCCTATCTCAGGCAGGTCCGAAAAATCAAAAAGAAGTTGGTTGAGGTTACGACGTATCCACTCATCTTATTGGGCTTTTTGGTGCTTATCGTCATAGGATTGCGGCAGTACCTCTTACCTCAATTAGAGGATAAAAATGCGGCAACGGTAGTTCTTGAGCAATTCCCGCACATTTTTTTAGGTAGTATTATCTGTCTAGGAATCTTCTTCGTTTTGGGTTTCTGGCTGGCACGAAAAACGGCTCCCATTAAACGGTATCAGTGGTTGAGTGGTCTGCCTGTTGTCGGTCATTTTAGCAAACTTTACCTGACGGCCTATTATGCACGCGAGTGGGGTAATCTACTGGGGCAGGGCATTGAGTTGGCAAAGATTGTTGAGATTATGCAGGAACAGGAGTCACGTTTATTTCGTGATATTGGACGTGATATGCAGCAGAGCTTGATGACGGGTCGCTCTTTTCATGATAAGGTTTTGGATTATCCCTTTTTCTTGAAAGAGTTGAGTTTGATTATCGAGTATGGCAATGCCAAGGGACATCTGGGTCAAGAATTAGATGTTTTTTCAGAGGAGTTATGGGAGAGATTTTTCAGTCGGTTGCATAGGGCAACGCAGCTGATTCAGCCCCTTATTTTTATCATGGTTGCATTGATGATTGTCATGATTTATGCAGCGATGTTGTTACCAATGTATCAATCTATGGAGGTTATGTAAATGAAACGCATGTGGCAAAAATGTCAAAAACAAACGGTAAAAGCTTTCACACTAATTGAGATGTTAGTCGTCCTTCTCATCATCAGTGTTTTGATGTTGTTATTTGTTCCCAATCTCAGCAAGCAGAAAAAAGCTGTCGATGAAAAAGGGCAGGCGGCTGTGGTTAAGGTCGTGGAAAGTCAGATGGAACTTTATGAGATGTCTAAAGATAGCAAGCCAACGATTGAACAGTTGGTTTCAGAGGGTTACATCACACAGAAACAGGCCGATACATATGCCAAGGCTAAACCGTAAGGCTGTCAGAGCCTTTACGCTCTTGGAGTCGTTACTAACCTTGTCTGTGGTGTGTTTGCTAACCCTGTCATTGAATGGTTCTGTAAAAGCCATTTTTCATCAAGTTGAAAGAAGTCTCTTTTTGATGGAGTTTGAGCATGTTTATCGTGAAACACAGCGGTTGAGCATTAGTCAGCAGCAGTCTCTGAGTCTAACCGTTCACACTCACACGCTGGAAGCTCCCATGGGACGTTATCCAATCCCTAAATCAATTGTTCCTGAGCAGAGAGTGACAGTGGTTTTTAATCCAACCGGGGGAAATTCCTCATTAGCTAAGATTGTGTTTCAAACGCCAGAAGGCAAAATTAAATACCAATTGTATCTAGGAAGTGGTCAATATCAGAAAAAAACAGGTTAGAGGCTATATATTGTGGGAGAGCCTTGTCACAACAGCAATATTAGCAGGTCTTGTAAGTCTATTTTTAAATCAGTTGACCTATCATCAAAGGCAGCTGAGGACTCTTGAGCAGCAAGCGCAAGCTTTATCAGTGGCAACCATGTGCCTTCAAACAGGACAAACCGAATTGCATCAAAATCATCAGCGAGTGATGATTCGACAAACGGACAAGCAGACGATAATTCGAGCAAACGGAAAGGAGCTTCTGCGTGTTACCTTACTATCGCCTTAAGGCCTTCACCTTAATGGAATGTTTGATAGCAATCCTTGTTTTGACAGGCGCTATCCAAGTCTATCAAGCACTGACGACAGTGACGGCAGCTCACGTTCATCAGCTAGGGCAGCAAGACGAAGGGAAATGGCTTCTTTTTTGCCAACAGCTGCGGTCAGAACTGTCTGGTTCTCAGCTCACCAAAGTCTCACAAGATAAGGTCTTTATCTTGAAAGACAAGCAGGCACTGGCCTTTGGCAAGTCCAAAAAAGACGATTTTCGCAAAACGAGTGCCGATGGTCGAGGTTATCAGCCAATGTTGTACGGTTTAAAAAGGGTCAGTATGACTCAGCGTGGTCAAACAGTCAGTATGACCTTTACCTTTGCCGATGGAAGGGTGCGTGAATTTCTTTATGCTTTTGAAACGACAGGTTAAAGCTGGTGTGCTCCTATATGCCTTATTGATGACAGCTATTTTATCCTTGGTGCTGACGTTTTATACCCATCGCCTAAAAGCTGCTTATCAGCTTCAAAAAGCTCAAGCCTTATCGAGCCAGTCCTATGTGCTAGCGGAATTGGCCAAGCCTTTAGCTAAGGAGTCTCAAGGACGGCTTAGATTTGATAAGGGTGAGGTCGCTTATCATTATCAAGGGAATAAACTGATGATGACAGTCATCAGCGGTGGTAGACAGTTTGATTATCACTTTTTAACGAAGAAGGCACCTCCAAACCCCAAAGAGGAAGAGACTAAGGAGCTTGCTAGTAAGCTAGCAACAAGAACGTCAGTGGACTGATGCCCTAGCCCTTTATAATGTCTCCGAAATTTGTTATGATAGTCAAGTATCGGAGGACTTATGAATTTTGAAAAAATCGAATCAGCTTATGAGCTCATCTTAGAAAACGCTCAGTTGATTGAAAACAATCTTAAAACCACTATATATGACGCCTTGATTGAGCAGAATGCCTATTATTTAGGGGCTGAAGGAGCTCCAGCAACTGTAGCTGACAACAATAAGACATTAAGGTCGCTTGAGTTGACAAAAGAAGAATGGCGTCGCGTCTATCAGTTTGTTTTTATCAAGGCGAGTCAGACGGAACCTCTTCAAGCCAATCACCAGTTTACCCCAGATGCAATCGGTTTTCTCATCCTATATCTCCTAGAGACCTTAACCAGTAAGGAGCACTTAGACATCATTGAAATCGGGAGTGGTACAGGAAATCTGGCTCAAACCCTACTCAACAATAGCGACCGTGATTTGGATTATTTGGGGTTGGAAGTCGATGATTTGTTGATTGACCTTTCGGCCTCAATTACCGAAGTTATGGGGTCAACAGCCGTGTTTGTGCAAGAGGATGCTGTCCGTCCACAGATTTTGAAAGAAGCTGATGTGATTATTGGTGATTTGCCTGTGGGTTACTATCCTAATGATGAGATTGCCAAACGGTATCAAGTTGCCGCAACCAGAGAGCATACTTATGCCCATCATCTTCTGATGGAGCAGTCTTTGAAATACTTAAAACAAGACGGTCTTGCCATTTTGTTAGCACCGACGGATTTGTTTACCAGCAAGCAAAGCGATCTCCTAAAACAATGGTTAAAAGGTTATGCTGACATCTTAGCTGTAATTACCCTTCCGGAGACTCTATTTGGCGATGTTCGCAAGGCCAAATCGCTATTTGTCTTTAAAAAACAAGCTAAAGACAAAAGAGAAGCCTTTGTCTATCACCTATCTGATCTGCAAAATCCAGCACTGTTACAGGCATTTATGGAAAATGTTGCCATCTGGAAAGAAGATAATGCCATTTGAGGCAAAATTTTGTTATAATGGGTAATGTATTATAGGAAACGATTTCAGAAGGGGTGACTTATGTCAAAAACAATTGCAATTAACGCTGGTAGCTCAAGTCTTAAATGGCAACTTTACCGTATGCCTGAAGAGGAAGTGCTTGCTGCGGGTATTATTGAACGTATCGGTTTGAAGGATTCGATTTCAACGGTTAAATTTGACGGCAAGAAAGAAAGTGAAGTTCGTGACATCGCTGATCACGTGGAAGCTGTGACATTGTTGTTGAACAATCTAACCAGTTTTGGAATTATCGACTCATTTGATGAGATTACAGGCGTTGGCCACCGTGTGGTTGCTGGTGGTGAAATCTTTAAAGAGTCAACGCTGATTGATGATAAGGTCTTAGCAGATATCGAAGCACTATCAGCCTTGGCACCGCTTCATAATCCAGCTAATGCTGCAGGTATCCGTGCTTTCAAAGAAATCTTGCCAGATATTACCAGTGTTGCGGTATTTGATACAGCTTTCCATTCAACCATGGAGGAGCCAACTTACTTGTACCCAATTCCACGCAAGTACTATACCGACTTGCAAGTGCGTAAGTACGGGGCACATGGAACGAGTCATCAGTATGTGGCTCAAGAAGCAGCCAAGCAACTAGGACGTCCGCTTGAGGAATTAAAGCTCATCACCGCTCATATCGGAAACGGTGTTTCTATTACGGCGAATTATCATGGACAATCTGTTGATACTTCTATGGGCTTCACACCACTTGCGGGTCCAATGATGGGTACACGTTCTGGGGACATTGATCCAGCCATCATCCCTTATTTGGTTGAACATGCAGATGATTTAGAGGATGCAGCAGCAGTTGTCAATATGCTCAACAAGCAATCCGGTCTTGCAGGTGTTTCTGAAATATCTAGTGACATGCGAGATATTGAAGCTGGTTTGCAAGTTCAAAATCCCGATGCTGTTTTAGCTTATAACATGTTTGTGGATCGCATTAAGAAATTCATCGGCCAGTACATGGCAGTCTTGAACGGGGTTGATGCGATTGTTTTCACAGCAGGTATGGGTGAAAATGCCTACCTCATGCGTCAAGATGTTCTTGCAGGATTGACATGGTTTGGTATCGAGGTTGATCCAGAGAAGAATGTCTTTGGTTACTTTGGAGATATTACAACTCCAGACTCAAAAGTTAAGGTTTTGGTCATCCCAACAGACGAAGAATTGATGATTGCGCGTGATGTAGAGCGTTTGAAAAAATAAATCATAATAAAGAGAAAACACAGCGATTGCGGTCGCTGTGTTTTTATGATGTTTTGTAAAGTTTACTTGACATAAAAAGTAAAGTTTACTATACTATAAATGTAAAGTATATTATACAAAATGAATATTTAAATGACTATAAGGTGGGTGTGTACATGAGATTACAAAAAGAAGCCAAAGACCAGGCATTGAAGAGAGTCATTTTTAGGAATCAATTATCAGGTCTATCGTCTTTGTTAATTGCTTTATCAAGTGAATCTGTCAGAACTAGTAAGCTTGTATTCACGATGTTTCTAGCGGTTAGTTTTGCTTGTTTTGTCAAAGCTTGTTATCTGTTTTATCGATTGAAGTGTGAACAATAATGGTTGCTATTTTTAGAAAGGATTGGGATGAAAACACGGATTCAGGAATTGCGAAAGGAACGACGGCTGAGTCAGGCAGACTTGGCTGCAGCCATGGATGTCACGCGGCAGACCATTATTTCCTTAGAAAAAGGACGTTATAATGCTTCGCTAGAACTGGCTTATAAATTAGCCAAGTATTTTGGTTTAAGTATTGAAGAAGTTTTTATTTTTGATGAGGAGTAGGAAGAGAAGTTTATGTTAGAAAAAGCCTTAAAAACTATGGGAAAGAAGAAAACGGAAGAGACTTATGCTAAGCTGCTAAGGAAGCAGACAGTGTTCGGTTTTATCGGTGGCATTTGCCTATTGGCGTTACTGCCTATCCTTGAGATGTCAGATTATCAGCTGGGAATGATGGTAGGACTGACTTTTGGTCTGTTTATCTTTGCTGGGGCAAGCTACGCTACTCAAAAAGATCCTAAGAAGCTGCACCAAGCTTATATCAGTGCCTATGATGAACGCAATCAACTTATTAACAAGCTGACAACGACTTGGACCTTAGTCTTTTTGCTTATAGTTATGTGTCTTCTCGTTCTTTTAGATGGTTTCTTTGGACTGATAATTCCTTACAGGTTATTGTTAGTAGGTCTCATCTATTTTTGTTTAATCTGTTTGATAGGGATGAAGGCTCTACTGAACCGTTTTTTATGATAAAATAGTTCTAGTTTAATTTGAGGAGTTGTCATGAAACAATTTTTTAAAACGTTCTTTGTAATGGTGGGATTATTCTTTTTAACACAAATCCCTTCTTTTGCCATTGGTGGTGTCCTAGGCTATAACAAAGTTTTAGAAAAGGAGCAGTTTGGTCTTATCCAAACGGCAGGTGTCACCTTTCTCTTTTTGATTATTGGCGCATTAGTGATTGAAATTGCCCAAAAACGAGGCATCTTCCTTCCACTTTCTGGTAAGAAAACCAAATCGATTTGGTTGACCTTTATCATTGCCTATGCCATCATTATGTTTGGCAACACCCTTTCTTCTTGGGTACTTGGTATTGAAGGGCAAACAGATACGGTTAATCAAGCAGGATTGGCTGATTTGATGACGATGTTACCGATTCCTCTTTTCTTTGTCATGGTGGTACTTGTGGCACCTGTTACTGAGGAAATTATCTTTAGAGGATTTGCGGCCAAGTATCTCTTTCCGCAACAAGAGTGGCTTGGTTTGATTGCTGGCTCTATCATGTTTGCCTTGGTGCATACACCGACCAATTTTGGTAGTGCGCTAGTTTACGGTCTCTTATCAGGTGCAATGGCCTATGTTTACTGGCGGACCAAGGATATCAGGTATAGTATCGCCTTCCATGCTATTAATAACCTCATTGCATTTGTGGCGATGGTAGTTATGCCAATGTAAAAGACGTTGAGAGGGGCTCTCAACGTCTTTTTGTGCGAAGTATTACATGTTTCTAGCCTTATCAATCGTAGCGTCAATTGCTGAGATGACGCTATGTGTTAGACCTGTCTTTTCCAAATCGGCAAGTCCTGTGATGGTCGTGCCACCTGGACTACAAATCTTGTCAATCAGGTCATGAGGACTGTCTTCAGATATCAGGAGATTTTGAGCGCTAGCCATGACGGTTTGTGTCACAATCTCCAGAGCCTGTGTCTTGGTCAGTCCGTTTTTGACGCCAGCTTTGGCCATGGCTTCGATAAAGAGATAGATATAGGCAGGGCTAGATCCAGCCAGAGCCGTAAAGGTGTCAAAATCTTTTTCCGCCAACTCAAAAGTTGTCCCGAAGCTATCTGTGATTTGAAGGGACAATGATTTTAAGTCATTGGTAACTTGTGGATTATAGCAGATACCTGTTGTGCTTTGAAGAATGCTAGCATTCATATTGGGCATAATACGGATGAGAGGCAACTGAGGGTCAGTCAGTGCTGCCAATTTGTCCAAGCTAATGCCAGCTGCCATAGACATGACAGGTTTTGTCATTTTTAGATTGCTCAAGACCGCTTCAAATAGCTGAGGTTTAATGCCCAAAATGACCAAGTCAACCGCATCAATCAAGGCTTGGTGAGATGAGGCGGCTATTAGCCCTAGCTTTTCAGCAATCTCTTCTGAGCGGCTAGGAGATGACCCTGAGATGATAATCTCATGACCAGTTGTTTTGATGCCGGTAATCATAGCAGTTGCCATTTTACCGACGCCAATAAATCCAATTTTCATAATCAGTCTTACTGAGACTTGCTCAACCTTTCTAGTAATGTTTGATTGTATCAACTGTTGCTCGGTCTAGGCGTTTGACAATGGCTTGTAGGAAGTTTTGTGCTTCGATAAAGTCATCCATAGCATAGAGCGTCTGATGTGAGTGGATATAGCGTGCGCAGACACCGATAGTGGTGGAAGGGATACCGTGATTTTTGAGATGGGCAGCCCCAGCATCGGTACCGCCGGCAGATGGGTAATACTGGTATTTAACCCCAGCTTCTTCAGCAGTTGTGAGCAGAAAGTCTCGCATGTTTGGTAACATGATGTGACCGGGATCGTAAAAGCGAATCAAGGTTCCCTCACCAAGTTTACCAGGCTCACCATAGATATCACCTGCTGGCGAGCAATCAACAGCGAAGAAAAGCTCTGGATCAAATTTAGTTGTGGACACGTGGGCACCACGCAGCCCAACTTCCTCTTGAACGTTTGCACCAGCAATTAAGGTGTTTCCGAGTGTTTCATCTTTTACTGCTTCTAGCATTTCAGGAATCATGAGGATGCTGTAACGATTGTCCCAGGCTTTGCTGATAACGTGTTTTTGATTGGCAGTTAAGATAGCTTCAGACTCTGGCACAATGATAGAGCCTGGAAGGACTCCAAATGCCTCTGCTTCTTCCTTGCCTGAAAAGCCAGCATCAAAAACGATGTCAGCTGTTTTAGGAAGCGCATTGGCATTACCACGAAGAAAATGAGGAGGCACAGATCCTGAGATAACAGGATACACGCGACCGTCTGGTGTATGCAGTGTGAAGCGTTGTGAGCTAACAACTAATGGGTTCCATCCGCCGAGTTCGACCACACGGAAGGTTCCGTCTGCTTTGATTTCCTTAATCATAAAGCCGACTTCATCCATGTGCCCAGCAACCATAATGCGAGGGGCCTTCTCATCATCGTGATGTCGGATTCCGAAAATCCCGCCGAGTCCATCGGTTTGAACCTCGTCAACCAAGGGGGTGATTTTCTCACGAAGGTAATCGCGCACAGGTTGTTCGAAGCCAGAAGTTCCTTTGAGTTCGGTTACTTCCTTGATTTTATGAAATAAGTCAGTCATACTAATCTCCTTGTCTGTATAAGTCTTATTAGCATTTTACCACGTTTAGCCAGAAATGAAAAAGGGAGTGATGGACGCGTCAATTTGGCTGGTTTGGGAATAGAAAAAGCCTGAGAGATATCTCTCAGACTTGTTGCTGTTTGATTACAATTTAACGATGTTTACTGCTTGAGAGCCACGTTGACCTTCTTCAACATCAAATGAAACTTTTTGACCATCTTCAAGTGATTTAAAACCATCAGCTTGAATTTGTGAAAAGTGTGCGAAAACGTCTTGTCCTTCCTCAGTTGAGATAAAACCAAAACCTTTTTCAGCGTTAAACCATTTTACAGTACCTTGTGCCATAATGAGTTACTTCCTTCCTTTTATGATGCGTAAATAAAAGGAGATGAAAATGTGAAACATGATAACTCTGACATTTAATTACTTGTTAAGTATAACCTTTATCAGTAGAAAAGTCAATCTTAAACATCATTATTCTAAAAATAATGCTAAAAATTGCTGTGGTGCCGTTTTCTTGTGGTAAAATAGTGCTTATGAAGAAGAAAACATTCAGTATTTTGGGTGGGGCCTTGCTTGGTTTAGGTCTTACTGCCCTCGCTACTCAGCTAGTTTATCAGATTGGTCAAGGAAAGAAAGCTCGTCGTATGGCAGATATTCGTGCCTATTTTAGCCAATTTGGTGAGATTCAAGTGGTTTATATCAATGAATGTGAAGGCGACCACGACCTATCTGGTGGCGTAGTGTTAACAGATAACCGTCGATTTGATTTTGTTTATGATCAAGGGGAGATTATCGCCCAGGAGGTAGTGGTGTGATTAAGGCGTCATCCTATGAGGAAATAGCTGAACGGATTGATTCTGATCAGAAAACTGTTTTTCTGTTTACGGCTGATTGGTGCGGGGATTGTCAGTACCTATACCCCATGCTAGACGCCATTGAGGCGGAGAATACGGATTTTAGCTTTATGCAGATTGACCGTGATGCGTTTATGGATTTAGCACAGCAATGGCATGTTTTTGGGATTCCCAGTTTGATTGTGACAGAGAAGGGTCAGGAAATCGGTCGTTTTGTGGATAAGAATCGTAAAACCAAAGAAGAGATTAAGATATTTTTGAAAGGATTATCATAAAAATGATTTATACCTATAATAAAGAACACGTTGGTGATGTGCTGATGGTCATTGTCAAAGAAGATAAGGGACAAAAGGTTTCTGTTGAGCGTCGTGGGAAGGTTGCGCGTGTTTTCTTAGCAGACTCTGGCGATACAGTCGCTTGGAATATCTTTGACGTTTCTAGTTTGTTTGAGATTAGCGGACGTGGTCAAATCTTTTTGACTGAGGAAGAGGTGGCTGTTTTAAATGCTGAGCTGGCTAAGGAAGGATTTTCAGAGGAATTAGTCGCAGATAATGCACCTAAGTTTGTGGTCGGGCAAATCAAGGAAATGGTTGCTCATCCAGATAGTGACCACCTCAACATCTGCCAAGTTCAAGTGGCTACTGATAAGACCGTTCAAATTGTGGCTGGTGCGCCAAATGCGGCAGTTGGTCTTAAAACGATTGTGGCTTTGCCGGGTGCCATGATGCCAAGTGGGAGCTTGATTTTCCCAGGAAAATTACGTGGCGAAGATAGCTTTGGCATGATGTGTAGTCCACGTGAATTAGCTCTATCAAATGCCCCACAGGTTCGTGGTATCATTGAACTAGATGACAGCGCAGTGGTCGGCGAAGCGTTTGATGTTAAGAAGCATTGGAATAACTAAAAAGACGGTTTTTCCGTCTTTTTAGTTTAGTACGAACAAATGGCTTGGATGTTGTCTTTTACCTCTTGACTGAGCAGTCCGTTCTGATTTAAATCCATGTAGATGGTTAGTAAGAAATTTTGATAGTTAATCCAACGTAGATACTCTTTTGGGGCAGCTTTGGGAAAGACTGTATCGGAAAGGCAGTGTAAGGAGAGTCCTCTTCACAATCTAGTTCGATGAGTAGCGCGGCTAGTAGGGCTGTAAACGACCGTGTTAACGTTGGGATACCCGTTTCTTCTATTTGATAAAAGAGAAGATTTTGTACCATGATTTGCTCTGCTAGCCAAGTAAAAACCTTCACCGTAACGAGACCATCTAGTAAGGCATGGCAAAAACTGGCATAGACTAACTGATCGCGGATGTCCGCTTCAGGATTGCCGATGTTATCCAGCAGCCAGTATAATTCTTCTTGAGTGTATAATTCTGATGCCCGTAACTTTTGATATAAGGTTTCTTTCATAGTTTTGCCTTTCATCGTGTGGTTGTGTGGTTGTTTAGATAAGCAGAAAATGCTTAGTTATCTTTTGGTTGTCTTTCGGGTGAAGCCATTCTGTCTGATTTCCTCAACCAAAGGTGTTGCAAGAAACTAACGTCTTTATAGGGGCTCAAGTCACAAACGGCGAGCTCTATGTTTAGCATCTTGTCTAGCCAACCCTCTTTGGTTTTGACGTCGTTGGGCTGCAAGCTGTAAAAAGTTCGAATTCCTTGATAATGCTCGAGGTCGAGCTGGCTTAAGGAGACCGCGTCTTCAATCGTGTAGGTTTTTCCTTGGGCAAATGATAGGCTTTGAAACTCTTTACCATCAAGTAAGTCCAGGGCGGTGGTCACGTCATCTGCAAAAACAACGCTCTGAAAAATTTTGCCAACTGGATTGTGCTTGATGAGGGAAACTTGCCCGTTTGGCTTGAGTAATCGGTAAAATTCGGACCAGTAGTCGAGGTATTTTTCAAAAGGGATATACTCTAAGACGTTGTGGCAACAAATGACATCAAAAGATTGGTCAGAGAGGCGCTTTAGGACATCCAGACTACCAAGCTGTTTGGTGAAGGTTTGTGAGTCATCCGCAAAAAGCATGTCTGCGTTGGGTTCGACAGCTGTAACCGTGTTTTTTTGTGCGAGGAATTGGCTGACCAGTCCAAAGCCGGCACCAAAATCCAAGATAGTGAGATCTTCCAAATGAGCCAGTTGGGCAAAGGTGATGTCGTATTGTATTTTGCCCCAAGGCTGCGCTAACATGTCTCGATAGGTTGCTAAATTGACCATTTTTTTCTCCTTTGCTGATTATTTTAACATAGTTTTCGAATAGATAAGTAGGAGGAAAATGATATGTATAATAAAACCATTTTAATTGGTCGTTTGGTGGCAACACCTGAGATGGTGAAGACCCCCAATGATAAGTCTGTGGCGCGTGTGACAGTGGCCGTTAATCGTCGTTTCAAGGGGAAGGATGGGGAGCGTGAAGCGGATTTCATCAACGTGGTCTTTTGGGGACGCTTAGCAGAAACGCTAGCCTCCTACGGTTCTAAAGGAAGCTTGATTTCCTTAGATGGTGAACTGCGAACACGCTCTTATGACAAGGATGGACAAAAGCATTACGTGACGGAAGTCATCGGCCAGTCCTTTCAATTACTCGAAAGCAGAGCCCAGCGCGCCATGCGAGAGAACAATGTGACGGCTGATTTAGCTGATTTGGTCCTTGAAGAAGAAGCCTTACCGTTCTAAACCTTAAGCATACTGACATGCTCCCTCGCTAAGTCAGAAAGGGTGTTTGCTCTAGTCAAATGAAATTATAATAACCTCAAAATCAGAATAACCTCAATCATAACAAACAATAATAGAGATAATAATCGTTCAAGGGAAGAACGCTGAAAAAGTTTTTACTTTTTTGGCGTTTTTCGTTTGACTATTTTTGACCAAGTGTTATAATAGATATTGTAATTAGCACTCGTCAACAAAGAGTGCTAAAAAAGATTTTTCAGATTATGGATTATGGTATGGAGGTATATCGATGTTAAAACCTTTAGGAGACCGTGTGGTCGTCATCTTTGAAGAAGTCGAAGAAAAGTCAGTTGGTGGCTTTGTCTTAGCAGGAGCTTCACATGAAGCTACCAAGTTAGCGAGAGTCGTCTCAGTTGGTCAGGGCGTTCGCACGCTCAATGGTGATTTAGTGGCACCTAGTGTTTCAGTTGGTGACCAGGTTCTTGTTGAAAATGGTGCTGGTATCGAGGTTAAGGATGGTGAAGAGAAGGTCTCTATCATTCATGAAGCAGAGATTGTTGCAATTGTAGAGTAAAGATATAGAAAGGATTTGAAGCCGACCTGTAATTGTCGAACAATAGCTAGTCTTTCTTGGAGTAGTCTCCAGCGATAGACGCCTAATGTTTTGTCCAATTACAGGCGGTCTTGGTATCATAATTATGGCAAAAGAGATTAAATTTTCATCAGATGCACGCGAAAGTATGGTTCGTGGTGTTGATATTTTAGCGGATACCGTCAAGGTAACGCTTGGTCCTAAAGGACGTAACGTTGTTTTAGAAAAAGCTTTTGGTTCACCTCTCATTACCAATGATGGTGTGACCATTGCTAAAGAAATCGAACTAGAAGATCACTTTGAAAACATGGGGGCTAAATTAGTCTCTGAAGTGGCTTCAAAAACCAACGATATTGCTGGTGACGGAACGACAACAGCGACTGTTTTAACACAGGCTATTGTTCGAGAAGGCTTGAAAAACGTTACCGCAGGTGCCAACCCAATCGGCATTCGTCGTGGGATTGAGTCAGCAGTAGCTGCCGCAGTGGCAGAGCTAAAAGATATTTCCCAACCTGTTTCAGGGAAAGAAGCTATCGCACAAGTAGCGGCAGTATCCTCACGTTCAGAAAAAGTTGGGGAGTATATTTCTGAAGCGATGGAGCGCGTGGGCAACGATGGTGTGATTACCATCGAAGAGTCTCGTGGTATGGAGACAGAGCTTGATGTCGTTGAAGGCATGCAGTTTGACCGTGGTTACTTATCACAATACATGGTCACAGATAATGAGAAGATGGTTGCTGATCTTGATAACCCATTTATCTTAATCACAGATAAGAAGATTTCAAACATTCAAGACATCTTGCCACTTCTTGAAGAAGTGCTTAAAACTACCCGTCCACTTCTTATCATTGCTGACGATGTAGATGGAGAGGCCCTCCCAACACTTGTCCTCAATAAGATTCGCGGTACCTTTAATGTTGTCGCTGTTAAAGCACCAGGCTTTGGAGATCGCCGTAAGGCAATGTTGGAAGACATCGCTATTTTGACGGGCGGTACAGTGATTACAGAAGACCTCGGCTTAGAGCTTAAAGATGCGACCCTATCAGCGCTTGGTCAAGCTGCTAAAGTGACTGTTGATAAAGACAATACAGTTATTGTAGAGGGTGCTGGAGAGGCTCAAGCCATCGCTAACCGTGTTAACGTCATCAAGTCTCAGTTGGAGACCACAACATCAGACTTTGATCGTGAAAAATTACAAGAACGCCTTGCTAAATTAGCTGGTGGTGTAGCGGTCATCAAGGTTGGGGCAGCGACTGAAACCGAGCTTAAGGAAATGAAACTCCGTATTGAAGATGCCCTTAATGCGACACGCGCTGCCGTTGAAGAAGGCATCGTTGCCGGTGGTGGTACAGCGCTTGTCAACGTGCTTGACAAAGTAGCCAGCCTTGATCTTGAAGGTGATGCTGCCACAGGTCGTAACATTGTTCTTCGTGCCCTTGAAGAGCCTGTTCGTCAAATCGCTTATAACGCTGGCTATGAAGGCTCAGTGATTATTGACAAATTGAAAAATAGCCCACTAGGTACAGGCTTTAACGCTGCTAATGGTGAGTGGGTAGATATGATTGAAGCAGGTATTATCGACCCAGTTAAGGTGACACGATCAGCCCTTCAAAATGCTGCATCAGTAGCCAGCCTTATCTTGACGACAGAGGCTGTTGTGGCAAATAAACCAGAACCAGAAAGCCCAGCTATGCCTGGCGGTATGGACCCAATGGGTGGCATGATGTAATAGTTTTCCCTCAAATCATCCGATTTGAGGGTTATTTTTAATATAAACAAAGTATAAATTTCTAATTATCTTTTTATATTTTCTTAAATGCTCGTAAAGCCTTATTCTATGTGCTTTCGAGTATTTTTACTGTAGGAAGATACTTCACGTTTCTTTGCATATTTCCTCATGTCTTAGCTGTCAGAAGTGGTAAATAAGTAGTAAATTCATTTGTACTACTAAGCAACAAGACGCTCCTGTTGCTTCTCTTTATTCAAGCGTTTCATTTCTGCCATTGCAGAATCGAATGTTGCATGTGCGTAATAGTTCAGCGTCATGGCTATATTAGCATGTCCCATAATGTACTGTAATGCCTTTGGATTCATTCCTGCATTTGCATAGTTGGTACAGAATGTATGTCGCAAACTATGTGGAGTGATGTGTGGCAATTTATCCTCGTTATACTTATTGTATTTCTTAACAAGACCTTTCATCATACCATTATAGTCACTCGCCACTTTTGGATAGTTCTTTCTATTAAGAAAGAGGAAATCACTATATCCATCAATCTCAACACGCTTATCATTCTTTCGATTCGCTAACACTCGCTTAAATGCTTGATAGGCTTCTTCAACCATAGGAACTTGACGTTCGCCACTTTTGGTCTTTGGTGTTTCAATGTAGTACCCAATTTCAGTATCTCTCAATAGCTGATGGTCTATATTGACAAGACGATTCTCAAAATCTAAATCTGGAAGTGTCAAACCACCAAACTCTGAAATACGAAGACCTGTTTTTAAGAGTATCAGAATTTCATCATAATTTTTGCTGTAGGTTTTATCAGCTTTTGCAAAGGCTAACAGTTTTTCTTCCTGTTCTTCTGTTAGTACGGTCTTAGGGACAGTATCATCATCAAGATAAGAAAGAACAAGTTCAAAACCATCAAAAAAAGACACCTTTTCAGGTGCTTTTTTTATTTTATAAACTCATTCCCTGATCTCGACTTCGTTCTTTTTTTACCTCTCGGTTATGAGTTAGTTCAAATTCGTTCTTTTTAGGTTCTAAATCGTGTTTTTCTTGGAATTGTGCTGTTTTATCCTTTACCTTGTCTACAAACCCCTTAAAAACGTTTTTAAAGGCTTTTAAGCCGTCTGTACGTTCCTTAAGGAATTCCTTAGTGCTTTCATAGATTAAACTCACATCACGCTTTAAATCCCTTATTTTAGACTTTAAAGACTTGTTTTCTTCAAGCAACTCATTATAATCATTTACATTTTCATTAAATCGCTCTACAAGACCACTATATTTTTCTTTAACTTGCCCATGTTCTTTACTTAATTTTTTATATTCTCTCGCCATATCAGTACTCATGAGATTTCTAACATGCTGTTTTAACCTATCGTTATCTCTCGCAGCAGTCACTAAGTTTTTATAATCACGCTCCGATATAACAACATTTTTGGTTGGTTTCTTTTCTGTTTTCATTATTTCTTTTCCCAAACCAAACATGGACTTTTCACCCGTTGGCACTTCAACACTTTTCATGTGTCGTTTCGCTGGTACTTCTAAATCTGATTTAACTTTATCGCTATAAGCAGTCCATTCATCTTTTTTAACTGCTAAATTTTTTTCTAGAAAATCAATCTCTTTTTCCAAAGTTTGTTTTTTAAATTTAGCTGTCTCAATATGTTTACGGTCAGAGCCACGTTCACCACGCTTCAACTCAAAACCCTGTTTTTTCATATGCTCGGGGAATTTATCTTGTAGCCATAACAGTTCTTGACGATTAAACACATTTTTTCCTTGCAGTTTTCCATCACGCATAGGCACAACACCTAAATGCATGTGAGGGGTTTGCTCATCATTATGAACTGTTGCATAAGCAATATTTTGCTTGCCATATCGTTCGGAAAATAATTTATAACTTTCCTCAAAAAATCGTTTTTGTTCTCCTGGATCCAGTTGCTCAAAAAAATCTCGGTCAGATGTTACTAGCAACTCATTTACAAGAACAGCATCTTTCCTCGTTTTTCTTGTACCTGTTTTTTGTGATTCAATAATTTCTTTGACACGTTCGTTGTAATCAATATTTTTATCATTTTTCAAATCATAATTTTCACGTGTTCGCTCATGGTCAATATCATCATTCGTTCTACTTTTTCGCTCTCTTTGATTATGAAATTGCATGCCTTTTAGTCCAGCTGATTTCACTTTTTGCATTCTACAAACTGCATAACTCATATGTAAATCGCTCCTTTTTAGGTGGCACAAATGTGAGGCATTTTCGCTCTTTCCGGCAACCACTTCCATGTAAAGTATAACCCACTAGACTTATTTACTACGTTTCATAAGTCATTAATGCGTGTGCTCTGCGAGGCTAGTTTTTGTGCAAGCACAAAAAATGGACTGAATAAATCAGTCCATAAGTTCAAAACCAAATTCAAAATCAAAACACCAGCAACCAAAAATGGTAGTTGCTATAAACTTATAAATATCATAATTACTTAAGTTTATGAAAGTTATTTTAGATTTAAATCCATTCATTTACACTATCAACCATATTTTGAAATTCACTCATAAATAATGAAGCATGGTAACCATCACATACCGCATGATGAACTTGCAATGAGACTGGTAAATAGATCTTATTATTCTTACTATAAAATTTACCCATTGTAATAATTGGCAATAGGAATCTACTATTATTACCAATATTTAAATTAAATGAACTAAAATCAATCCAAGGAATCATCGAAATAGGAACTGTGTTTTCAGGTATTGGTTTTTTAGGAAACATTTCATTTTTATCTTTATATTCAAGTAAGTCACTCTTATAACTATTATAAAAAGAATTAAAACTAACATTTGATTCTGTCCAAATGTTAGAAAATTTTTCAGTTTCTTTATTAAAGACTGTATATAAAGGGTTTAATTTGTCCCAATAACCCAAATTTCCCTCACTATTAATTCCTGTTCTAAATACTTTATTTTGATTTATAATATTTACAATTATATAAATCAAAGCAGGATACAGTTTATATCCTTTATTTTTTATCATACTTTTAAGTAAAGTGATATCAAATTCTTTAGTAACACTGAAAGTTGTTTGTTGATTGAAATAATGATTAAAATATTCTTTTCTATCCCAAGTTTCCAAATTAATAATATTAAAAGTCATATATAATTTTCCTCCTAAATTTCATCTTATCTCTTTGTATTTAGGAGGAATAATCCTCTGATTTTTTCATATATTGTGTCACCTCTTAAACGTTAATTATACTAAAGTAACATTTTGTATAAAACAAAGTTACTTTACTTCCAAAATCTAAATTCACGTTGCCAAAAATCAATCTGCTTTTGCAATTGTTTTTCGTTCGCTTTTAAAGTCGATTTCATTAAATCAGTTAAATCAATTAGAGATATTTCTTTAATTAATTTTTTATATTTATTCTTAGTACGTCTTTCTAATTTTCCCCATTCTTCTTCATCATTCAACAACATAAAAACCATTGCTCTATCAGAAGTACGTTCGATAGTTTTCCAATCTGGTTGTAATATATGTAAATCATTAAAACAATCGTTCCAATAATCAACCATATCTCTTTTTAATTCAATTTTTATTTTTATTATTTTTAATCTCTTTAAATATCTTTACGCACGTATATAGACTTCATAATTTTAAAATTATATAGACTTCACAACACAATATTTCGGTACAACTTCCATGTAAAGTATAACACACTATACTTTACTTCGTAAAGTGTGTGCTCTGCGAGGCTGTCGGCAGTGCCGACCAAAACCATAAAACCTTTAAGACCTTTCTTTTTTTTACGAGAAAAAAGAAACAAAAAAACCTGCCCTCTGCCACCTCAGCAAAGGGGGGTTTTGCTCTCGTGCTCGTTTAAAAATCAGCAAGGGACAGGTAGTATTTTTTGAGAAGATCACTCAAAAAATCTCCACCTTTAAACCCTTGCCAATTTTTATTTTGTCCGTTTTGTCTAGCTTACCGAAAGCCAGACTCAGCAAGAATAAAATTTTTATTGTCTTTCGGTTTTCTAGTGTAACGGACAAAACCACTCAAAATAAAAAAGATACAAGAGAGGTCTCTCGTATCTTTTATTCAGCAATCGCGCCCTTTAATGGAACAAAAAGATTTGAATTCCTGTTATAAAAAAAGGATCAATTTTGAACTCTCTCCCAAAGTTGATCCCTTAACGATTTAGAAATCCCTTTGAGAATGTTTATATACATTCAAGGTAACCAGCCAACTAATGACAATGATTCCTGAAAAAAGGAATAGCATATTACTATACAAGTAAGTGGATTGATCAAGGTCCATAGGTAGCAACTTCTGATTCAGCAAGCGTACAGATAATAAACCACCAACAATTGCAATACCTGTTCCCTCTGATAAAAAGCTGGTAAAATTAAGCAAACTCATTCCGGCACCAGCTTCCTTTTGTTTCAAACTACTTGAAACAATTGTAGATATAACTGTTTTGGTGAATGACAGCCCACCAAAAACAAAAACTAATATAATTGTCAGTAACCATGGTGTTACTTCTAAAAAAAAGGCAGCAGTTAAAAAGCTAACAGAAAGAAATGTAACTCCGATGTTTAACACGTATAAAGGACCTCTTCTATCAACAAGTATCCCACCAATGTAGCCGAAAATAATGACACTCATTGTTCCAGGGAAAATAATTACACTTCCGATTTCGGCAGTACTTAGCTGGTGAACATCTTTCATCATATAAGGAACCATAGAGACAAACCCTGCTACTGTTCCAAATATAATTCCCCCACAAAGAACTCCAATCATAAAAGGTATATTTTTCCCTAATCCGGGATCAACAAAAGGATCTGTTACTTTCCTGATATGTTTTACAAATATCAGGAATGACAGCACGCTAACGATAAGAAAAGAAATGCTATATGATGTTGTAAACAACATAAAAAATACAATGCCTACAGACATTAGTATAATTCCTTTGATATCAAAATGACCTTTTATCCTTACTTCTTTCTTTAATAATTTCATAAGAAACGGAACAGTGATAATTGTTATCATAGGAATGAGTAGAAGATAGGACCAATGAATATAATGGGCTATCATTCCACCAATCGCTGGACCGACTCCTTCTCCCATGGCTACTATCGATCCAATAAGACCAAATGCTTTACCCCTATTTTCCTTTGGAATATAGCGCGCAACTACAACCATCACGAGTGCTGGAAATGCAGCTGCACCAGCTCCTTGAATAAATCGAGCCAGAATAAGTATGGGAAAGAAAGAATGTCCAACAAACCCAATTACCGATCCGAAGCAATTTATTATAATCCCAAATAGGAGTAACCTTTTAATGCCTAGCTGATCAGATAGCTTTCCATATAGAGCTGTTCCAATAGAAAAGGTTAACATAAAGGCTGTGTTCACCCAGTTTGTACTCGCCGGTGGTTTATTAAAATCATTTGCAATATCAGGTAATGAGACGTTCAAAACCATTTCATTTAATACGCTAAAAAAAGATAAAATGCAAAGCCAAATTAAAATTTGGTTGTGTCGTAAATTCGATTGTGAATAGGATGTATTCATATTTCAACCTCCAATAATGAGGGCAGACGTAGTTTATAGGGTTAATGATACGCTTCCCTCTTTTAATTGAACCCTGTTACATTCATTTCACTTCATAATTAATTCCTCCTTTACACTTTAATTCAAATCTTTATTAAAAAATATTTCATCTTATTTAACAAGAAACCATATTTATATAACAACATAAAATACACTAAGTTATTTTATTGAACATATATCGTACTTTATCTATCCGACTATTTGGACGACGGGGCTGGCAAACAGGTTCGCCAGTGGTAACCTGATATCCTTTTAACTCTGTTAAACAAACGCTACGTCCATTTGTAAAGAAAGTTAAATCATTACGATATTCTTGAATACACCGAGCAGGGATTTCTCCA
>JAKTNK010000015.1 GCA_029593465.1 Streptococcus suis
TTCCTTTAAAATGATTCATCGTCATTCCTCCTGCTATCTTTTTCTATTATTCTACCTTATTTGATAGTAGATTTAAAACTTTGCAACAGAACCATTGGCTAGGGGATAATCTTGAGTCCAAGAATCTTGACCAATACGATTATGTTATTTTGGATTGTCGTCCTGATTTTGGGATTGCAACAAGAAACGCTATCGCAGTGAGTCACACGCTCTTTAGTCCAATTACTCCTAGTGATTTTGCTTTTGAAGCTAAGGAGAATTTGGAAGTCCGCCTAGAACAATACCGTAAGACGGAAATTGTTCGCCCAAGTCGGGAATCATTGATTACGGCTCAACTGTATTTCTTGCCAAATATGATTAAGCATAATACGGCAAAATCAAAAGAGTTATTGGATGCTTTGAAAGATGATGTTTCAGTCGTTGGTCTGATTCCTCAAAAGGAACTATTTAACCGTGCCAGCAAAGAGGAAACAGTTATTGATATGATGCTTGACTCAACATTGAAGAGGGAACATAAGACTTTCTTTTCAGCCTTGACTGACACATTGAATCAGCTTCAAGAACTCACAGATAAGACTTAATTTTTATCGTTATTTATATCACTATTTTAATCATTATAAAAATCACTATCAAAAAAGAGGTATGTCATGGCATTTGAATCTAGAAAAGAGAAAATCAGCAAAGTCCTTCAGGAAGAGATTAAAGACCCTAAGCCCCAAAAGAAACGAGGACGGAAAGCTGGTCGTCCATCAGGGAAGACCAAATTTCCTTATCAATTTACGCTGAAACCCCAAAATCGGGAGAAGTTGGATAGAATCGCAGAAGCATCAGGATATAGTGGTGCATCCACCTTCCTTGATGAATGGATTGAACAGTATCAAGAATAAATACCATGATTTTAATATGTATATAAATAGCTATTAAATTCAATATAAAAACCATGATATATATCATGATGAAAATAGAGAACTTTCCAAGTGGAGAGGTCTTTTTTTCTTGTCCAGATTTTCGCTATAATAAGCGTATTGTAAGAAAGGGGTAAGAGATGATGCTAGATGAAAGAATTTTTTCAGAACGTTTGAGAATAGATAATCAGAAAACCTTCCTGAAGATGATTGAAGATTATGAGAAGTCTATTGCCCCGAGTATGAGAGCACAAGGCTTCAAGAGAATCAATCAGAAGGAGCGGACAGTCATTTTCTCTTTTGGAGAGATGACTTTTTCAAGGAGCAGATGGAAAAAGGGGGATACGGTTAGAATCCCAGTAGATGAAAAATTGGGACTTGAACCACGGTCACGGTTTTCCCAAGAACTCCTTTACCAAATTACAAGGCTATCTAACTATATGCCATATCGGAAAGTGGTTGAAGTGATGGAACTTCTCAAGTCAATTTATATCACGAAAAACACTGTTCAGCACGCTCTCGATGTCGCAGGTCATCTCCTTGAGGATAAAGCCGACTATGATTCCTTATCAGCAGATAGGTCAGCCGATAGACCAAGCAAAATCAAAGCTGAACGGCTGTATATTGAAGGGGACGGCGTTTGGGTCAAACAGTCCACTCCTAACAAGCAAAGGAAGTCCGTAGAACTCAGCCATTTTGTCGTCCATACAGGGAGCAAGAAGGGTAAAAGAAATATCCTGAAGGATAAATTTGAGGTCGTATCGACACACTATCATCAGGCTAAAGATAAACTCCTTGAATTGATTATGGAGCGCTTTGAGATAACGCCTGAAACGGTCATTGTAACCAACTCAGACGGTGGGAAGGGCTACTCTCCTAATCTCTTCAAAGAGCTTGTCAGTGGATTCAGACCTAAAGAGCATTTCCATTTTTGGGATGCCTTTCATGTCAATCAAGCTATCAAGACACAGCTTAGACCTTTTCCTTCAGAACTGACCAAGCAGGCATTTCAAGCCCTCAAAAATAGGGATAAGAGTCAGCTGAAGTTAGTATTAGATACAGCTGAGTCTTTGATTGATAGTGACGAGAAACTAGAAAACTTTCAACGCTTCATACGGCAACTCTTGAGAAATTTCAAATACACGGAAAGTCCTGAAACGTTTGGTCTGTCTACAAGTGGTATTGGTATCATGGAGTCTCAGCATCGTAAAATAACCTATCGGATGAAAAACAGGGGGATGTATTGGAGTAAAGAAGGCGCAGATACTATGAGTCAGACTATTCTTTTGAGTCATGCAGGAGAATTGAGAGACCTCTTTTTTGGAGAATGGCGACAATCCTATCAAAAAATAAAAGACCAAGAGAGTAATCTCCTTGGTCAATTTTGCAATGTCCAATCCTCCTATACATTGCCCCAGTTAAAACGTCCGAATGTTAAGCCGAAATATGGTGTAAGCCTTATAGAAGAAAGAAATTAAATATCAAAAAAACCTTGAGATGTCAAGGTTTTTAAGAATATTTTCACAGAAAATGCTTGCATTTTGATATGATTGTGATATAATATAATCATAGAAAAACACGAAGAAAAGACGAAAGGTGCGCTAACACCTTCCGCCTTACCGATTAAACAAAGGGTGCTTGTTCAATCAGTTTAGATATATTGTAACATCAACAGAACAATAATTCAAGACTGAAACAAGAAAAAAGTCCAAGTGTTTCGGTCTTAGTTCTCGTTCTCTTGATGTTTTTTTGGCTTCTCCCAAAAACAGACACATTCAGCACTTATCTTGCATTTGCATTTTGAAAGAATTTATTATACAATAGAAGCGTTGAAAGATTACTGATAAGTTTATTAGTTAATATTTTCACAATATCTAAGGGTATCATCCCTAATATCATTATTTCTTGATTTTCATAAGGAGGAAATCACAAATGACAGTTAAAGTTGGTATTAACGGTTTCGGTCGTATTGGTCGTCTTGCTTTCCGTCGTATCCAAAACGTAGAAGGTGTTGAAGTAACACGTATCAACGACCTTACAGATCCAAACATGCTTGCACACCTTTTGAAATATGATTCAACTCAAGGACGTTTCGACGGTACAGTTGAAGTTAAAGAAGGTGGATTTGAAGTTAACGGTAAGTTCGTTAAAGTTTCTGCAGAACGTGATCCAGAACAAATTGATTGGGCTGCAGACGGTGTTGAAATCGTTCTTGAAGCAACTGGTTTCTTTACTTCAAAAACTGCTGCTGAAAAACACCTACATGCTAATGGTGGTGCTAAGAAAGTTGTTATCACTGCTCCTGGTGGTAACGATGTTAAAACGGTTGTTTTCAACACTAACCACGACATTCTTGATGGTACTGAAACAGTTATTTCAGGTGCTTCATGTACAACTAACTGCTTGGCACCAATGGCGAAAGCTCTTAATGACAACTTTGGTGTTGTAGAAGGTTTGATGACAACTATCCACGCTTACACAGGTGACCAAATGCTTCTTGATGGTCCACACCGTGGTGGTGACCTCCGTCGTGCTCGTGCAGCTGCTGCGAACATTGTTCCTAACTCTACTGGTGCTGCAAAAGCTATCGGTCTTGTTATTCCAGAATTGAACGGAAAACTTGATGGTGCAGCACAACGTGTTC
Organism: Streptococcus suis; assembly: GCA_029593465.1. Lineage (GTDB taxonomy): Bacteria > Bacillota > Bacilli > Lactobacillales > Streptococcaceae > Streptococcus > Streptococcus suis_AH. The sequence goes on from JAKTNK010000015.1 coordinate 3,550, forward strand.
CAGTTGCAACTGGTTCTGTGACTGAGTTGGTAGCTGTTCTTGATAAAAACGTAACAGCTGACGAAGTTAACGCTGCAATGAAAGCTGCTGCGAATGAGTCTTATGGTTACACAGAAGACCCAATCGTATCATCAGACATCGTAGGTATGTCATACGGTTCATTGTTTGACGCAACTCAAACTAAAGTTCTTGATGTTGACGGCAAACAATTGGTTAAAGTGGTATCATGGTACGATAACGAAATGTCATACACATCACAACTTGTTCGTACACTTGAGTACTTTGCAAAAATTGCAAAATAATTGATTTTAAATCACTCAAAAAGGAGATTCTATCTCCTTTTTGTTGTACCTAGACTTTGCTGGCATGCTTACGATGTAGAAATGGAGGATAGCCGTCGCTATTATTTTTTCTTAGTGTTTTGTTTTTTGATGCACTTTTGTTACAATATGGTTGATTATTCGGCAAAGGCTTGTTAGTTGCTATTGTTAATTGTCTAAGGGTGCATTTTGTAGCTGTCAATGTCTTATTTGTCAATATAGGATTTTGATAAGAAGAGCTATTAGTTGTGCAGGCTAAATCTTGTGTTTGGCACTATCATGCTGGTAGTTGTTACTAACTAAAATGAGGATACGAGTCGTGATGAGAATATTGTGTCTCGTCACTATTGCGGAATGATTTTAATGGCTAAAGGAGGATGTTATGGAAACTTATACATTATCAAATGGTGTTACCATTTCTAAGATAGGTTTTGGCACTTGGCAAATTCCTGATGGGGAGGAAGCTTACCAGGCAGTGAGTTATGCCCTCGAAGTCGGTTATACCCATATCGATACAGCTCAAGTTTATCAAAACGAAGCCAGTGTTGGCCGTGCGATAGCTGATAGCAGCCTTTCTCGAAAGGATATCTTTTTAACGACTAAGATTTGGAATAGTAATCGTAGTTACGACTTGGCAAAAAAATCTATTGATGAGTCTTTGAACAAATTAGGTGTGGATTATTTGGATCTCTTGTTGATTCACTGGCCAAATCCAAAATCTTTACGTGATCATTGGAAAGAAGCTAATGCTGAGACTTGGAAAGCTATGGAGGACTATTATAAGGCTGGTAAAGTTTGTGCGATTGGGGTATCGAATTTTATGCAACATCATCTAGAAGCGCTTCTTGAAACAGCTGAAATTAAGCCGATGGTCAACCAAATTTTATTGGCTCCAGGTTGTCCACAAGAAGAATTGGTTTCCTTCTGTCGTCAACAAGATATTCTTTTAGAAGCTTATAGTCCGTTGGGGACAGGTTCTATTTTTAAAAATGATGTTGCAAAACAGTTAGCGGAAAAATATCATAAATCGGTCGCCCAAGTTGCCTTGAGATGGTCACTTCAAAAAGGCTTTCTACCCTTGCCTAAGTCAGTTACTCCAGAGAATATCATGTCAAATTTAGATATTTTTGACTTTGAGCTCTCCGCTGATGATGAAAAGAAACTAGACCGGATAGAAGGGGTTGCACGTCAAAAAGATCCGGATGCCGTTAGCTTTTAGCGTTAGAACAGCTAAAATGATGATTGTTTTTCAAAGGAATAACTTTCATTTTCAAACAATGAATGGTTTCCGATTTAGAGCATTTTGTGATATAATGAGCTATATCAAAATTAATAAGGAGTCTTACTAATGGCTAAATTAACACTTAAAGATGTTGACTTGAAAGGCAAAAAAGTTCTCGTTCGTGTGGACTTCAATGTGCCTTTAAAAGATGGTGTCATTACCAATGATAACCGTATTACAGCAGCTTTACCAACAATTAAGTATATCCTTGAACAAGGTGGCCGTGCTATTTTATTCTCTCACCTAGGTCGTGTGAAAGAAGAAGCAGATAAAGAGGGTAAATCTTTGGCCCCTGTTGCAGCTGATTTGGCAGCTAAATTAGGACAAGATGTTGTCTTTTTACCAGGTGTAACACGTGGTGCTGAGTTAGAAGCTGCGGTTGATGCTCTTCAAGATGGACAAGTCTTATTGGTTGAAAATACACGCTTTGAAGATGTTGATGGTAAGAAAGAATCTAAGAATGACCCAGAACTCGGTCGCTATTGGGCTAGTCTAGGAGACGGTATCTTTGTCAATGATGCCTTCGGAACAGCTCACCGTGCACACGCTTCAAATGTTGGTATTTCAGCAAATGTTGACAAAGCGGTTGCAGGTTTCCTTTTGGAAAATGAAATTGCTTATATTCAAGAAGCTGTGGAAACACCAGAGCGTCCATTTGTAGCAATCCTTGGTGGTTCAAAAGTATCAGACAAAATTGGTGTTATTGAAAACCTTCTTAAAAAAGCCGATAAAGTTCTCATTGGTGGTGGGATGACCTACACCTTCTTCAAAGCACAAGGGATTGAAATTGGAAACTCATTGGTTGAAGAAGACAAGCTTGATGTTGCTAAAGAATTGCTTGAAAAAGCAGATGGTAAGTTGATTTTGCCAGTGGATTCTAAAGAAGCAAATGGTTTTGCAGATTACACTGAAATTAAGGATACAGAAGGCGAAGCAATCGATGCTGGCTTTATGGGTCTTGATATCGGTCCTAAATCAATCGCTGAGTTTGATAAAGCTCTTACAGGTGCGAAAACCGTTGTTTGGAATGGTCCTATGGGGGTCTTTGAAAATCCTGACTTCCAAGCGGGTACTATCGCTGTTATGGATGCTATCGTTAAGCAACCAGGCGTGAAGTCTATTATCGGTGGTGGTGATTCTGCAGCAGCAGCTATCAACCTTGGTCGTGCCGATAAATTCTCATGGATCAGTACTGGTGGGGGCGCAAGCATGGAGTTACTTGAAGGTAAAGTATTACCAGGACTTGCAGCGCTTACTGAAAAATAAGATTGTCATTCAATAATTGCTGCATCATTTGAATTTTGTAGTCAAAGAGTGGAACGATAATAATAGCAAAAAGGGTGGTCTAACCACCCTTTTGTGATCGTTTCGATAGTTATGGTTAGGAGTGGGTTCATTATTTTGTCACAATGCTGATCAATTTGTGATAAAATAGATAAGTATTGAAATGAGGTAATTAGATGAAATTTCGTTTTGACCCCAGTAAGTTTCGATTAGGGATGCGAACGTTTAAAACGGGTTTATCTGTTTTTCTTGTCCTAGCTTTGTTTAGTTTATTTGATTTAGAAGGCTTGCAAATCAGCGCCTTGACAGCTGTTTTTAGCTTGCGTGAAGATTTTGACCGCAGTGTGTCTTTTGGGGCTTCTCGTATCTTTGGTAATTCCATCGGTGGCTTATGTGCCTTAGGCTATTATCTCTTGCGTGGTTGGCTGGGAGGAGACACCTGGGTGATGCTATTATTTGTCCCTATTCTGACCATGTTGACCATTATGATAAATGTAGCCTGTAATAACAAATCTGGTATTATCGGTGGTGTGGCGGCACTCTTGATCATTACCTTGTCCATTCCACAAGGAGATACAATCATATATGTTTTTTCTCGTATTTTAGAGACTTTTGCAGGGGTCTTTGTAGCCATTATGGTCAATGCTGACGTGGATAAGGTTCGTCAATGGCTGCGCCGCAAATAAATAATGATGTTAAGGATTTAATAGGAGGCTAGTTATAGTCTCTTTTTGCATTGATGTTAGAAAAAGTAACATATAGACTTGACAGCTTTGAATGTTCAGAATATAATGGTTAAGAAAGGAGATTGTATGAAAGGTAAAGAGCTACGACGTACCATGGCTGTCTTTCCTATGGGAGCTGTGATGAAGTTAACTGATTTAACTGCTCGCCAGATTCGTTACTACGAAGATCAAGGCTTAATAGCTCCTGAAAGAACACCTGGTAATCGGCGCATGTATTCGTTAAATGATATGGATCGTTTATTGGAAATCAAGGATTTCATTGATGAAGGTTTGAATATTGCAGCAATTAAGCATGAGTACGCAGAACGCCAAGAAGCAAAGCGTTCTAAAAATCACCCCTTGACGGATGCCGATGTTCGTCGTATCCTTCATGACGAACTCCTCAATCAAGGAGGATTCCAGAATCCTTCATCTCATTTGAATCATCTACAACCAGGAATGGTTCGTAAGTAAACCTGCCTCATATTCTTAAAAAAGGAGATCAAATGGCAATCACAGTAGCTGATATCAAAAAAGATATCAAAGATAAAAATGTTACCTTCTTACGTTTGATGTTTACGGACATCTTAGGGACGATGAAAAACGTCGAGATTCCAGCGACTGATGAACAGGTTGACAAAGTCTTGTCCAATAAGGCGATGTTTGATGGCTCTTCTATTGAAGGTTTTGTACGCATCAATGAGTCAGACATGTACCTGTATCCTGATTTAAACACTTGGACTGTCTTCCCTTGGGGAGATGAAAATGGTGCGGTTGCAGGCTTGATTTGTGATATTTACACGCCAGAGGGTGAGCCTTTTGCAGGAGACCCGCGTGGGAACCTTAAACGCGCTTTACGTCATATGGAAGAAGCGGGGTTTGCATCGTTTAACCTGGGTCCTGAGCCAGAATTTTTCCTTTTCAAATTAAATGAAAAGGGAGAGCCAACGCTTGATGTCAATGATAAAGGTGGCTATTTCGATTTAGCGCCAACGGACTTAGCTGATAACACACGCCGTGAAATCGTCAATGTTTTGACAGAGATGGGCTTTGAGGTTGAGGCGAGTCACCATGAAGTTGCTGTTGGCCAACATGAGATTGACTTTAAATATGGCAATGTTCTTGAAGCCTGTGATAACATTCAAATTTTTAAATTGGTGGTTAAAACCATTGCACGTAAACACGGCTTGTATGCAACCTTTATGGCAAAACCGAAGTTTGGTATTAATGGTTCTGGTATGCACTGTAACATGTCGCTTTTTGATCAAGATGGTAACAATGCTTTCTTTGATCCTGAAGATAAAAATGGCATGCAGTTGTCAGAAACGGCCTACCATTTCCTTGGCGGCTTGATGAAACATGCTTACAATTACACTGCTATCATGAACCCAACCGTTAACTCTTATAAACGCCTAGTTCCTGGCTACGAAGCACCTGTTTACATTGCTTGGGCTGGACGTAACCGTTCTCCTCTTATCCGTGTCCCTGCTTCACGTGGTATGGGGACTCGATTGGAGTTGCGTTCGGTGGATCCAACGGCAAACCCTTATCTTGCGATGGCTGTTCTTCTTGAGGCAGGACTTGATGGTATCGCTAATAAAATTGAAGCTCCAGCACCTGTTGAAACCAATATTTACGTGATGTCTGCAGAGGAGCGTAAAGCCGCAGGCATTACGGACCTTCCATCAACCCTTCATAATGCGGTCAAAGCCCTATTGGAAGATGACGTTGTTAAAAATGCCCTTGGTGAACACATTACCACAAACTTTGTGGAAGCTAAGCGACTTGAGTGGGCAAGTTATGCAACCTTCGTTTCACAATGGGAAATCGATAACTACTTGGATTTATACTAAGTCACTGAGAGAAACCTGCGGGTTTCTTTTTCTGTCAAAGGAGGCAAACATGATAGAGGAATTTGTCAAGGAAGTATTTGACCAGCAATATGTTGAACATTTTGGTTCAGAAACTTTGGAGAAATTAACACCGATTAATCTTGTTTTAACCAAGGAGCAGAATGGTTGTTTGGTCGGTGTTTTACAGGCTTTAAAGACACTAGATACCATCCATGTCAAAAGTTTGGTTATTGCCAAAAAGGCGCAAGGTTTGGGGTTGGGCAGTCAGTTACTGAGGGAATTAGAGGAGCGTGCCAGCGACTTGGGGGTGACCAGTATTACCTTATCGACCAAATCGTATCAAGCCAAGGACTTTTATATCAAAAATGGCTACGACATCTATGCCAGTTTGGAAAATGTTCCGATGGCAGGGGTTACCAAGTATCATTTTATCAAGAGGCTGGCAAAAACTGGGGAGAATTGAGACATTTTCTTCTGTTTTTGCTAGCAGATAAAAAATCTCAGCTAGCATAGCTAACTGAGATTTTTTTATTTGCGATTATTGTCATTATCAGGTGTTAAAATCATTGGAATGATGATCGGTTCACGTTCGGTTTTTTCGTGAAGGAATGGTCGTAAAGCATTGACAATGGCACCGTTGACAGATTGGATGCTAGCATCCTTATTTTTTAGGGCGATGCGAATAGCGTTGAAAAGGACACGCTGACTTTCACGAATCAAATCCCCTGACTCTCGCATGTAGATAAAGCCTCGACTTAGAATGTCTGGTCCTGCTAGTATCATTTTAGTTTTGAAATCAACGGTTGCAACAGCTAGAACGACACCGTCTTCAGACAAGTTTTTACGGTCGCGGAGCACTGCTGCACCGATATCGCCGATACCATTACCATCGACATAGATATCCTGTGCATTAAAGTGCCCTGCACGGCGAGCAGAGTTTTTGGTGAGGGCTAGCACATCTCCATTTTCCATGATAAAGATATTTTCTTTTGGCACACCGGTATCAACGGCAAGTCCAGCATGGACTTTTTGCATACGGTATTCACCGTGCACAGGCATAAAGTACTTGGGCTTCATCAATCTGAGCATGAGTTTTTGCTCTTGTTGTCCACCGTGTCCAGAAGTGTGGATATTATTGATTTTACCGTGGATAACTTCAACGCCGGCTTCTTGGATAGTATTGATGAGTTTGTTAACACTGGTGGTGTTTCCCGGAATTGGACTCGATGAGAAAATAACGGTATCCCCAGGTTGCAAGGTGACTTGGCGGTGCATGCCATTAGCGATGCGGGCAAGCGCCGCCATTGGCTCTCCCTGTGATCCTGTACACATGATGAGGATTTCGCTAGCATGGTAGTTCTTCATCTCACTTGGCTCGATAATGGTTCCTTTTGGTACCTTGATGTAGCCGAGTTCGACCCCATTGACGATAGCCTTTTCCATGGAACGTCCAAAGACGACGATCTTTCGTCCAGTTTTAACGGCCGCTTCTGCCGCTTGTTGGAGACGGAAGATGTTAGAAGCAAATGAGGCGAAGATGATACGACCCTCAATGCCCTCGATTAACTTCATAATGGATTGACCAACGACTTTTTCAGAGTTGGTGAAGGTGGGGACTTCAGCATTGGTTGAGTCAGAGAGGAGGCAGAGCACGCCTTCTTCGCCGAGAGCGGCCATGCGATGCAAATCAGCTGGTTCGCCAACAGGTGTGAAATCGAATTTGAAGTCTCCGGTACAAACAATATTGCCTTGAGGGGTATGAACAACGATTCCCAAAGGTTCTGGAATAGAGTGGGTTGTACGGAAGAAAGTGATGCTAAGGTTTTTGAAAGTCAACTCGGTATTGTGGTTGATTTCGTATAACTTAGCTTCTCGTAAAAGACCGTGCTCTTCTAGCTTGCCTCGGATGAGAGAGAGAGCTAGTGGACCAGCATAGATTGGGATATTGGCTTGCTTGAGGAGAAAGGGGATACCACCGATGTGGTCCTCATGACCATGGGTAATAACGAGGGCTTTAACACGATCGAGATTTTCAACGATGTATGAATAATCTGGGATGACATAATCAATCCCTAGTAAATCGTCTTCGGGAAATTTAATACCGGCATCAACGATAATAATTTCATCTTGGTATTCAATCCCATAAGTGTTTTTACCGATTTCTCCCAAACCACCAATCGCATATACCCCAACTTCGTCGGGTTTTAGATTGATATGTGACATAATGTTTTGATGCTAAGTATTAGCATCAGTCCTTTCTAATATGATTGTATTGGCTTAAAATGTTGTGAGTTCAAAAACACCGGTTTCTTTTTCGTATTCAAGGTGTTTATCGGATAATAATTCGATATACTCAATGTTAAAAGGAGTGTTAGCTTCAATGAGCTTACGTGCTTTGATACGGCCGTCGAGCTCTTTTGTAGCCTCAATATCCACATAAAGCACTTTAGTTTGTTCGCGACGTGGATTGCGTTCTTTCGTTTCTTGATAAAAAACTTTGTAAATCATAGGGTTCCTTTCTATATCGGTTAGCTGGTCACAGTAAAAGAAGATAGCCTCTAAAAAAGTAGGCTGTTTGAGTGATGAATTGCTATGCCATTCGTTAACCGTGCTATCGTTACAATTACCTTAAATTATACCATAAAGCAAGGGTATAGTAAAAATTTTGGCGACGAAAGCTCGCTCTTTTAACAGTAAGCGTCTTAAAGACTTAGTGGATTAAGCGAGTATCATCATTTAACTATCCGTTATTAGGAGTTATTAAAGGAGTTAATGGCGAACAGTAAAATAAATATCAAAAAGTAGTTGACATTTATTTGAAGCCATGATACTCTAGATTCAGTCTGATAATTAACTGGTTAAGGAGTTTTTGGATGAAAAAAGTTTCTGCTCTGTTGGTGCTGACCTTAAGCTTTTTTTGCTTGGGTTGCCAGCATCAAAAGAAACAGGTGAGTAAACCCGAGGCATCTAAGGGACTAACGATTGTGACGAGTTTTTATCCCTTGTATGCGATTACTAATGAATTGGCAGGTGATGTGAATCAGGTACAAATGTTGGGTTCCAATTCGGGCATTCATGGTTTTGACCCTTCTGTTAAGGATGTTCAGCGTCTCCATGATGCGGACTTGTTTATCTATCACTCGCATATCTTGGAATCTTGGGCTAAGGATGTTTCTAAAACTATCAAAGGGTCGTCGGTTGTTTCTTTGGAAGCAGCCAAAGGCTTACCGCTTATCCGTGTGAAAGGTTTGGAAGATATGCCTGTTGCAGAAGGAATGGATGCGGATCGTCTTAATGACCCTCATAGTTGGCTAGATCCTCAGTTGGTAGCTAAAGAGGCAGAGCACATCAGCCAAACCTTGCAACGTTTAGATCCAAAACATAAGCAGTTATACCGTAAACGAACTCAGCATTTTAAAGAAAAAGCGGATAGACTGGATAAGGATTTGCAAAAACGATTTGCAAAGGCTAAACAAAAAGTCTTTGTTACACAACATACCGCCTTTTCTTATGTTGCTAATCGTTATGGTTTAGAGCAACTAGGGATTGCAGGTGTGGCTGAAGAAGAGCCTGGACCTAGAAAGCTCAAGGAGATTAAAGAGTTTGTGGATACTTATCATGTTAAGACGATTTTTTTCGAAAAAAATGTTTCATCTAAACTGGCTAAGACCTTGGCGGATGAAAGTCACATTACGACAAAACGTTTAGATCCACTAGAAACACCGCCAAAAGGCAAAGGTGATTACCTAGACCATCTTGGAAAGAACCTTAGGCATTTGGCAGATGCACTTGCAGATTAAATATCAAAGGAGACATGATGAAAAAGAAATTCCTTTATAGTTCAGCAGCTGTGGTTCTCTTGGGCTTGGGTGCTTATGGATGGCAGACTAGCCAACAAGGGCTGTCATCTCATCCTAGTCATCTAACCAAAAAGAAGCAGCCATCAAAAGCGCAGCAAAAGGTGGTCAGTCAACATGACAAGACACCAGATGAAGTGAGCAAGGAAGAGGGCATAGCCGCTGAGCAAATTGTGGTAAAAATCACAGATCAGGGTTATGTCACCTCACACGGGGACCACTATCATTTTTATAACGGAAAGGTTCCTTATGATGCTATTATCAGTGAGGAGTTAATCCTTAAAGATCCTAATTATGACCTAAAAAAAGAAGACATTGTCAATGAAGTTAAAGATGGTTATATCATCAAAGTTGATGGGACTTACTATCTCTATTTGAAACATGTTGGGCATGCTACTAATGTGCGTAGCAAGGCTGAGATTGAGCGTCAAAGAGGCGTTACGGCTGCTGATAAGGAAGAGCATTCATCCAGTGGGCACTCAGTTACTAATAAGAGCCATATCAAGGCAGCTGCTTCAGGTCGTTACACAACAGATGATGGCTATGTCTTTCGTCCAACAGATGTTATAGATGATTTGGGTGATGGTTTCTTAATCCCTCATGGTAATCATTTCCATTTTATACCAAAGGGTGATTTGTCTGCTGGAGAGTTAGCAGCTGCCCAGTCTTATTGGAATAGTCGTCATGGAGGCGGTGCGTCACAGCCTGTAAGGAGAGATGATTCAACCACAACAGTGGTATCTTCAAATGATGCTGCTAATCATCTTGTTTTACCATCGTCCCATTTCTCAAATCATTCAACACCTGCCATTCCTAAACAAGTAGCGCCGAAGCCACTTTATGATAGCCTGCTAGAAGAGCTCTATGCAACACCGAGTCATAGCCGCTATACTGAGGCGGACGGTTTTGTCTTTGACCCCGCTAAGATTACCAAGAGGACGTCTTCAGGAGTTGTTGTGCCCCATGGTGATCACTATCACTTCATTCCGTATAGCCGTATGTCGGCATTGGAACGTCAATTGGCACAGATGACACCAGAAAAGAGCCGTCCTAAGAAGCCAGAGGCTAAACCTACTGAAACAAGACGGCAATCTCAGCCAGAGCACAACACTTTCTTTGGTAAGGTTATTGAGGCGACAGCTAAAGGTAAGGATGGTAAAGCCTACACCACAAGTGATGGGTACACATTTACTCCAGAGTCTATTTTATCTTATGATGCCAATGGTTTAATTACAAAACATGGTGACCACCAGCATTATATCTTACTTGAGGAATTAGACAGCAAGGAATTGGCCCAAGCAGAAGCCTACATCAAGGCTCATAAGCTATCTAAGGTTGAAACCTCACGCTTTACTCCAGAGGAGATTGCAGCTAAGTTGCAATACATTTCATTAGAGTCCTCAGTTCCCTTAGAAGACTTGAAAGTCACTGGCGATAAGGTTATCATTCCGCATGGTGATCACTCGCATACAGAAGATTTGGCCAATTACCCAAGCAAGTTGACCAAGGCGACTGCTGGAAGTGAGGAAGCTTACCGTACCTTGCTTATGCAGCTGAAAATGGGCTACTTGAAATTAACCAATGGAGTTCGAGATGTTTATCGTGAAAATGATCATGTCATTGTAACCCATAAAGACGGACATTTAGATACGGTTAATTTGGCGGATATCCATCTACCGCTTGATTATGAGGAAGTTGAATATAGTTCTATGAAGACCGAACTTAGCCCACATCAGGCTAAAATTGACTATATTGCTAAGCAGTATGGTGTTGGCCGTGGAGAAGTCTTTATCGTTGATGACCATACGGCAACAGTGAATTGGATGACGACGATTAACTTAGATTTGGTAAATGTCAACGATCCTATTATTTACACTCTAAGAGAAGATGATAATAGCTCAGATGATAGCACTGAGACACCGACTGACAATCAACCTAAGGTGGACTTGATGCACCTTAATATTGAAAAATCGGCTAAAGGTAAGGATGGTAAAGCCTATACAACTAGCGATGGCTATACATTTAGTGCGGACTCTATCTTATCTTATGATGACCAAGGTTTGATTGCTAAACATGGAGAGCATGAACACTACATTTTCTATCATGAGTTAGATGACAATGAATTGCAAGCAGCACAGGATTTTATCAACGGTAAACACGTTGATAAGGTAGCTCATTCTACCTTTACAAAAGAGGAGTTAGAAGCTAAGTTGCGCTATCTTTCTTTACGTCATGGTATCCCCGTGTCTCACTTTGAAGTTACTGGTAACCAAGCTATTTTAGCTCATGGTGATCATTCGCACACGGTTGACTTAACGACTATCCCAACTCACTTAGCACCGGGCTCTGGTGAAGATGCAGCAGAGGAGTATCGTACCCTTTTGATGCAACTTAAACTAGGTAAACTTCGCTTAGAGGAAAATGTTCGTGACGTTTCACGCTTAGGTGATAAAGCGATTGTCACCTATCAGGATGGCAGCCGTAAGGAACATCAGTTGTCTGACATCTCATTGCCGCTAACGTATGAAGAAACAACTTACGATAGCTTAGCTAAAGACGTTACTGAGCGTGACTTGAAGTTGGATTACATCGCCAAACAGTATGGCTTGGGCATTGGCGAGTTAAAACCAAATCCATTTCAACGTCATCTCGTATTTGCTGGTAAGGATTGGGTTGACTTAAACAAGGTTGACACAAGTGCCCCTGTGATTTACACGAAGCAAGGTAAAGCAGAGGAACCAAAAGCGGATAAGGTAAGTGAAACTGTTGAGACAGAAAAAGAGCCGTCAGCATCAACTCCAGAAACGGCAAAACCAGCTGTATCTGCAGAAGACGCACAACTTGACTCAGCGCTCTATTATATTAGACTTTATTATGGCTCACACTTATCTGATGTCGTCAAACAAGATGACCAAGTGATGTTGACTTTTGCGTCAGGAGCTAGCCTAACCCTCACAAAAGAAGAAGCTATCACCGCATATAAAAACCGTACAGGACTCCCTGCTGAACCAACAGTTGCTGCTCCAGCAGAAGTTGCTGATGAACAACCTGCTAGTCAGCCATCGGCACATCCAGAATCTTCTGTCCCAGCTGCTGATGCAGAAGAAGAGGATGGCGTTAGTGAGGCAACATCAGCTCCAGAAGAAAAACCAGAGACCGCTGAGGCTTCCTAACCTTGCCCTTGTCAGCGGGTATCTCGCTATAAGACGGTTAAATAAAAATATTTAGATAGAAATCACACGACCATAACGTCCAAAGACTTATCAAGGGCTGTCATGGTCGTGTGGTTTTTTATGGTTAGTTGAAATCGTACAGTGCGGGTTAATCAGAGAGTCCTAAATAATCTTACAGGCATAATCTGTTTGTCAAATATGGTATAATAAACGGGTAAATTGATAGGAAAGAAGTTCTCATGAAAGTTTTAGCATTTGACACCTCAAATCAAACCTTAACAGTGGCCCTTTTAATCGGTGAATCCTTGCAAGCAGAGACTACCTTAACGATAAAAAAAAATCACAGCATTAGTTTGATGCCTGTGATAGACTTTCTCATGCAACAGGTGGGCTGGCAACCGGCAGATTTGGAAAGAATTGTCGTTGCTCAAGGGCCAGGCTCTTACACCGGTTTGCGAGTGGCTGTCGCAACAGCAAAGACCTTGGCTTATAGTTTGAACATTGAGTTGGTTGGCGTCTCTAGCTTACAAGTATTAGCTCTACCAGTAGTCTCAGAAGCTGTCTTAATTCCTTTGATTGATGCGCGACGGCAACATGCTTATGTTGGTTTTTATCGAGAAGGTCAAGCTATTGCAGACGATACTTACGCCCATATTGATACCATTATTGAGTGGGCTAAGGCTTATGAAACAGTCATTTTTGTCGGAGAAGTGGCTAGTTTTGAAGAGCGTATTGCTGAGGAGCTGCCTCAAGCGATGTGTCAGCCTACTTTACCATCGGCGGCGGCTATGGGAAAGATAGCAGTGAATTGGCCTAGTGTTGATAGTGACGCTTTTTTGCCTCATTATTTGAAAAAAGTAGAAGCAGAAGAAAACTGGCTGAAAACTCATGATGAAGGAAATCCAGATGACTATATCAAAATGGTCTAGCCTGTCCCAAGAACAGCTGATATCCGCTATGTTTTCCGTCTTGGAAACGGCTTATGGGACGTCACCTTGGAGCGAGAGTCAGATTAAAGCGGATTATGAGCAATCTAATACGGAGTATTTTTTTCTCTTTGATGACAATCAGTTGGTGGGTTTTTTGGCCTTACAAACGCTTTTTGGAGAGGTCGAGCTGACTAATATTGCTGTCGCAAAGCCTTATCAAGGTCAGGGTTTGGCTAAGCAGCTCTTGTCGCATTTGGAATTCATCGAAGAGCCTATTTTTTTGGAAGTTCGTCAATCCAATCATAAAGCTCAAGGTCTTTACTTGCAATTTGGTTTTGAACCGATTGGTCGTCGTAAACAGTATTATCATCATCCTACGGAAGATGCCATCTTGATGAAGCGTGAACAGAAATAAGAAAGAAATGTAAAGGAGTCATATGTCTGATCGGTATATTTTAGCGATTGAGAGTTCTTGTGATGAGACAAGTGTCGCTGTTTTAAAGAATGAATCAGAGCTATTAAGCAATATTATTGCTAGTCAGGTGGAAAGTCATAAGCGATTTGGTGGTGTTGTTCCTGAAGTGGCCAGTCGTCATCATGTTGAGGTCATCACCACCTGTATTGAGGATGCTTTGGTAGAGGCAGGTATCTCTGCTAAGGACTTGTCGGCAGTTGCTGTGACTTATGGTCCAGGCTTAGTTGGTGCTTTGTTAGTTGGTCTGTCTGCGGCTAAGGCTTTTGCCTGGGCACACGGTTTACCCCTGATACCGGTCAATCATATGGCAGGGCATCTGATGGCAGCGCGTGAGGAAAAGCAGCTAACCTATCCTCTGCTTGCCCTACTTGTGTCTGGTGGACATACGGAATTGGTCTATGTCTCAGCTCCTGGGGATTATCATATCGTAGGGGAAACACGCGATGATGCAGTGGGTGAAGCCTATGATAAAGTCGGTCGCGTAATGGGCTTGAGCTATCCTGCAGGTCGCGAGATTGACGAGTTGGCACATCAAGGAAAAGACGTTTATGATTTTCCAAGAGCCATGATTAAGGAAGATAACTTAGACTTTTCGTTTTCTGGCTTGAAGTCAGCTTTTATCAATCTTCATCATAAAGCTGCTCAAAAGGGTGAAACCTTGAATTTAGCAGACTTATGTGCGTCTTTCCAAGCCTCCGTCTTAGATGTGCTTATCACTAAGACCAAAAAAGCTTTAGGCTTATATCCTGTTGAGACGTTGATCGTTGCAGGTGGTGTCGCTGCTAACAAAGGCCTCAGAGAACGTCTAGCCAAGGACATTAAAGGTGTTGATGTGATCGTACCCCCACTGCGCCTATGTGGTGATAATGCTGGCATGATTGCTTTAGCTGCTGCGGTGGAGTATGACCTTAACCACAAGGCCAATCTGGATTTGAATGCTAAACCTAGCCTGGCTTTTCCAACTTATGAGGGAGACTAACAGTCGTCAAACGCAACTTGAGTTAAAGTTGTGTTTTTGTTATAATGGACGAACATTCTGACAATTTTAAAAAGGAGCTTTATGGATAAAAGAGAATTTTTGAAAGGAGCTAGAGCTTCGTTACCGACGGCAGTTGGTTACGTTTCGATAGGAATTGCCTGCGGTGTGGTCGGTGCAAGTAGTGGTCTTAGTGCTTGGCAGATGGCTTTGATGAGTATCTTTATTTACGGAGGGTCATCGCAATTTGCCTTTGCAGCACTGTCCTTAGCTGGAGCCAGTCTTTTGTCGCTGACCATCACTATTTTTTTGATTAATTTACGTCATCTTTTGATGAGTTTGCATGTGACCACTATCTTCCCAAAAATCTCTTTAGGACAAGGGATTCGTATGGGAACCTTGCTGACAGATGAAAGCTATGGGGTCTTGTTAGGAGAGTATGCTCATCGTCAGTCGATTCCGGTATCTTGGATGTATGGCAATAACCTTGTAGCCTATCTGACTTGGGTATTGGCAGTTACCTTTGGAACATTAGTTGGCTCATATATCCCAGATCCTAAAGCGCTAGGGCTTGATTTCGCCTTGGTAGCAATGTTTATCTCTATCTTTGAAAGCCAACTAAGAGGAATGTTACACTGGTTAGCTGGTCAGAAGATTGCGATGATTTTATTGGGAGTGTCTCTGTCTTATCTACTCCTTTCCATCTTTTTATCAGAGTCAATGGCTGTTTTAGGAGCAACCTTGCTTGGTTGTACAGTGGGGGTAATCGTTGATGACAAGTAGTACAATTTTAGCGGGTATTTTTCTTGGAGCGGTTGTTACCTGGCTACCTAGGGTTTTGCCGTTTGTTTTGACTAAGTATAAGGGTTTGCCAGATGGTATCGTACGTTTCTTGAGTTACTTACCAATTAGTATTATTTTTGCTTTAACCTTATCGAGTCTTGTGACAGAGCAGCAAGGGCAGTTGCCTACATTTCAAGTCTTAGACTTGGTAGCAGCTGTGCCAACCTTTTGGGTCGCCGTTAAAAGCAAGAATATCCTGCTGGCTGTTTTGACAGGGATTGTGGTAGTAGCTCTACTAAGGTTGATTTTTTAGCTTGTTTCAGTGCTTAGTATTATGAAAAGAGGTTATGATGTTACATTTTGAAAATGATTATAATGAGGGTGTTCACCCAGATTTGCTCCAAGCGATTGTAGCCACTAATGAGGACAATCAAGCTGGCTATGGCATGGATGATTATACTAAAAGAGCTATTGAGAAAATTCGCTTAGCTACAGGCTGTCCAGAAGCCCAGGTGCAATTTTTAGCTGGTGGGACTCAGACCAATCAGATTGCCATTGACAGCTTATTAAAGTCCTACGAAGGGGTTATTTCAGCAGATACTGGACACATTGCAACGCATGAAGCAGGTGCTATTGAATTTGTTGGTCATAAGGTGCTGGGCTTGCCACACACCAATGGTAAAATTATCGCAGCTGATGTCAAAGATTACCTCGAGACTTTTTATGGGGATGGTAATCATGAGCACATGGTATTTCCAGGGATGGTCTATGTTACGCATCCAACTGAGTATGGAACTCTCTACACCAAATCAGAACTTAAAGAGTTGGCAGAGATTTGTTCCAAGTATGAAATCCCATTATTTTTAGATGGTGCTCGCTTAGGTTATGGCCTGGCTGCTAAAGAGACAGATGTGACCTTGAAGGACATCGCCACCTACTGTGATGTCTTCTATATTGGTGGAACCAAGTTAGGCGCTATGATAGGTGAGGCCTTGGTATATACGAAGAACAACATGCCAAATCACTTCCAAGCTTTTGTCAAACAGCATGGTGCTCTTCTGGCTAAAGGACGCTTTATGGGACTTCAGTTCGATGCTTTTTTCACGGATGACTTATACCTCAAGATTGGGGAGCATGCTCTTAACTTAGCGGAGCAACTAAAAACCCTTTTGAAAGAAAAAGGATATCAGTTCTACTTAGAAAGCCCAACCAATCAGCAGTTTGTGATTATTGAAAATAACCAGTTGCAAGAGTTGCAAAAAACGGTTGCTGTTAGTTTTTGGGAAAAATATGATGATGCGCACACAGTGGTTCGCTTTGCGACTAGTTGGTCAACGACACAAGAGGATATGGCTGCCTTGGCTAAGGTGTTATAAGCTAACCATCAAAAAGGAGTTGAGCTATGGCTCAACTCCTTTTTGTGATAAAAACTTTTGTGTGCTGGGATGATTTGAGAAAGTTATTGTCGGAACATGAAACGACAAACCTCTCAAAGTCATCAGTAAAGTGTTACCAACTGGCCTTTTTGACACCAGGTAATTGCCCTTTATGGGCTAGTTGACGGAAGTTGATACGGCTGACACCGAATTTACGCATGTAGGCATGTGGGCGTCCGTCAATCTTATCGCGATTTTTCAAACGATTAGGATTGGAATCACGTGGTAGTTTACGAAGCGCTTTGTAATCACCTTTTGCTTTAAGCTCACGACGTAGGTCAGCGTATTGTTCAATGAGTTTGAGTTGTCTCTCATAACGAGCGATTTTAGATTTTTTTGCCATAGTTCCTCCTTAATGTATTTAACTGGTTAACTATTAAAGTTTATCAAAAAAGAAAAAAAGTATCAAGGAAAACTTGTTACTTTTTATTTAA
This sequence comes from Streptococcus suis, assembly GCA_029593465.1. GTDB lineage: Bacteria > Bacillota > Bacilli > Lactobacillales > Streptococcaceae > Streptococcus > Streptococcus suis_AH. The sequence continues at coordinate 21,077 of JAKTNK010000015.1, forward strand.
TAATGCAGTGCACCAGCAACCCAGCCGGAGCAAAGGGCTGATGTAATGTTGAAACCACCTGTATGGGCATTGATATCAAGAACTTCGCCTGCAAAATGAAGTCCAGGAACTTTTTTGCTTTCTAGGGTTTTAGGATTGATTTCGTTTAGGTCAACGCCACCTTTAGTGACGAATGACTTAGTGAGGTTCATTTTCCCAGTGACAGGGATGGGTAATGCTTTAAGTTTGCGGATTAGTTTTTCTGTCTGCTTGGGATCCAGTTGCTTAATCTTGTCAGGTAAGCCCTCCGCAAAAAACTCAGCTAGACGCTCTGGGATAAGACCTTTAAGCCCATTTTTGATGGTTTTGTCACGATTGTTGGTTAAATGGAGGTGAATGTCGTCTTGAGTCATGGTCGGAAGGACATCTAATAAGAGTGTCTCACCGCCACGTACAAATGAAGACATCCGTAGGGCAGCAGGACCCGACAAGCCAAAATGGGTGAAGAGGAGGTCGTGGGTGATGATGTGTTTGTCATAACTTAAGGTGACATCGTCAAGGGAAATGCCTTGAAGCGCCTTGTGAGGAAAATCTGTGAGAAGTGGACTTTCAGCGGCTTCAATCTCTGTCACTGCCAATTTAAAGTGGCGTGCAATGTCATGCCCAAAACCGGTAGATCCTGTTGACGGGTAGGCTTTGCCCCCTGTTGTGACAATGAGTTGATCGCAAGTGAAGGTCAGGTCAGGTGATTTAACGAGAAAGCGATCGTCCTTTTTCGTGACGGAAACGACCTCACATTGGGTTTTAATCTCACCACCTAATTCAAGGATTTTCCTTTCGAGGGTTTGGATAATGGTGCGTGATTTATCAGTTGTCGGAAACATGCGTCCGTGGTCTTCTTCTTTTAATGTGACGCCATTATCCTCGAAAAAGGCAATGATATCATGATTGTCAAACTGGGAAAAAACGCTATAAAGGAAGCGCCCGTTGCCTGGAATGCCCTCCATTAAATCCTCAAGCGTACCGCTGTTGGTAACATTACAGCGCCCACCGCCAGTACCGGCTAATTTTTTGCCCAGACGGCGATTTTTTTCTAGGAGTAAGGCTTTTTTTCCGTGAAAGCTAGCCGAAATAGTTGCCATCATCCCAGCTGGCCCACCACCAATAATAATCGTATCAAAATGTGTCATGCCCCTATTGTAGCACAAAAGTATCCAAAACATGATGGGAATCGCCTTTTGGTGGGATGTTAATGGGGGTAAATTGACATCAAAAAGCCTTTGTGTTACTATCGTTATAAGAAAAATCAGGAAAAAGAGGGTAAGATGGCTATTGAAAAGACAGTCAGTGAATTAGCTGAAATTTTAGGCGTTAGTCGTCAAGCGGTTAACAACCGTATCAAAACACTTCCAGAGGATGCTCTTGAAAAGAATGAAAAAGGCGTTACTGTTGTTAATCGTAAAGGATTAATCAAACTCGAAGAGATTTATAAAAAGACAATCTTTGAAGATGAGCCGATTGCTGAGGAGACCAAGCAACGTGAAGTTCTAGAGTTACTCATTGATGAGAAAAATTCTGAAATCACCCGTCTTTATGAGCAACTAAAAGCCAAGGATGCCCAAATCGCTGCCAAAGACGAGCAAATGCGCATCAAGGATGTCCAGATTGCGGAGAAGGATAAGCAGATTGATCAGCAACAACAGTTGACCTTGACAGCCATGCAGGATAAGGAAACCTTAAAGTTGGAATTGGAAGAGGCCAAAGAAGAAGCCAATCAAGCTCGCAGTGAGGCGCAAGAAATTCAAGAGAAACACGAAGAAGCTGTTAAAAAGGGTTTTTTGGCACGTCTGTTTAGCAAATAATCATCACATTGACCCGATAGGGTCTTTTTTAGGAGAAAAAATGGAAGTTTTAAACGAATACATTGCCTTTGATTTGGAATTTAATACGGTTGATGCGACTAGTCACCTTATCCAGCTATCTGCTGTCAAGTTTCTCAATCATCAAGAAGTGGATAGCTTTGATACTTATGTTTACAGTCCTCTACCCTTACAGAGTTTTATCAATGGTTTGACGGGGATTACGGCAGACAAGATTGCAGCAGCGCCAAGAATTGAGCAAGTGATAGCTGATTTTGCTATGTTTGTGAGTGATAGTCCTTTGATTGGCTACAATGCCCATAAGTCGGATTTGCCGATTTTAAGGGAAAATGGCTTGGATTTGACCGAGCAGTATCGTGTGGATGTTTATGACCAAGCGTTTGAGCGTAGGAGCAGTGACTTGAATGGGATTGCTAATCTGAAATTGCAGACCGTCGCTAACTTTCTTGGCATTAAAGGAAAGGGTCATGATAGCTTAGAGGATGCGCGAATGACGGCTCTTGTTTATGAAAAATTCTTAGAGTTTGATAGTAACAAGTCTTACTTAGAAGCACAAGAAGAAAGTCATGTGGATAATCCTTTTGCCGCTTTAGGTGGTTTCTTTGATTGACAGAGTTGTCAAGAGCATTTTTTCTAAAAGCTGAAAAATCACCTAAGGTTAGGGCTTGCTTGTGACCTTGGGTCATGTGCTAGGATACAGGTGAACAGATAAATAAACAGGCTTTAATAGAGAAACGGGTCGGATAGAGCTCGCCTGCTAGGAAAATCTTATAGCCAGTTATTTTCTGTATCACTATTAAAGGAGGTGAAGAGATGTCTGTAACTTATACAACAGGCGAAATGGCTAAACTAGCTGGTGTTTCGATTCGTACAGTTCAGTATTACGATCAGCGTGGTATCTTAACACCTAGTGATGTGACAGAAGGTGGTCGAAGAATTTACTCTGACCGAGATTTAGAAAGACTGAGATGGATTTCTTTTCTGAGAGATCTTGATTTTTCCATTAAGGCTATCCAAGAAATCCTAGCTGAAGAGCACTCGAACCAAGTGTTACAGTTGCTTTTGGAACGTCATATTTCAGAACTCAATAACGAGATTGACCAAAAGCAAATTAAACGTGACATGGCTGTCAATCTACTTGACAAGCTAGATAAGCATGAAGATGTTACTGTTGATAGTTTACAAGACATGTCACTCATCATGTCAAATCAAAAAGCACACCGTCGTCTTCAATTGAAAATGCTAGCAACTACCTTTGCTTTTGCTTTCTTACTTATTTTTAGTATCTACCTAGCGAAACAATTTCCACAAATCACATGGTTGAAGCCTTTTGCTTGGTTTGTTGGGGCGATTTATGTCGTAGGATTACTGTGGTCGAGTTATTACTTTTCAAGACAGCTTGTCTATCTTTGTCCTGTTTGCCATAACACTTTTCAACCGACTTATTGGGCATTTGTCAGGGCAGGTCATACCCCAAAGACACGTCAGCTAACTTGCCCTCATTGCCATGTGAAGTCTTCTTGTTTGGAATTAGCCAAAGAGGAGTAGTTAGAAAAGATAGTAAAACAGCCTTTTCCAAACGGAAAAGGCTGTTTTGTGAAGCTTAGAAGGGCAATTTGTTGGCAAAGGCGCCCAAGGTTTTTTGAGTCGCTGCATCAATTTGACTGAGGGCATCATTGATAGCCTGTGTGGTCATGTCTTGTAGGGTTTCGAGATCTTCAGGGTCAACCACCGCTTCAGCGAAAGTGATGTTGGTCAATTTTTTATCACCTGAAAAGTCAACGACAACCAAGTCTTGGGCTGATCGACCAGTAAACGTCGTTGCTGCAAGCTCTTCTTGCTTTTGCACCATTTGTTTTTGAAGTTTTTGTGCTTGCTTCATCATGTTTTGCATATTCATCATAAGATTTTTAAGATTCCTTTCGTATCAAGGGGTTAGTCCCTAGTATGTCGTTTTTGTTGCCTTATTGTTCAACATTTTCAAAGGCAGAGGCGATACTCGATAGTAAGATTTTTGGTTATCTATTGTCTCTCGCTTATTTTCTTGAAAATCATCTTCTCCTAGAATGAGCGAAGCTAGATAGGAAACAAAAACCTTATCGATAGCTCACTTGGTGTAGCGTATTGATAGGATTATCAGACTCTACTTGAACAGTATCTATTATATCATTTTCAGTAACTAACTCAAACCCAAGGTTATTCTCACCTATTTTGAGTGGAAGACGATCAACATGTTTATGCTTACACAAGTCACAACCAGTCTTTAGTCATTCAGACTGAGCTTTACGAGGGCGTGTCTGTTGAGTATACTGCTAACAGCATCATGGCTTCTTTGGTTACTCCTTTCATCATAGCTTGTGCCTAAGTCTGTCCTTTCCTCAACCTATTCTTGTGCTAGCCCTTTTGCTAACCTTAAAAGGCGAATACGGTTTCCAACAAACTCTTGCAATGATTCTGCCCTTAGACACCTTTTAGTAGGCATAATACAGGTGTCATTGACATTGATAAAGTTCTTAAAAGGTTGTTTTGGGGTGTTCAATCAAGGAGGTGAAAACCTTTTAAGGTTGCTTCTGTTGCTAACAATGTGAGTATTCTAGGGGACAAAATACTTGACAAAATGCTTGTTATACTACATATAACAAGGCTTGACTTAACAGTCAAGCCTATCCTAAAAAGTAAAAAAGGAGACTACCCAAATGTCAAAAACACTTAAATCCCTTGCCGCAGGGGCTGCTATTGTCGCATCAATTGGCGCTGGTGCTAACAGCCAAGTTTCTGCTGATGAAGTAGTTTCAAATTCAGATACTTCAACTGAAACAGTCGTTTCAACCACTGAAATTAAAGTCGCTAAAGAAGCTAAAACCGCTGAAGATGTTAAACCAGCTCTTGACGCTCAAAAAGAAGTTGTAAAATCTACTCAAGCTGATGTTGAAGCTGCTAAGTCTGAGGTTGATACAGCTAAATCTGAGGTCAAATCTGCACAATCACAAGCTGACGCAGCAGACCAAGCTGTTAAAGACGCTGAGAGTGCTATGACAAATGCGACCCCAGAAAACATTGCAGCTAATCAAGACGAGCAAGCACTTAACCTCCAAGACCAAAAAAACAACGCTACTGACACTGAAAACGTCAATAAAGCTATTGTTGATCAACAAGCCAAGGTAGCGAGTGCTCAAGCTGATGTAGACACTGCAAAAAGTGAAAAAGACCAAGCTGATGCTAGTGTCAAAGCAGCTGAATCAGAAGTAGCTTCAGCTCAAGATGCCCTATCTGGTAAAGGTCTTGAATCAGCTAAAGAAACCCTTAACCAAGCAAATCAAGACGTCAAATCCGCTGAAGCAAATGTAGCATCTGCACAAGACGCTCTTACAAAAGCAAAACAAGACAGTCAAGAACGTGAAGCCGCTATTAAAGCCGCTCAAACTGACGTCAATGTTAAAACAGATGCTGTTAATACAGCTTCTGCTAAAGTCAGTGCAGCTCAATCCAAAGTTGCATCAAGTGACAAAAATCTTCAATCAGCAACAAAAGCTGTTAAAGCTGCACAAGATGCTTTAAATGCTTTGGGTGATGTTGATAATGTATCATTTAATGCTGAAAATCAAACCATTGAACGCTTCAAAATGGCATATGATGAAGTTGTTACAAAAGGTAATCAAGACCAATTATGGAAAAACACAATGGTTGGTTATGGTGTTAAAATGGCTGAAGGATATTCTGTCGATATTCGTGAATCCGATAAGACACGTTCAATTGATGTGTTAAATCTAACTAACGAAGAAAAAATTGAAATCTCAAAAATTTATGTTGAAGCTCTCAATCAACTTCGAGAAATGTTTGGTCAATCTAATAAGGCTAATGTTACACAAGCAGCTATTAACTTAGCGAATGATAAAGTTCAAGCTTATGAAGAAAGAGGTGAAAGTCCTCTCATTGCAGGTCACATTGGATCAGGAAGCGAAAACCTAGTCCGTCTTGGATCTGTCGATACCAATACCATTACTGATATGAAACGATTAAAAGAAGAGGTATTTGATTCATTTGAAGCAACATCATTTGAAGATGAACCTTCAAACTGGGGTCACCTTCGCGCTAATCTTCACTTTGCAGACAATATTGGTTTAAATATTGCCAATATTAATGGAGAACTTTGGTTAGTTATTGCTTTTAGTCAAGTTGATGATACGCCAATCGCCAACTCTAACGACACAGCCCAACTTGAAGCTGCCCTCAAACAAGCTAAAGCTGACCAAGCAGCCGCTCAAACAGCTTCTGACGCAGCTAAAGCTGAACTTGCAAAAGTTTCAGCAGACTATGCTACTGCTCTTGAGCTAAAAACACAGGCTGAAAAAGTCCTTGCTGACGCTATGGCAACACCATTAGAAACACAAGTCGCTGAAAACAACCTACGCCTAGCTAACCTAGCACTTCAAAACGCTAAAGAACGTCAAGTTGCAGCCAAAGCCGCTGTTGATAACTTCTCAGCAGACCTTGGCACTAAAGAAGCCGCTCTTGAATCAGCTAAAGCTAAACTCGCTGAAGCTCAAACCGTAGCTAACGAGAAAGCACAAGCTCTTGAAATCACTAAAGCAGAACTTGCTAACCAAGAAAACACTCTTCAATTATTAAATGATGATAAAGCACAACTTCTCGCTGAGAAAGATCGCCTTGTTGAAGAAGCTAAAGCTCTTGCTGAAGAATTAGATAGCTACCTAAATGCTGAAAGTAATCTTGCAACAGCTAAAGTTAACCAAGAAGCTGCACAAACAGCTCTCAAAGACGCTCAAGCTAAACTTGATGAGCTAGAACTCAAATTAGCTGATGTTACTGCTCGTCTTGAAGATGAAACAGCTATTCTAACTGAGCTTCAAGCAGAATATGATAGCCTAAAAGCTCTTGAACCAAAAGAAGACACGTCTAAAGATACTAAAGTAACACTACCAGATGGTAAAACTATTACAGTTTCAAAAGACAAAGCAAATCCATCAGCTAAATCTGAAACAACATCAGATGCTGCAACACTTGCTCGTCTAAAAGCTATTCTTGCCGCTCGTGAAGCACTTCAAAAATCACACACTAACGAAAACAACCAAGCTCTATACAACGCAGTTGACGCTTACATCCATCAAGGTGGTGCTGTTAAGAAAACAGCTAAATCAGATGATGAAGTTGGCATGTTAGCTCGAAAACTTGGCTACGTATCACTTGGTGCTGCTCCATCAAAAAGTCAAAAAGCAGAAGCTCTTAACTTCATTAAGAGTGAAATTGCTAGACTTGAAGCTAAAGTAGCTAAGGGTAAAGGTAATGTTGCTAACAAAGGGCAGCTAACAACCTCAAAAGCCACTCCGATGACTGGTGTCAGTCAATGGAACAGTGTCGCAGTTACTAAACCACAAGCAGGGGTTACAGTGACAACCACAGCCAATGGCTCAACAACAAGCTACTCACGTGTCGCACGTGCTGAAGCATTGCCACAAACAGGAGAACAAGAAAGCCTAGTGGCACTCTTGGGTGTAGCGGTATTGTCTGGCCTTGGTCTGACTGGTGTAAGAAGAAAACGTATGGGGTAAGAGATGGGATTATTTACAGATTCATTAAAAGTTAGTTCTGGTTTGACACTAGGACATGCTGCGACAAAGATCGGTATTCAAAAGACTTTGACTGTGGCAGAAGAACATGCTGAAAATAAGGCTAGGACCTATCAGGCAACGTTTTTTGACCCAATTGTTCGTGATGATTTATGCCATTTAGAGGTCGATGGGCAATTGGAAAATCGCAGTTATCCATTTCCAAGCAAAGTGTCAGTGATTAACATCTCAGAAATTCAAAAGGATTTTCAAGAACTAAGTCAAGATTTCAATGTTCAAAAAATAGGTGTTTTTGTAAAAAAACATCCTTGGGTTACAGGTATAGTGGCTTTGTTACTGACAGTACCATTTGGATATTCAGATATGGGTTCGATCCTTGGGCTTTCTGTGTTTATAGTTTTAGTTAGAATGATAATAGCTAGACCTAAAAAGTATCAAAAAGTGTATCTAGAAGATGCACAACAATATTGGAAAATCCGAGAATATCTCCGAAATGCTCTAATTGTGGGAGATCTAACTCCGCAAGAGGCTGTCAAAAAACTCTTGAATGCTAGGCTGGTACAGCGTTTCCCAGATACTATTGAGGAAATTGAAGCACATGCCTTTAATTACAGACACGGAATTACTGAATAACAAAAAAAATCTTCCTACTTTGAACAGTAGGAAGATTTTTGAAGATAATGTCTAAAAAAACAAACAACCAATTTTAGAAAGAATAGGACTATAGCCACTGTTGCCAAATAAAAAAAGGTTGTAGGCTGCATCAATGAGATTCACAAAGGCTTAGCGTATTAACTTAATGGGTTCGTATTGGCGTCGGTTTCAGATAGATAACCAAATAAAAGTTGATGGTATAGGAGGTTATGATTATAATGGAGAAGGGGATTGAGGGCATTTGTCTCTTGCTTGCTATGATGGTAACTGGCTAGAAGGCGAAACGGACACTTATATAGCTAAACTTGGGGGAAGAACCCCTATGTCGAAGGGGGAAGGTGATGACAGGTAGCGCCGTATCAGCGTAATAAATGAAGTTTTTGGAGGAAAAACATGTCCACTGTACAGCACTTAACTTTTAGAATATCAACGATTAAAGTGTTTGAATTTGAAATTAACCATGAAACAAAGCTCGTGAAAACCTTATATGTCGGAAGTGAAATAGGGGCAAGAGCTATTTTATTAGAGGATGAAAGAACCTATGCTGGAATTGAGAAACGTTTAAATGATTATATGGCTACTCAGTATTCTCTTTTAGAAATGATTGATGTCATCAAAAACGGCGAATTTTATGCTGATATGCAGCATCATTTGAATATCGTTGTTGAGGATATAACTGATAATCAGTTGTAACTTAACAAATCTTCCTGTATCGCAGGAGGTTTTTTGGGGGGATGAGATATGTTAGATAGATGGGTAAAAAGTGAGGACGGTGGCTCTAGATTTTCTGAGAGTGTGCTGGTGGCTAGGGGGCAACTCATCGAAATCTGAGGGAAAGATAAACGATAAGAGTTGTCAATAGTCTGTTCTCAATGCTTTGACAGCTGTTGAAGTTGGACAGACGGTTTTAGGCTTCGGTGGTTTCACGATTGCTTTGATTGGTCTGTGCTAACAAATCTTCAAAGTTGATAACCAAAAGAAATAGCCGTCAGTACTTTGGGAGAGTAACGGCTATTTTTAAATCGTTATGACGATCCCCGTCTTAAACGGTTCTACATGAGGTAGTTGTTAGTGCAACTACCTTTATCTATTTTTAGGCTATCATTTTTGGAGTAAAATACAAGTGAGATAGAAGGAGAATAGCCCAAACATACTGCAAGGGCGAATAAAATCAAGTAGATGCTTCTATTGTCTATTTTGGGCCTTATTGAGATAGATTGGTTTGATTTAGCGGATTTAAAAAGGCTTTAAATCACTATTTCTGACGATTACAAGACGTTAAAAATCGTGGAAACCGTCTTGCAGGTTTATCGTTCATATCCTTTCGTAAGTTAGGTGGTCTATTGTTGGTTAATGTATCTTGACGACTACGATGATTAGATCATTTTTGGTATCACTAGAGGGTTCCGATAATGCTTTTAGGCGAGCTTTTGAGTCCTAGGCTTTTTCTGAGCGAAAAGGCGGGCAATGATGAAATAGCAACAAAATTCAGAAAATTATCTAAAAAGTATTTCTTTTTTTAAAAAGTTATGTTAAACTATCTAAAATGACAATTTTTAGAAAATTTTGTCTATTACAACTATAGGCAATTGATAGGAGTTATAAGTATGGGTAAGTTAACACAGTTTACTTGGAAACGTTTAGGATATGGTGCAGTAGCAGTTACCTCAGCTGCTTTATTAGTCGCCTGTAGCAGTGGTTCGTCAAAATCATCCAGCGGTGATAAAAATACCATTCATTGGTATATTCCAAACGATATTTCGACCTTGGACATCTCAAAAAACACAGATGCTTATTCTAATATTGCGATTGGGAATTCTGGTGGAAACCTGCTTCGTCTTGACGGAAAAGGTGGAACACGTCCTGATTTAGCTAAAAAAGTGGAGGTTTCAGCAGATGGCTTGACCTACACGGCGACCTTACGTGACGGCTTGAAATGGTCAGACGGTAGCGATTTGACGGCGAAAGATTTTGTTTACTCATGGCAGCGTATCGTTGATCCTAAGACGGCTTCTGAGTATGCTTACTTAGCGGTTGAAGCGCATTTGGAAAATGCGGATAAAATCAACTCTGGTGAAGAAAAAGACTTGAGCAAACTCGGGGTTAAGGCTGAAGGCAATAAAGTTATCTTTACCTTGACCAATCCTGCCCCTCAATTTATGGATTATCTGGCCTTTTCAAACTTCTTACCGCAAAAAGAGGCTTACGTTGAAAAGGCTGGTAAATCCTATGCGACAACTTCCAAGGATATGCTCTATTCGGGTCCTTATAAGGTTGAAGGTTGGAATGGCTCTAACGGTGGTTTCAAATTGATCAAAAACGAGGAATACTGGGATGCCAAAAACGTTGCAACCGAGACTGTTAAGGTTGATGTCATCAAGAAACCAGACACGGCTGTGCAAATGTACAAGCAAGGCGACTTAGACTTTACAGACATTTCAGCGACCTCAGCGATTTATAATGCTAATAAAAGCAATAAAGACGTGGTAGATGTTCCAACGGCGCGAACTTCTTATATCGTTTATAACCAAACTGGCAGTGTTAAAGCGCTCACAAATGCTAATATCCGCAAGGCGCTTAATCTTGCCACAGACCGACAAGGGCTTGTTGAAGCGGCGGCTGATACCGGCTCTAAACCAGCCAAAGCCCTTGTCCCAACAAACCTTCAAAAACTTGACAATGGTGAAGATTTGACAGACTTTGTAGCACCTGGCTACACTTATGATGCTAAGGAAGCTAAGAAACTCTTTGAAGCAGGATTGAAAGAACTTGGGCAAACGTCCTTGAAGTTGACAGTGACAGCGGATTCGGATTCACCAGTAACTAAGAATGCGATTGATTACCTCAAGAGTACTTGGGAAGCAGCTCTACCAGGCTTGACCGTCGAAGAGAAATTCGTGACCTTTAAACAACGTTTAGAAGACACTAAGAACCAAAACTTTGAAGTGGCCTTGGTTTCATGGGGTGGCGACTACCCTGAAGGGTCAACCTTCTATGGGCTCTTCACCTCTGACGCCCCGTACAACTATGGAAAATCCTCCAATGCCAGTTATGACAAGGCTTATCAATCTGCCATTACTGAAAATGCCATGAATGCTAATGCAGCTGCTGAAAACTACAAAGAAGCGGAAAAAGCGCTCTATGATAATGCCCTTTACAACCCAATCTACTACCTCAACACACAAGGCCTCCAAAACCCAGCGCTTAAAGGCTTGGTACGCAATTCAACAGGCTTGACCGTTGACTTTGTTCACGCGCATAAGTAATTCTTCAACGCATTGATGATGTGATAGCTTTTCAGAAAAGCCTAGTGGTCTGCCTAAAGAGATATTTTCTGCTGGTTGTAAGCTCCACATCTAGATAGAGGGTAGGCATTTGCAGTCGGTCGCAGTTCCGATGTCCAATTTGTACTTGAACAGTTTGGCTGGGGAAGCCTAAGGGTGATTTGGCAGAGTTTCCCTAAGATGAATTGATTGGTATCATTACTAATGGCTGCTAGGGCATCTACCGAGCCAATATCGTATCCTCTATTGACCTTGATTTTAAAGGAAAAACACCCCAAACAGAAAAAACGTTGGGGTGTTTTCATATGGTTTTCTAGTGATAAGGGATTGTTAGATGTGACTGGTCAAGGTCGATGCTTAGTTGGTAATCTGAATTATCACGAATGGTGTGCTCAAAGTCGGTGGTATAAAGCAGTATTTGTAGCTGGTCGCCAGCTCTTAAACGATAGATACTTGGCTGTAAGGCTAAGGTGATGGTCATCCATTGGCCAGGCGTAACTGCTTTGATGGTCAGAAGATCCTCACGATTTTGAAGATTCAGATGGCCTTTGCTAATTAAGCGCTGTTTGGCAGCTTTGTAAGGGAGTTCTTTTAAGGCTTCCATTTGGAAGAAACGCCCATTATCAACGGTATTGCTGATAATCCTTGGCAGGGGCTGGAGTTGTTTTTTCGTTCCCATTTCAAGTAGCTGCGCTGATAATAAGCCTCGATTAGTGCTTGATTGTAGCATAAGGGTCAATTCAGCCCGGCCGTTGAGGAGGATATCCTCATCTAGGGTGAGATTGAGGACAACAGCATTGGCCTTTCCTTCATAAAGGTCTGCTTTAAAGGTATTAAAATCCTTGCCGTAGCGCTCAAAATCAGCTTTGGCATAGTGGTTAGTGATAACTCTCTGGCCAGTGCCTAGAGGCAATTGCTTGGTTTTGTGACTTCCGAAATCGTTGAGTTCTGTCCAAGTCTGTTCAGCAGTATTATCTTGCCAGATGATTGGTGGTAGAGAAAAGTCAGTATTTTGTCCTAGAATGACCTTACTGAGAAGCGCATTCATACTTTCTCTGAAGTCGATAGATTGCCAAGCATTCATGTAAACGTGAGCTCCGTGGTGGAGGAAGAGGTGTTTTGATACCCCTTCTGGTAGGGCATGATACATGTTGTAAACATGGATTGGCTTAACGTTCCAATCCTGCGTTCCATGAGTAAAGACAACCTGTGCTTTGACCTTATCGGCATGAATAAGGTAATTGCGATTGTGCCAAAACTGACTATAATCGCCGCTATCGCGCATAATCGCGCTACTTTGTTGCTTGAGAAAGTCCTGATAGGCAGCATTGTGTTGGAGATAGACGCCAGGGGCTAAGTTACGTGAGTAAGTGAACTCTGTCAGCGTGTCCAAATCTTCACCGGGGTAGCCACCAGGGCTGGTGATAAGGCCATTTTCACGATAGTAGTTGTACCAAGATGAGATACCAGCTTCTGCGATAATGACTTCTAGGCCATCAACACCAGTTGTTGCTAAAGCATTTGACATGGTTCCGAGGTAGGACAAACCGGTTGTAGCCACCTTACCAGTCGCCCAGTTAGCCTTGATAGTGTGTGTGCGACGACGGTTTGTAAAGGCCGTTGCACGTCCATTTAGCCAATCAATGACGGCTTTGTAGGCCTCTACTTGTTGATAGTCCCCTGTCGTCATAAAACCGTCAGATTGTAGGGTGCCAATTCCTGAGACATAGACGTTGGCAAAACCTCGCGCCAGCATGTAATCATTGAGGGTGTAACTGTTGGTATAGAGGAAGGTTTCTTCGGTGTCGTCAACTTCTGAAGCGGTATTATCAGAGGATACCAATGTGATGCTCTCAGTTTTGACCGTAATCGTCCCACTGTCTTTAACCAGTAGGTCTCCCTCCATACGGTGTGTCAACTTGTCACTAGCTGGTTCATTAACCCCTTGATGATAAGGGCTAGCGGTCATCATGACAGGGAGTTGTCGATGGGTTTTAGGTCTGATGATGGAAACTTTGACGAGGTCGCTTCGGCCATCACTATCAGTGTCCACACAGGTATCCACATAGACAACTTCTTTGATGGTATCAGACGTATCAAAGGTTGCTAAACTTTTGCCATTGAAATAGACGTAATCATTGGTGACGGGGATTAGGTTTTGGGCGACCAATTGATCAATCAAGGTATTACCAGACTTGGTTCTAGTTGCGAGTAACTGATAGAGGGGGAGAATCGGGTCATCTGATGTGATGGGAAAGGCAATATCCTCAATCATCTGAGCAGTATCTGTGAAGTCAACATGGGGAATAAACCCCAACAGTTGTAGGGCAATGGTCTGGAATTGCTGCTTTGTTAAGGGGCGATTTGATTGGAAAAACTGTTCTAAGTTTGTCTCAAAATCAGCAATCATGGTTGAAAGCGCATCATCGGTCTGTTTGAATTGCAAGGCTAGTATCCGACGAATCACTGCTTCGAGATTATCCTTGAGCGTCTGAGTCTTAGCAACCTCAAAGCCAAGTGATAGGAGTTCGGTCATCGCCTGATCAGCAGATGTTGGGATGTAGCTGTATTGATTATACTTCATAGAAAAGTCTCCTCCGCGTCAAATGTTTTTTTGTGATAAGCTTTACATTATTCATTATACTTGATAAAATGGTGAATGTCGAAAAAGAAAAAAACAGACGACATTGAAAGGATAATTCAAAACATGGATGTTACATGGACTGTAAAATATCTTACAGAATTTCTTGGGACAGCCTTCCTTATCATTCTAGGTAACGGGGCTGTTGCAAACGTTGAGTTAAAAGGCACAAAAGGTCATGCCAGTGGTTGGTTGACTATCGCTGTTGGTTATGGTATGGGGGTTATGATTCCTGCTCTTATGTTTGGAAATGTCTCTGGTAACCACATCAACCCAGCCTTCACCCTTGGATTAGCAGTATCTGGTTATTTCCCTTGGGCACACGTGGCACCTTACATTGTGGCACAAATCCTTGGTGCTATTGCCGGTCAAGCTGTCGTAGTTGCTGCTTATCGCCCTTACTATCTGGCAACTGAAAATCCAGGCCATATCTTGGGCTCATTCTCAACGATTTCATCTCTTGATACAGATATTGTTGAGACTCGTAAAGGTGCTCAAATCAATGGCTTCATCAATGAGTTCTTCGGTTCCTTTGTTCTCTTCTTGGGAGCGATGGCAATGACGAAAAACTATTTTGGTGCTGAGGTAGCACAATTTGCTGCTAGCCAAGGTTTGAATACTACTGAAATGACTGCTAAAGTTCAACTAGGAGCTCATCTCAATGCTGGTCAAGCTGTTGCCCACATGGCCCTTGGTTTCTTGGTGATGGCTTTAGTTGCTTCACTTGGTGGTCCTACTGGTCCTGGTCTTAACCCAGCGCGTGACTTTGGTCCTCGTCTCTTGCACCACTTCTTGCCAAAATCAGTTCTTGGTGAGCATAAAGGTGGCTCAAGATGGTGGTATGCTTGGGTTCCTGTCGTGGCACCAATTCTGGCAAGTGTTGCAGCTGTTGCACTTTACAAATTACTATACGCTTAATATCTCGCCCACAAAAAGCCTCTGGATTATCGTTCCAGAGGCTTTTTTCGTGGAAGTCAAATCCCCTTGATGATATCAAGGGGATTTAGTAATTAGTGTTTCTTGAGGCGTTTATCGCTTAATTGCGGTTTAAAGGAAGAGCGGATTAACATCAGCCCTGTAAAGAGCACAATGATGATGACAAGTATTTTAAGGTTGTTGAGATTGAGATTGGCTAGAAAAGCAACGGCAATGAGAACGCCAACGATGCCCCCAAAGACCATACCAGCGTAGCCGTTCCAACTGATGCGATCGTTTTTGATAAATTGTGTTGTTGATGCCATCATAATCATAGCAGCATCAAGCATCATCACGGGCATTGCCACCGCAGGACTAAGTCCCATTAGGGAGAAAAAGATTAATTCAGGAGCATAGTTACCAAGTCCCATGGTCATCAAAACGCCAATAATAAAGTTAAAGCCAATCCCAATGATTAGCCAGATGCCGCTTAATCCATGAGCGCTCTCAACGATGTCCGCTCCAGGATTTGACCATAAGCGATAAATCGAGATAAAGGCTGCGATAATCAATAACGTACCTAAGATACGCTGGACGGTAGGGGTATGCCAGTTTTTAGTAAGACGTGTGCCAAAGAGGGCACCGATAAAGGAGGCTCCTGCCATACTCACCAGGGTTAGTGGTTCAACATTGACCACTAAGATAAAACAGAGAGATTGGATTAAGACAGGAATCACATGAACCGCGTTCATTGTCCCAGGGAGTTGACTATCGTTGTCGATCATTTTGGTTGCTTTAAAGAGCGTTGTTGTGGTGGCAAAAGAGCCAATCCCCAGAGTGTCCAATAAGTCTGTGACAAGTCCGATGCCAAATCCCGTCCAAAAGCGTTTAAAAGGATTGATGTGATGGGATTTGATGTGATAAATCACATAGGCTGAAATGATGATGATAGCGATTACTAAAAAAAGTTGTATAAGCTGTAAGATGATAGTACCAGTCATTCTATCATCTTACTGAAAAAAAGGTGAGAAGTAAATATCTCTGTCAAAAAAATCAGAGAAGTTGTGATAATTTCTTGTCAAATAGCTTATTTTTGCATACAATAAATAAGAATGAGGAGGACAGCATGTCATTGTTTACAAATATTACCCTCAAATCTCCAGTGATAAGGGTTGAAGATAGAGATTTAAATTTAGACTTTTTACAAAAAAGTCTTGGCATGAAGTTGGTCAGTGAAGAAAATGCTCTAGCCTTTTTATCTGGTCATGCATCGTCAGATATTCGTTTCGTTATTGAAGAATCTCCAACATACCGTACGAGGGCTGCTGAAGGGACGAAGAAGTTGAATTGTGTTGTGATAAAGGCTGAAGCAGATGAAATCGCTCAGTTATTAGCTCACGGTGCGACAACTCGTCATGTCTTTAAGGGGCCAAAAGGATATGCATTTGAGACGGTATCTCCTCAGGGGGATGCTATTTTAATCCACGCTGAAGATAGGATTGAGTCCTTAGAGCAGGTGACTGTTATCGACGTTGTTCGTGATGAGCATTTTAAAGGGTTGTCAGATTTCCATGTGGAAGAAGTGGTCTTAAATGTTCCGAATCCAGAACTCAGCCAAGCGTTTTATAATGACCTTTTTGAGGGAGATTTGCCACTTAAGTTGAGCTTTGAAACAGCAGAAGGGCCAGATTTAACAATTGAGCCGCAAATGACTTGGGACATTGAATTTTTTGAGTTTCAGCTGCCTAAAAATGACGATTTAATGGTCTTATACGATTATTTTGAAGGTAAGGGCTTGGCGCCTTATATTGACAAACAAGCGCGTGTGCTGGTCGTGTCAGACCCAAGCCGCATTGAGCTTTGGTTTACTAAATAGAGGCTTATGAAAGCAGTCCTTGAAAAAATCAATCAGCAGATGCTTGAGGGGCACTATCGAGGTGCCAGCCTAGCCATATACCGCCAAGGTCGTTGGCAAGAGCATTACCTTGGTACCATTGATGGTGAGCGTTTGGTCTGTCCTGGTCTGGTTTATGATCTGGCGAGTGTGTCTAAGGTTGTTGGTGTCGCGACGATAGCAGCTTTTTGGCAACATCAAGGCAAACTGGACATTGACAAACCGTTACAATACTACTATCCAGCTTTTCAAGATAGTCAATTAAGCCTTCGACGCCTTTTAACGCATACTTCTGGGATTGACCCTTTTATCCCCAATCGCCATCAATTGACGGCAGCTGAATTAACCGACGCAATCAATCAGATAGCAGTTAAACCGCATCAAGACTTCCTCTATACCGATATTAACTTCTTGCTTTTAGGGTTTATGATGGAGCACCTTTCCCAACAATCTCTATCAGAATTGTTTGCAGCGGACATTTTTCAGCCTTGGGGGATGACCCAAACCTCGTTTGGTCCACGGATGGAGGCAGTACCGACGGTAAAAGGTGTTGCCGATGGTTATGTCCATGATCCTAAGGCTAGGGTTTTAAAAGAGCATGCAGGTTCAGCGGGACTTTTCTCTACTGTGAAAGATCTTGAAAGGTTCTTGGAGCATTATTTAGAGGATGATTTTGCAGCAGACTTATGGACGAATGTAAGTCCATCTGTCACTAAAACGCGGGCTTTGGGTTGGGACTTGGATGGTGATTGGATTACCCACACGGGTTATACTGGGCCATTTATCATGGCTAATCGTCAAGCGCAACAGGCTGTTATCTTTTTGACCAATCGCACCTATGATCAGGATAATCGCACGCAGTGGATCGCTAATCGCAAGTCCTTGATGGATGTGATAATGGCCGAGCTTGCGATGATAGGATGATAACTTAGCCTCTTGATTATCTTAATGGCTACCAGCTCTCTAGAGTTGGTAGTTTTTGAGTTAATATGAAAAAACCTTACCCTGACTAGGGTAAGGTTTTTGGGTTAGGCATTAAGAGCATCGTCCATTGAGAGGACTTCGTGGAAGACACGTTGTGTCAATTCTGTTTTTTGCTCAGGAGTGAGGTATTTGGTATTAACACAGTACCCAGAGATACGAACGATAACATCTTCTCCATCCATGATTTTCTTGTAAACGTCATTTAAGTCCATAACGTTCAAGTTGACGTGTTGTCCACCGTTTTCGAAGTAGCCGTCGAGGATAGTCACCAAGTTTTCAACTTGCTCATCGTGTGTTTTACCAAGAGCACGAGGAGAGACTTGAGTGGTGAGTGAGATACCATCGGCAGCGTAGCTGAAATCAAGGCTTGCAAGAGAGTTCAAGTTTTGCAACCAACCACCACGCGCTTTGTTGGATGGGTTGGCACCTGGTGAGAAGAACTCTAGTTGAGACGTGTTGACACTACCATCTTCGTTGAGGTAAACACCGCGGTGAACTGGTGAGTTACCCGTTTGTTTAGAGTAGGCAACGTTTGAGGTGATGGTAAGGAGTGATACGGTTGCTTCAGCATCCTTGTAGAGTTTGTGGCTACGAAGACGAGTTGTATAGGCTTCAATCAACCATTCTGCGAGTTCATTTGAACGAGGGTCATCTTCTCCCCAACGAGGGAAATCACCAATCGTTTCGTAATCGTAGATGTAGCCATCTTCGTCACGGATAGGTTTGACGGTTGCGTATTTGATAGCTGATAAGGTATCAACTGTGTTGGCAAAGCCACAGATACCAAATCCCATATTGGCACGTTGACGAGATGGTAAGAAGGCCATTTGAACAGCTTCGTAATTATACTTATCAGTCATGTAGTGGATGATGTTAAGGGCATCAACGTAAGTATCTGTCAACCAGTCTAGTGATTTTTCAAAGTTAGCTTTAACGGTGTCAAAGTCAAGAACTTCATCTGTGACAGGTTCAATGTCAAAGACTTTATAGTCTTTGTGCACGTCATCGTAACCACCGTTAAGTCCTGTTAGGAGGGCTTTAAGCACGTTAACACGGGCACCGAAGTATTGGATGTTGTGGCGTTGTTCTTCGTTTTCAGGGTCAAGTGGAGATACGCAACATGAGATACATGACATTTCACCATAACCGTCTTTGGCCATGGTTGTCACTCCTTCGTATTGGATAGAAGAGTGTTTGTGACTCATGTGCATGCAGTAGCGACGGAAAGCGTACGGCAATTTGTCACTCCAAAGGACGGTCAAGTTTGGTTCTGGTGAGTTACCGATGTTATCAAGAGTGTTCAAGAAGCGGTAGTCCATCTTTGTAACACGGTGACGGCCATCGTTACCCATACCAGCCATAGATGTCGTGATGAAGGTTGGGTCACCTGAGTAAAGAGCATCGTAAGCTTTGGTACGAGCGAATTTGACTGTACGGAGTTTAAGGACAAAATCATCCACGAATTCTTGGATTTCTGATTCGGTGAATGTGCCACGAGCTAGGTCACGTTCTGCGAAGATATCAAGAACGATTGGCACACGTCCAAGAGAAGTTGCAGCACCGTTGATGACACGGCAGACAGCCATAAAGGCAATGTTAACCCATTGGATTGCTTCTTTAACGTTTTCAGCAGGGCGACGCACATCAACACCATAAAGTTCACCGAGTTTGACAACTTCACCAAGAGCCTGGTATTGAAGATTGATTTCTTCGCGAAGACGGATAGATTCTTCATCAATTTCAGTGATGGCATTCCAGTCGTTAACTTTTTCTTGCATCAAGAAGTCAGCACCGTAAACAGCAAGACGAGCGTAAACCCCGATAATGCGTCCGCGTGAATAAGCATCTGGCAGACCAGTAACGGTGTGAGCGTGACGAGCGCGACGGATGTTTGAAGTATAGGCCCGGAAGATACCATCGTTAACGGTTGTCACATATTTCGTGAAGATTTCATGCACAGCAGGATCTGGTTCATAACCATTTTCTTTCAAAGTGGTCTCAGCCATACGGATACCACCTTTTGGCATGAAGTTAAGTTTAAAGAGCTCATCGTTTTGGATACCAAAAATCACTTCATTGTCTTTGTCGATGTATCCCGCAGGGATATCAGCGATTGAAGTAGGACAAGTGTCCATAGGGAAGCGGGTTGCCTCGTACTGTGCTTTGGTTTCTTCGATAATTTTCTTGATATGAAGTGAGCGCTCTGTCGCACCAGCTAGAAAGCTCTCATCCCCATCATAAGGCTTGTAGTTAGCTTGTACAAAGCGAGCGATACTTGCTCTTTCTTTCCAATCGTCTCCCTTAAAGCCTTCCCAAGCTTTTTCGAAAACGTCTGTGTTTGTCTTTACTGTTGCCATAAAATGTCTCCTTTAAATTCGTAACCATCAACTGTTACACTTTACAATCCCATTATAACAACAAGAAAACGATTTCACAAGCATAATACTTGACATTTATCAGTTTCTTTTCTAGTACAGTTTGTGAAAGATAGCTATAACTGTATTATAAAGATAAAAAGGGGTATAATAAAGTTTGAAGTAAGGTAGTTACGGTCAATCATATTCTGTTAACAGCTAGTAAGATTTCCAAAGAATAATCACATAGGGAGCCAGTTTTTGCAGTCTGTTTTTAATGCTATATTTTCTGATGATGGCGATTTAAAAGAGGCTTTGAGATGGGCATATAGGTTATGGAAAGACAGCGTTTTCATAGGCGTGTTGGCTTAGTTAGTGTTTAGAGATGACAGTTCATCGAATAAGGATGATTATTGCAATGGGGTAAGGAGTGAGGGAGCTAATGTTGATTTTTCCACTGATGAATGACACGTCACGTAAGATCATCCATATTGATATGGATGCCTTTTTTGCGGCAGTGGAAGTACGAGATAATCCGAGTTTAAAAGGAAAACCGGTGATTATTGCCAAGGATCCTCGAGAAACGGGTGGGCGAGGTGTTGTTTCCACCTGTTCCTACGAAGCCAGACAATTTGGCATTCATTCTGCCATGAGTGCCAAAGAGGCCTATGAGCGATGCCCACAAGCCATCTTTATCTCGGGGAATTACAGCAAGTACCGTGAAGTTGGTCTGCAGGTGAGGGCGATTTTCAAACGCTATACAGACCTTGTTGAGCCCATGTCTATCGATGAGGCTTACTTGGACGTGACGGCTAATAAACTACATCTGAAATCAGCTGTCAAGGTCGCTAAGTTAATTCAACACGATATCTGGAAGGAATTGCAACTGACCTGTTCAGCCGGGGTCTCCTATAACAAATTTTTGGCAAAATTGGCATCTGATTTTCAAAAACCAGCCGGGTTGACCGTGATTGTGCCAGAAGATGCGCAAGCCTTTCTCGAGAAGCTTCCGATTGAAAAATTTCATGGGGTTGGTAAGAAAACTGTGGAAAAACTTCATGACTTAAATGTCAAGACAGGTAAGGATTTGCTACAATTATCAGAGATGACTCTGATTGATCACTTTGGAAGATTTGGCTATGATCTTTACCGCAAAGCAAGAGGGGTGTCTAATGCCCCTGTTAAGCCCAATCGGATTCGTAAATCAATCGGTAGTGAACGCACTTATAGCAAACTGCTTTACACGGATGAGGACATCAAAGCCGAATTATCAAAGAATGCAAACCGCGTCGTAGCAGAACTCATCAAACAAGAAAAACTAGGCAAAACAGTGGTGATTAAGGTTCGTTACTCGGACTTTACAACCTTAACCAAGCGTCATACGCTCTCAGAAGCGAGCCAATCGCTAGAAGTGATTGAGCAAGAAGCGCACCGCATTTATGATGGTTTAGAAAGCACAACTGCAGGTGTCAGACTTTTAGGAGTTACGGTCACAGGGCTACGAGATAGCTCTAGAGTAGAAGACCGTTTGTTTTAGACTCCCAATTTGTAAAATTAAGCTAGACAGAAAAAGCCATCTATGTTAGGCTCAGATAAACTACCACATTTGTCTGAAAGGAGCTAACATAAATGA
>JAKTNK010000016.1 GCA_029593465.1 Streptococcus suis
TAACTCTGACAACAAAGGAAGAAAGAGATTCCAATCCATAACCGCATCCAAACGTTCTAAGGGATTGCCTTTCTCTGATAGTTTGGACAAGATTTTTTCATCGTCTGTGAATAAATGCATGACAGCTCTCCTCATTGCTTTTTATTCTATTATCTCATTTTGGGGAAATTTAGGGAGTTTTTAGAGGTACCCTGAAGAGATTATTTCATATGAAGTCTGGATTGATACGGATGAATCTACTCTTCACAGCTCCACTGAAGAACTGGAAGAATTTATGTTTGCAGAAATGCTACAAGATTTACTTGAGAAAGTCAGGCAAGTAGATAAGGACTTGTATGATATCACTTTGGGCTTGCTCGCCAAAGAGTTTGATGAGAGCATTGAGGATGTGTTCGCTAGGATTGGTGTTAAACGTTCTACTGGTTTCTATCGTTTGCCAAAAGCTCGTGCTTTAGTGGCGGCTTTATTGCAGGAATTAAATCCGAAATAGTTGATAAAAAAGGAATAAAATGCTAACATTTAATAAAAGTGTTAGCATTTTATTTCTGATGAAAGGATACTGCTATTATGAATAATAATGAAATGATTATGGCTTCTTTTCAACAACATCAAGGATTTTTGACTTTTCAACAAGTTCTTGAAGAGAAACTCCCCTACAAAATACTGCTGAGAATGATTGATGAAGGACAAGTAGAGGTTGAAGAAAAAGGGTTATATCGCCTCCCTGATACTTATCTGGATGAATGGTTCGTGGCACAGCAACGTTTTTCAAAAGGAATTTTTTCTTTAGAAACAGCTCTTTGGCTACATGGCCTATCGCTAACAGTTCCTTTTGAGATGACCATGAGTTTCCCTTACGGAACTAATACAAAAAATGTTAAAGCAGTAGGTATACGCCCCATAGCTCTTCGGTCCTATTACGATGAAGGGATTGTAGAACTTGAGAGACAAGAGGGCCAGAAGGTTAAGGTTTACGAGCCAGAGAGGGTTTTAGCAGAGTGTCTAAGGCCAATTTATCAGGTTGATGTTCAAGTTATTGCTCCTGCATTTAAGATGTATTTTCAAAATCACAAAGTTAACTATTCAAAACTTTTTCACTATGCACAGTTATTCAAGGTGACTAATAAGTTGCAATCTTACATGGAGGTATTAGCCTAATGTTTTCCAATGCAAATAGCTTTAAGGCAAAGATTAAGAATATGGCTAAGGATAGAGGTATTCCTGCCCAGCAGCTCCAACAAAACTTCCTGATTGAACAGGTGTTGAAATTGATTGCTAAAAGTTCTTATAAGGATTCTTTTATTGTTAAAGGTGGTTATTTAATTGGACAGTTGATAGGACTTGATAAGCGAACGACGATGGATTTAGATGTGACGCTTAAAGGGACTGCACTTAATCAAGAGAATTTGATTGAAATCTTCGAGGAGATTCTTTCAGATTCGGATGATATCTTTTCATTTGAAGTAGATAAATTAGAGCCGATTCGTCGAGATGACGAATACGGGGGATTTTCTTTAAAGCTCAATGCTACCTTTGATACTTTAAGAGAGGTTGTCTTTATTGACATCACAACAGGCGATAAGATTACGCCTCGAGAAATTACTTATTCGATGCCATCTTTATTTACTAATGAAACCATTGAGGTTTGGACTTATAATTTGGAAACTGTCCTAGCTGAAAAATTGGAAACTATTATTAGCCGAGGAGTGGCATCAACACGTCCTCGTGATCGTTATGATCTTTTTACCTTGTATCATATCAGAAAAGACGAGATAGATTTCGATGTGTTGCGTAAAGCTCTGGTTAATACCGTAGAAAAACGAGGAAGTAAAGAGGCAATTGACATTTGGGAAAGTCAGCTAGATAGCATTGAAATTTCTGACTATCAAAAGCAACTTTGGGCACGTTATCAGAGACAATTCAAATATGCACAAAATATTTCTTTTGAGAAAACAGTTCAGATTGTTAGAGAACTCATGACAACCATTATGTAATATAAAACGGTTCATTACCATATATTGGGTAGTGAACCGTTTTTTGTGTCTAGTCCTTCTGATAGAAGAGGCATTCATAACCATCTGCACGAAGATTGATATCAGGCATCCAGTTGGGTGCTATACCCATTAGACTTGATATCTCTTCAAGGCTTTGGTCTTGATCACACTCAATGATGACTTCATCATGTACATGACCTACAATCTTGAACTCTTGTAGTTGTTTCATGGAGTAGGCAAGAATATCACGGCTGATGGCTTGGACGATATTTTCGACAAACTTTGGACCATAACTTTCAAGTCGTTCCCAACGTTTGGCTGTACCACTTCCTTCATAGGTAACTGACTCTCCACCAAATTTGTTCTCACCCATCTTAGGTTTGACGTAGGCAAGTTTTCGACCAGAAGGGAGAGTGATAAATAATATCCCTTTACTTGTTGTAAATTGAATACCGTGAGTTTCAGTTTGTTCTTGGAACTTTACTGCAGACTTAACCGCCTTATCGACATCCCACCAAAAAAGCACGATGTTGGGGTTAGCCTGTCGCCACGAATCCACAAGTGGTTGAAGTTCCTGTTCCCCAAGTCCCATATCGATTGCACCCATAGCTTTAAGTGCGCCAACTGCTCCACCATAGCCACAGGCCAATTCGGATATCTTCCCTTTCTGACGCAAGTCTGCGTTTTGCCCATGTTTCTCGACAGGAACTCCAAACATTTGAGAGGCAGACATGCAGTAGATGTCCTTACCTTTTTCAAAGACCTTGCTCCGCCATGTCTCTCCAGCTAAGTGGGACAGAACACGCGCCTCGATGGCAGAGAAGTCACACACTATGAACTTCTTGCCCTTACTTGGAATAAAAGCAGTGCGAATAAGTTGCGATAGAGTATCTTGCGTATCGTAAAGGAGTTCAGTAGCTTCTAGGTCACCAGTTTTGAAAAGTTTTCTAGCTTCCTCAAGGTCAGGAAGATGGTTCTGAGGTAGGTTCTGGAGTTGCACTAAGCGTCCAGCCCAACGCCCTGTACGATTGGCTCCATAGAATTGAAACATCCCTCTAGCACGTCCATCCTTACAGACACAGTTCATCATTGCTTGATATTTAGAAACACTGGATTTAGCGGCTTGCTGCCGAAGTTTGAGAACTTGTGCAGTTTTCTCATCGACAGTTTTGAGGAGTTTTTTTACAGATTTCTTATCGAGGGAATCAGTGGTCACTCCGTGTTCTCTTAGCCAACCAATCATCTGAAGAACGGAGTTGGGATTATCAAGTCTAGTTAGTTTTCTCAATTCTTCTTGGATTTTAGTCTTACTTTCCCCGTCAATGGTAATAGCTGCATTGATAAAGTCCACGTCAATACCAATCCCACGGTCATTGATGATCTGGTCTTGATGGTATTCGTCCCAAATAAAGTCAGGAACAGGGTGGTTACGGAGTTTCTCTTTGATGGCTAACTCTACCTCAACGTCACGCTTATTGTAATCAATGAAAGCAGACCACTTGTCGGGCGCGTGATTGGGGAAGTTTCGTGTTCGTCCACCGTTAACCTTGGTTGGTTTACAAGGAAGGCAGAAGTAACGAATTAAATCTCCGCCTTCCTTTAACTTTTGGTTCTTGAGCTTGAGGACAGTTCCGACTCCTTCAAGTGAGAGTGGCAGACCAAGATATGCTGACCAAACCATACTGCATCGCCATGAGTTAGGAGATAGGAAACCTTCGGATAGTAATTCTGGGTGATGTTTCTTGAGCCAGTTAGACAGACAGATGCGTTCAAAGCTGGCATTAAATGCCCACTTGATGATGGTGTCATCTACCAATGCTTGTAGGATTTCATCAGGAAGTTCTTCCTTTGTTAAGTCATAAACGGTTACTGGTTCGTTATCAACTGAGACAGCTAGAAGAAGAATTTCAAAGGAATCATCTTCAGCGTAGCGGTAGACACCAGACTTTCTCAAATCCACTTCGCAGTAGATCTCTAAGTCAATCGATAGTTCTTTAATTGGCATAGTTTGTCCTTTCATAAAAAGGTGGCAGGAGTGCTGCCACCAGAAGTATTAACGGCTACGATGTAGCGGAGTTGAGTTGTTGTCTTGACGTTTCTTTTTAGCTTTTCGCTCTTTCTCACGACGAATATCGTCACGGATGGTCATGTAGTTGAGATAGAGTCCAAGAAAGACGTAAATACCAAGAATTGTGTAAAGTAAAATTGTGTAAATGTCCATAAGTAATATCCTCCTATATTAGTTCAAGAAATCATCATCGTCATCAGTCGCAAAGTCATCTTCTGCACGAGTACGTCCACCGAGCGGTTCTCCATCACGAAGTTTTTGCAGGTTGTTAAGCCCACAAGCAATACCCTTGTTACCGTTAGAGTTAAAGGCATAGAAGGAGATAGATGCACGACCGTAGATACCGGAGTAGAGTTCTGAGGTGTCGATAATCTCTTGACGATTTCCGTCAACGACCCCAGGCTTATGTGGCGAGTTGGCATTTACGAAGTAGGCATTGCGATAAGCGTCATCATCAGGGCGTTCTAAGTCCCCATCACGGAGTGGTGTTTTAAGGATAGAAAGTGCTGGTACTGTTTTCCCATTGCCTTTGAGTTTTGCCTCACCTTCCTTGTAGGCAAGCTCAATGGCTGCTTTGATTTTGTCGACAGTCTCAATATCATCTTTTGGAATGATGAGGGAGACACTGTACTTCGGTGTGCTTCCGTTAATAGACTTTGGTTCATTGGCATTCAAGTAGCTGAAGCGTGTGTTTTTACCAGTGATCACTTTTGTTGTTTGTACTTTAGTTGACATTCTTTTATACCTCTTTGAATTCATTTTTAGCTAGGTTCATCTCTTGACGACTATCATCAAGAGGAACGAGTGTAGGTTTACCGCTTGGTTTTACAATCAGACCACCAAGTAGGTCATTAAAGTTTTTCTTGCCAAGGAGTTTGGTCATGGCTGTGATAGTGAGGAGTTTCTTTTCGTAAGGGTCAAAGCCAGCTTCCATCACAGCTTGACTGACGGCCGCTTCGTCTGAAAACTTACGAACTGAACGTCCTTCTACCAGTTTGTAGCCTGGAATATTGTGTCCTTCAGTTGCTTCTTTCAAAGCATAGGCTTTGACATCATTTGCCCACGAAACAAGTAAATCTAGTTTAGGCAAAATCTCTGCAATATCCTCATAGTCTAGAGTAGCAGGGTCCGCAAATTCCATCTTGGCGAGCGCCAAGTTATCCTCTGCACGTTTGCGACAAACATTCTTGAGTTTGCAGAACTGACAGTGTTTACCAGAGGTCATCTCCCCTTCCCCTTTGAAGGCAAGTTCAGCTTTGGGGGAGAGTTCGTTTTCAGCCCACTCAAGAAGTTCAGCTTTATCCATTTCAAAGGTAGAGATGTTGTTCTTACGTGGTTGGAAGATGGTCATAGTGACTTTATCAAAATCATAGAGACCGTCGAACATCTCAAGGGCCCCAAGAGCATAGCACATCATTTGTGGGTTGTGGTCTGCATCAACTAGAACACCTAGTCCATGCTTGTAGTCGATGACTTGCAGTAGTCCATCTGCCACAATCAAACAGTCACCAGTTCCAAAGCCTTCAGGCACCCATTTGGAGAAGTCAAGTCGTTGCTCAACTAGAACTGTAGGGTCTCGAGAGTAGTCCTTAGCTTTTTCTACCTGTTCCATGACGTAGTTGCGATATTCCTCGGCACAGGTTTGCATTTCTTCATTGTAGAAGGATAAGTCCTTAGTTGGATCACGCACCTTCCTACCCAATGCCTTCTCAACAAGATAAGCGCATAGCTCGTGAGCGTCTGTTCCTTCAAGGGCAAACTCTGAGGTCACATCTGGCATATCTTCGGTAAGTCGTACAGAAGGTGGGCAGTTGAGCCAGCGATGAGAAGCAGAAGCAGAGAGTACTGCGTGATTAGTCATTGCCAATTCCTCCAGCTTCTTCAAGAACAGCTGCGTAGTGCTCATTGGCTAAAGCAGATAATGATTCAGCTCCATATTTATTGAGAAGAGCACGAACCTCATTCTTGTAGCCATCTTTAGCTTTGGTCGCTAGGACCGCACGAACATCTTCTAGCTTAAGTACCTTTTGTGTCTCTGGTTTTGGTTCTTCAGAAGTTGTTTCAGTTTCTTCCTCGCTAGAGAGGAGTTTCTTGAACTCATCTACCAAGCGTAGGTAGTATTTAGCTGTGCCTTCCATCTCTGTAATTAGTTCAAGTAGTTGTTTATGCTGACTCATTTAGTTTCCTCCTTTTGTAACTTACGAGCTAAGAGCCTAGCGATAACGCTGATGGCGATGAGTGTGTCTGTCAAGTCTTCTTGTTCTTGACGGTTTATGGTGTTTTCCATAGAAAGTCCTCCTTTAGGTTTGTTTGGGTTATCTCGCCCTTACACCTACTAGGGGGACTTTTTTGCGTTTTAGTCTAAACAGATTTAAAAAATATAAAAAATTTGAGCGATGGAAGGTCGCTCAATAGTTATTTATAGAAGAAAAAATTTTTTTGAAACTTTTTGGACTAAACGCCTTCATTCTTCCCCTAGTAGGTAGGAAGGGAAACCTTCACAGATTATTTTTCCAAAATGGAGGCTATGATTTATGCAATTTACCTTATCTCATTCAGGACAGACGGGTATTCAAACGACAACAGTTTATCCTCATCAAGTAATGATTTCAGACAAAACAACTCTCCAAAAGGTAGCACTCTTTGACCATGTGGCTGGCTTGTTTACAAACAGTACTCGTTCAAATGCAAACTTTATTAAGTCAGATGTACTGGTCATGGATATTGATAATGACCATACGGATACTCCTGATGAGTGGGTGACTGAGGAATTTCTTAAAGAACTCTTTGCGGATTACAACTTTGCCTTAGTAACCAGTCGAAACCATATGGTTCAAAAAGGAGATAAGGCTGCGAGACCCAAATTCCATATCTACTTCCAAATCAATGAAGTCACGGATAAAGACACCTATGCCTTACTGAAAGAAGAACTTGTTAATCGCTATGGCTTCTTTGACACTAATGCTAAGGATGCGGCCCGTTTCTTTTTTGGGAATCCCAACGCACAAGTTCTATGGCACGACTCTTGGTTGACCATTGATGAGGATTTACTCGATGCTACGACGACTTCAGATGATGAAGAGGACTTTGATGTAGGCTTCTATCATCCACCGACAGGGCCAATCACTGAAGGTAGTCGCAACTCAACCATGTCGGTTTTTGCGGCGAAAATTCTCAAGCGATTAGGTGTCACAAAGGAAGCACGAGACGGCTTTGATGGACAAGCTCTCAAATGTGTTCCCCCTCTTGAGAAGGCGGAGCTTGACACCATTTGGGGAAGTGCTGTTCGGTTTTATAACAAAACCATCAAAAACTCCAAAGATTATAAGTCACCAGAAGAGTTTCAAAGGGAATCACTAAAACCTGACGATTATTCAGATGTTGGTGAAGCTGGGGTTCTTGCTAGAGAGTATGCCAATAAGCTCGCTTACACCAATGCAACGGATTATCTTTACTACGATGGAACGCACTGGCGTGAGAACAAGCAGTTGGCATTAGGGGCAGTGGTTCAATTTACCGATGAACAACTTGCGGAAGCAAATACCTTTTTAGAAGCAACAGAGAAACAGCTTCAATCTTCAGGTATTGATGAAATGACCATCAAGGCAGGAGGGAAACGTCTAGAAAATGCTGTTGAGACCTCTCTACAGTTGAAATATCTTAAAGCCTATCTTGCGGCAAAAGAGTTCCATAAATTTGTCATGAAACACCGTGACTATAAGAATTTAATGGCTGTCTATAATACCGCAAAGCCTATGCTTACGGTTGAATTATCAGAGTTGGATAGTGATGACATGTTACTAAACACTCCTGAGGCTACCTATGATTTGCGACAAGGAACAAAAGGACAGCAAGAACATAATCCTGAAGACTACATTACTAAAATGACAGCTGTCTCTCCTAGTGACAAAGGCCAGGACTTGTGGCAGGAAACCTTGGCTACCTTTTTCTGTAACGACCAAGAGTTGATTGACTATGTTCAAGAAATCATTGGGATGGCAGCGATTGGTAAGGTTTATCAGGAACACATGATTATTGCCTATGGTGGTGGCGCAAACGGTAAGTCTACCTTTTGGAATACCATCGCTCGTGTGCTAGGAAGCTACTCTGGGAAATTATCGGCGGATGCCTTAACCATGTCTAACAAGCGAAACGTCAGTCCTGAACTTGCGGAGCTTAAAGGAAAGCGTCTCGTGATTGCTTCTGAGATGGCTGAAGGAATGCGACTTAATACAGCCGTTGTTAAGCAGATTACCTCTACAGATGAAATCCAAGCAGAGAAAAAGTACAAGGATCCCTTCCACTTTGTGCCATCACATACGCTGGTTCTTTATACCAACCATCTGCCTAAAGTGGGAGCGAACGATGATGGAACGTGGCGACGTTTGCTTGTTATCCCATTTAATGCCAAAATCACTGGTCGCTCTGACATCAAAAACTTTGCGGACTATTTGTACGACCATGCGGCACCAGCCATTATGTCTTGGATTATTGAAGGGGCAGAAAAAGCCATCAAGGCAAACTTCAAGACAAGTGTGCCAGCTGCTGTTTCAAATTCCGTCAAAGCCTACCGAGAAGCTAATGATTGGTTAGGGCACTTCCTTAGTGACTGTTGTCAAGTTGGTGACCAGTTGACAGAAAAATCTGGAGAACTCTACAGTCAGTACCGTGGCTACTGTGCCAAAAATATGGAGTACACGCGCAGCACGACCGACTTTTATTCTGCCCTGGACCAGGCAGGATTTAGACGCAAGCGTACCAATAAAGGAAACCTTATTCTAGGTTTGAAATTGGTTGATGATGATTATGATTTCTTAGACTAGTGACCATCATTTTCCATGTCCTACCTCCACAACGGAGATGGGGAGAGATTTTAGATGTGCTAGTCATTGACCTGATGATAAGAATTGATGAGTTCTAATCATTAGAACAGATTAGTTAAAAGGACTAGCACGACTAACATGATTTGATTTTGTGTAGGTCTATTATGGTCTTTTCTAAAACTATCCTATAAGCAAAAATTACTATAAAAAACCTATAAGGGGAGTTTTAGAAATGACTGTACTATACCTCCACACTTCAATTTGACGAAAGGATTTATTATGCGAGAAAAAGTTATTGAACAGCAGTTGGTGAGTGAAGTGAAAAAGCGTGGTGGGATTTGTCCCAAATGGGTATCGCCTTCGTTTGGCGGTGTGCCAGACAGGTTGGTGTTTTTACCCAAGGGTAAGTTTGGCATGGTGGAGGTGAAAGCTCCTGGTGGAAAGCCACGTTTACTACAAGTGACAAGGCACAGACTATTTGAGCGATTAGGCTTCAAGGTTCATGTGCTGGACAGTATTGAGAAGATTGGAGAAGTGCTAGATGAAATTGAGTTTACATGATTATCAAGAAGTCACCAAGGACTTCATCATAGGTCACCCTTATGCAGCAGTCATCCTAGACATGGGGATGGGAAAAACTGCTACGACCTTGACGGCCATCAATGAACTGATGTTTGACCGTTATGAAGTCTCAAAGGTTCTGGTCATCGCCCCTCTCCGTGTCGCAAACACGGTATGGAGTGATGAAATAGAGCAGTGGGAGGAGCTTCACCATCTCCGATATGCCAAGATTGTGGGAACACCCAAACAAAGGCGAGCTGCCCTGGAGCAAGATGCGGATATCTACATCGTCAACCGTGAAATTCTCCCTTGGTTGGTGGAACAATGTAGTCCCTACTTCAAGTGGGACATGGTAGTTATTGATGAGCTCTCGTCTTTCAAGTCATGGCAGTCCAAACGTTTCAAGGCCTTCATGGCTATGCGCCCCTACATGAAGCGTGTCGTGGGATTGACAGGAACACCTAGTTCAAATGGGCTTATGGATTTGTTTGCGGAGTTTAAGGTCATTGATGGAGGAGAACGTTTAGGCCGGTTCATTGGAGAATATCGTAGCAGATACTTTGAGGAAGGTCGCAGGAATGGCAATATCGTCTATGAGTATATCCCTATGGACTATGCGGAGTGCCAAATCTATGACAAGATTGACGACATCACTATTTCCATGAAAGCCATGGATTATCTTGAGATGCCTGAGCTGATTTCTACTAAGAAGGTAGTAAGAATGACGGACAAGGAGAAGGAACGCTATGGAAAATTCAAGAAGGAGTACGTTTTATCAGAGCTAGAATGTGTAGAAGTTACAGCTGCTAATGCCGCTAGTCTTTCAAACAAGCTAGTTCAGATGTCTAATGGTGCAATTTACTCTGATGATCATCAAGTGGTAAGTCTCCATGGTCAAAAATTAGATGCTTTAGAAGACATTTTAGAAGCTGCGAATGGCGAACCAGTTCTAGTGGCTTATTGGTTCAAGCATGATCTTCAGCGTATTGAGGAACGGTTGGAAAAGCTAAAGATTAAGGGCACAGTTCTTAAATCTGAGGATGATATCCGTGAGTGGAATAAGGGAAATATTACAGTTGGTCTCCTTCATCCAGCAAGTGCTGGGCATGGACTTAACTTACAAAAGGGTGGCCATCATTTGGTTTGGTTCGGTCTCACTTGGTCCTTGGAGTTATACCAACAAACCAATGCTCGTCTATGGCGACAAGGACAACAAGCAGAGACTGTGGTCATCCAGCACATTGTAACGGAAGGCACTATTGACGAGGAAATCCTCAAAGCACTGGAAAACAAGGATGCCCAACAATCACGGCTGATTGAAGCTGTTAAAGCACAAGTAGGAGGAATGAATGGATAAGGTTGATTATTACTTCCAACATTACCAAGAGGCACAAAGAGAGTTATCAATCGCAAGGAATCTTCTTGAAAACTATAGACCAGTCTCGGAAGATGCCTTTCTGTACTCCCTTGCTATGCAGCAATCAACAGAAGAGAAAGTCAAAATGAGTAAGACAAACCATCGGACTGAAAATATGGCTCTTTCTTATCATGAGAAGTTCTTAGCTGAAGAGCAGGAGTACAAACAGTCCCTTTTTGAAAAGTACTGTAACTTGAAAGCTGATATTGACTTCTTTAATTTAGCGGTTTATTCAGTTGATGAGGTGATTAGGGACATCATTATTGATTTGGTTATAGTGGGTTTGACTTGGGAGGAACTCTTACCAAAGCATAATATTTCACGGATGACTGTCAGTCGCTATCGTCAAAAGGCTATCAAGCAAGTCAAAGAGTACTATC
Organism: Streptococcus suis; assembly: GCA_029593465.1. Classification (GTDB taxonomy): domain Bacteria; phylum Bacillota; class Bacilli; order Lactobacillales; family Streptococcaceae; genus Streptococcus; species Streptococcus suis_AH. Next base: position 11,244 of record JAKTNK010000016.1, read on the forward strand.
GTTTTGCAGGTAAGTCTATGAGTATGACTGGGTGACATGGTACTGAGGTGTTACTAAGGTGGTACTACCCTGTTACTAAGATGTTACTAACATGGTACTGCTTTTCATTCTTTGCTGTGCTATACTTAAGATGTCGAAAAAGATAAAAATTTTCCCAGTAATGACTGGATATACCTTCTCTTGTACGGTAATATACAGCTACAAAAACAAGAGAAGGTCATCAAAATGACAAAACGCCAACAAGAAAAAATCAACGCCCTTCTAACAGCGATTGCTCAAGTTGGGGAATCAAAAGGGCACTCGAGCGAGTCTACGAAGCAGGCCAACAATCAGTAAAATAAACCAAAGCCTAGCCCATAAGGGTTGGGCTTTTTGCGTGGAGGAAAACATGATTTATACCAGTGAACAAGTTTCAAGCGGACACCCAGACAAGCTCTGTGACCAAATCTCAGATGCTATCGTGACGGAATGTCTCAAGTACGATAAGAACAGCCGAGTGGCAGTTGAAACACTTATCAAAGATAACCAAGTGGTTGTCGCAGGAGAAGTCTCAACCAAACACTTCTTTAACCTCGAAGGAATTGTCAAAAAAGTTCTTGAACCTTATGGCATGGAGGATATCATGGTGACGAACCTCCTTGGTGTTCAAAGTCCAGATATTGCTCAAGGAGTCGATAGTGGAGGAGCAGGCGACCAAGGCATTATGTTTGGTTATGCGACCGATGAAACACCTGAGTTCTTGCCGCTTCCTTATATACTTGCGACTCGAGTACTTGAGAAATTGATGAATCTTGGACATACTGGCTTGGGTAAGGATGCCAAGGCTCAAGTGACATACGACTACGAAAATAAACGTATCGTGACCTTCCTTGTGTCTATACAACACGATACCGGAGTTGACCTTGTTTCAGTCAAACGTATTGTCACCGAAGCTATGATGTCCGTTGCTCAACGCTACCGTCAGAACCTTGACTTTAAGGTATTGGTTAACCCAACTGGTCGTTTTGTTCTTGGTGGCTCTTACGCAGACGCTGGAGTGACCGGTCGTAAGATTGTGGCAGATACCTACGGTGGCTTTGCCCACCATGGAGGTGGTGCCTTCTCTGGTAAAGACCCCTCTAAAGTTGACCGTTCAGCCGCCTACATGGCACGTAAGATTGCTAAGGACTTCGTCCGTGAAGGTTATGCCAAACGTTGTGAGGTGCAGCTGGCTTATGCCATTGGAGTTGCGGAGCCTGTTAGCGTTTTTGTGAATACCTTTGGAACAAGTGATTACCCAGCTGAACAGTTAGAGGGTGTGGTTCGTGAACGCTACGACCTGAAACCACAAGGGATCATCAAGGAGCTGAACCTCTTAGATGTGGACTACACTAAGATCACTTGCCTTGGGCATTTCACTAAGCCCTACCTTCCTTGGGAGCAGTAAGATGCCACGTCGACCAAGCACACCTTGTAAGCAGAACGGTTGTCCAAACCTTGTGACCTATGGAAATAAGTACTGCGATGACCACAAGACTAATCACGCACTGGACGCTAAGTCAACCAAAGCCAAAGGTTACAATGCATGGTGGAATAAGGCACGGCTTCGTTACTTGAAGCTCAACCCTCTTTGTATTTACTGCCAAAGAGAAGGACGACTAACCAAGGCGACTGTGGTTGACCACATCACACCCCACCGAGGTGATCAAGAACTCTTCTGGGACCAAGACAACTGGCAAGCTCTGTGTAAGTCTTGTCACGATAGAAAGACCAAGACGACTGACCGATATGTGAAATATACCTATCGGTTTTAATATTGGAGTTTCGTTCTAAAAGTATCTCTTTTTTTACGCTTGGGGGTAGGGGGGATCAAATCTCTAAACCCTTGTCCCACAAAGACCGACGCCCCCTCAAACGTGCAATTTCGCAAAATTCGTTAAGGGGGACTTATAATATGGTTAAAGGCTAGTTGAAACCTATTCAGATTAACATTCCTTGAGAGAGGTAGTTTCGTTTTTTTGTTTTGATTTTTTGGGGATTTTGAGGTTGAAATGTCCAAAATTGACTAAAATTTAGTGTTTTTAGATGTGGAGGTGAACTCTTGAACGAAAACCAACGCAGACAGATTTGGGTGATGAGAAGTCAAGGTTTGGGATACGGTACAATTGCTCAGGCGGTTAATCTTCCAAGAGATGCTGTCAGAAAATTTTGTAGTCGTAGACCAGAGCTAAAAGGCTATGGCCATGTCGTCCAACAAATGATTGAAGCTCAAGGCTATGATTACTGTTTGACCTGTGGTATCAAACTAGACCATAAACTGTTAGGCAGACCCAAAAAGTTCTGCTCAGATAAATGTCGTAAAGTCTATTGGGATACACATAGAGAAGAACATGACAAAGGTAAGACTGCATATGATGAATTGACTTGCCAAAATTGTGGCAGGTCTTTTTTATCATATGCCAATCCAAATAGAAAATTTTGTAGCCATAGCTGTTACATCCAATCACGATTTTACAAAGGAGGTCACAATGACCAGTCAACCAACTATGGAAATTAAGGAACTTCTACTAACGGAATTGCAACCAGCTTCTTATAACCCTCGAAAGCAACTGAAGAAGGGAGATAAAGAGTATGAAAAAATTAAACAGAGCTTACTGAAGTTTGGCTATGTTGACCCTATCATTGTCAATAAAGACCTGACAGTCATTGGTGGTCATCAGCGCTTGACGGTTCTAAAAGACTTAAAGTACGAAACAGCTAAGTGCGTCATTGTTTCTCTTTCCAAGGAAGATGAAAAAGCGCTGAATATCGCTCTCAATAAAATCACTGGTCAATGGGATGACCAGCTTTTGGCGGACTTGCTTTTGGATTTACAGGAGTCTGATTTCAATCTCGACCTGACTGGTTTTGAACCACCAGAAATTGACGATATCTTGTCGAATGTTCATGATAAAGACCTATCAGATGATGACTTTAATGTTGAAGAGGAATTAAAGAAACCAACCTTTTCAAAACGAGGGGACATTTGGCAACTTGGTAAGCATCGAGTGATTTGTGGAGACTCTACGAAAGCTGAAACATATGACCAACTGTTAGGTGAAAAAAAGGCAAATTTGGTTGTGACAGATCCTCCTTATAACGTTGATGTAGAAGAAACAGCTGGAAAAATCCTCAATGACAACATGTCTGATGGAGACTTCTACCAATTTCTCTATAATATGTTCAGTCAAGTAGAAAGTCATATGGAGGCAGATGCCTCTATCTATGTCTTTCATGCGGATACAGAAGGATTGAATTTTCGTAAGGCATTTAAGGATGCAGGATTCTATTTGAGTGGCTGTTGCATTTGGAAGAAGAACGCTTTGGTTCTTGGACGCAGTCCTTACCAGTGGCAACACGAACCCTGTCTCTTTGGTTGGAAACAAAAAGGCAAACACCAATGGTTCAGTGATAGGAAACAAACCACTATCTGGGAATATGACCGTCCAAAGTCTAGTAAAGACCATCCAACTATGAAGCCAATTCCTCTGATGGCCTATCCTATTCAAAATTCATCCATGCGTGGGACGATTGTTCTTGATCCATTCCTTGGTTCTGGTTCAACCCTAATGGCCGCAGAACAAACAGGACGTATCTGTTATGGGATTGAGCTTGATGAAAAATTTGTGGATGTTATTGTCAAACGCTACATGGAAGTAACTGGCAATACGACTGTGACAGTAGTCCGTGATGGTCAAACGTTGACCTATGATGAGGCAGTATCAGCTATGGAGGAAGGCCTATGACTCTAACATTTATTGATTTCTTTGCAGGGGTTGGTGGATTTCGTCATGGCTTAGAACTAGCTGGTTTCAAATGCTTAGGTTTCTGTGAAAAGGATAAGTTTGCACGAAAATCCTATGAAGAAATGTATGATACAGAAGGAGAATGGTTTCATGACGACATCACAAGTATTGACCCCACACGACTTCCAAAAGCAGATTTATGGACTGCGGGAAGCCCTTGTCAAAATGTGTCTATCGCAGGGAAGCGAGCAGGCCTATACGGTGAGCGAAGTGGACTCTTTTTTACATTTGTTGACCTCATCCAAAGCCAAAAAGAAGAAGATAAACCCGAATGGGTTCTCCTTGAAAATGTTAAGGGACTTCTATCAAGTGGCGGGGGACGAGATTATCTCGACTATCTCTCTATCTTGGATGAAGCAGGGTACGACCTTGAATGGCAAGTGTTCAACTCAAAAGATTACGGAGTTCCCCAAAATCGAGAACGCATCTATACTCTCGGACATCTTAGAAGCCGAGGTAAACGACAAGTACTACCTCTCAGCGGAGAAGGCGGTAGCTATCTTAAGCAACTTATAGGTGGCATGCAAAGCTACCGTGTCTACGACCCTAGTGGCATTGCCACAACCCTTGTTGGAGAGGGTGGAGGGCTAGGAGCTAAGACAGGGCTCTATCTGATTGACCAGTCCTTGTCGAATCCTAAGTTGACTGACGAAGCAAGGTGTATCACCGCTCGCTACACGGCAGGTGCTACAAAAAGAACTGCGATGAACTCAGGTGTCCTTGAGGTTCAACCGATTCTAACTCCAAACAGAATAACCAAACGTCAAAATGGTAGACGGCTCAAGGAACAGGATGAGCCAATGTTTACTCTGACTTCCCAAGATCGCCATGGAGTCCTTGAAGTCATCAATGTCAGAAATGGCACAAAGCAGGGCTACCAAGTGGCAGAGGTTGGTGACTCCGTTAACCTTTCTTATCCAGGCTCACAGACTAGACGAGCAAGAGTTGGAAAGGGTATTGCCCATAACCTTTCTTGCAGTGGCCAAATGGGGGCAGTGGTTTGGAATGGTCGAGTGGTTAAAATCAGACGGCTCACCCCTCGAGAGTGTTTCAGACTCCAAGGCTTTTCAGATGACCTGTTTGACAAAGCTGAGGCTGTCAATTCTGATGCCCAGCTCTATAAGCAGGCTGGAAATGGCGTAACAGTTACCGTGGTTTTTGCTATTGGTAGAGCCATTTTAGAAGCCCAAAAAACTTAAAAATAATCTGCAAATCATAAGCAGAAATGACTGGGTATTAGTATCCTTTAGAGTTAATATGTAACCAACAAAAGAAGAGGAGAACAAAATCCATGAAAACAACAACACTTGAAAGACTATACAGCTATTACCAAGCAACCGCAAGTATCATTCCCTACAAGGATTGGGTGATTGTTGCTTACTCTGGTTATAAAGGAGTTAGCGTAGATATTTACGAATCAACAGATAGCCTTGAGGAGTTCAGCAATTTTGAAAGACGATTTGACCGCATTTACCAAGAAGAAGGAAATTTCCAAGATCAAGGTCACGCAGTGAAATGGGCATTTGAAACACTAGGAGAATAAAATGAACGACAAGATTCTAAATCGCATCAAGTCCACCTACCCAGAAGGGACAAGGGTGAGATTAGTTCAGATGGACGACCCTCACCCAGTTCCAGTGGGCACTCTTGGCACGGTACTTGATGTGGATGATATTGGCTCCCTTATTGTCTCTTGGGATAATGGACAGAGCTTGAACGTATTGTACGGTATTGATAGTGTTGAAAAAATCTAAAAGGTTTCTCTTGAAGCCTTTTTCTTGTGCCTAAAAGGAGGTGAGACCGTGGCAGTTAGAGGGCGTAAACCAAAGCCCACCAATTTGAAAATACTGGAAGGAAATCCTGGGAAGCGACCTCTGCCTACCGATGAGGTTAAACCCAAACAGAAAGCCCCACGTTGCCCACAGTGGCTGGAAGACGATGCCAAGAAGGAATGGAAGCGGATGGGGAAAATTCTCGAACAAATGGGGATATTAACTGAAATGGACATGACGGCCTTTGCAGGGTATTGTCAAGCCTATGCAAGGTGGAAGGAAGCCGAAGAGTTCCTCTCCAAACATGGTTCTATCATTAAGACTCCAAACGGCTATCTCCAACAAGTGCCACAGGTATCTATCAGTCAAACCAACCTGAAAATCATGCTCAAGTTCTGTGAGCAGTTTGGTCTAACTCCGTCAGCTCGTAATCGCTTGGCGACTATGGATGCGGAGGTTGGTACAGGTGATGAAATGGAAGATTTATTAGGAGGTATTTTATGACTTATCACTATGAACCAAGTCCCTTTATGCTTCTGACGTCACATTATGACAAGGCAAAGGCTGATAGAGCAGTTACTTTTATCAATAATCTTGCCCACACCAAAGGAAAGTGGGCAGGTAAAAAGTTTGATTTATTGCCGTGGCAGGAACAGATTGTTCGTGACCTCTTTGGGATTGTTAAGGAAGATGGTAACCGTCAATTTCTGACAGCCTACATTGAAATTCCCAAAAAGAATGGCAAGTCTGAACTCGCCGCAGCTATTGCCCTTTATCTTTTGTATGCGGATAATGAAGCCAGTGCGGAAGTGTATGGAGCGGCTTGTGACCGCAATCAAGCTTCCATTGTATTTGATGTTGCTAAACAGATGGTTCTCATGAGCCGACCACTTGAAAAACGCTCAAAGATTATGGGAGCAACCAAGCGGATAGTCAACTATTCTAATGCTGGTTTCTACCAAGTCCTCTCCGCTGAGACAGGAACCAAACACGGTCTTAACGTTTCTGGTCTAGTCTTTGATGAAATCCATGCTCAACCTAACCGCCATCTTTACGATGTCTTGACCAAGGGTTCTGGTGACGCTAGGGAACAACCTCTATTTTTCATCATCACAACAGCTGGGACAGATAAAAACTCCATTTGTTATGAACTCCATACCAAAGCTCTTGATATTCTTAAAGGTCGAAAGAAGGACACCTCCTTTTATCCAGTCGTGTATGGATTATCTGATGAGGATGATTGGAATGATGAAGTTAACTGGTTGAAAGCTAATCCATCACTTGGACATACCATTGGGATTGATCGTGTTCGTGAAGCCTACCAACAGGCTCTTGATAACCCAGCGGAGGAGAATGTCTTTAAGCAACTGCGTCTCAATATGTGGACGAGTTCATCTGTGGCATGGATACCTGAACATGTTTATGCGAAGGGTGATGCGCCAATTGATTACGAATCTCTAAAAGGACGTGACTGTTATGCAGGGCTAGATTTATCCAGTACATCAGATATTACCGCCTTTGTCCTTGTTTTTCCGCCTCGTTATGAGGAAGAAAATTACATCATCTTGCCCTTCTTTTGGTTACCAAAAGATACTTTGGAGCTGAGGTGTCGAAGAGACCATGTCCTTTACGATGTTTGGGAAAGGCAGGGTTACATCAAGACAACAGAAGGGAATGTCGTTCACTATGGTTTCATCGAATCCTTTATTGAACAGCTCTCTGAAACCTATCACATCAAGGAGATTGCCTATGACCGCTGGAATGCAACACAGATGGTCCAAAACCTCGAGGGCATGGGCTTGACCATGGTGCCATTTGGACAGGGCTATAAGGACATGAGTCCACCATCAAAGGAACTCTATAAACTCATGATGGAAGGGAAAGTCCAGCACGGTGGTCATCCTGTTCTTAAGTGGATGGGACAAAATGTGGTCATGCGGCAAGACCCAGCTGGTAATATCAAGCCAGATAAGGAAAAGTCTGTTGAGAAGATTGATGGTATTGTCGCCCTTATTATGGGATTAGACCGTTGTATCCGTCATCAAGGAAATGAAGGCAGTGTCTATGATGAACGAGGGATATTGAGTTTTTAGGAAAAATAAAGTTAAATTCTTTCAAAAATAGCTCAAAAATGACTGGATAAACTTCCTCTTTAGAGTTAATATGGTCACAACAAAAGAAGAGGAGAACAAGACCATGGCAACAAGAGCACGTATTGGATTGGTAACTAAAAATAAAACCGCAAAAACTATTGAGGTAGCTTACGAAGGCTACCCAGAATACACTGGAGAGCTTCTCAAGAAACACTTCAAATCAGAAAAAGCAATTCGAGAATTACTTCAGAAGGGCGATATTATTCAACTTGAAAATCCCTAGCAGACATCGAACACGATGACCTAAAAGGACACGCCCAACACCATCGCTTTATTGGTAGCCTTAGCCAATTGGCAGAGGATACTATGGCGGATTTCATCTACCTTTTTCAAGAGAGTGAAAAAATGTGGTATCAACTTGAAGAAGGGCAGTTGGTGATACTGTAAGAATAGACTAAAAGTACTTCAAAAATGGGGTGCTTTTTTCGTACCCAAAAATAAGGAGGGACTATGGGATTACTTGATGTATTAGGACTAAAAAGGGCAAGGGCTGAACCTGTTGCTCGAAATAGCTATGAGGGACAGGACTTCTCTTACCTCTTTGGTCGCACGACTAGTGGCGAGAATGTGGATGAGTTTAAGGCTATGCAGACGACGGCAGTCTATGCTTGTGTGCGTATCCTAGCTGAAGCTGTTGCTTCTTTACCCATCCAGGTCTATGAACTAACAAATAATGGAAAAGAGAAAAAAACCGATCATCCTTTATACTTTCTGCTTCATGATGAACCCAATCCAGAGATGTCCTCCTTTATCTTTCGAGAGACGATTATGAGTCACTTGTTGATATGGGGAAATACTTACGTACAGATTATCAGGGATAAGGCTGGACGAGTGATTAGTCTCTATCCGCTCTTACCTGACAAGATGTCTGTCCACCGTGATGATAGTGGGAAACTCTACTACAAATACCAAAGGCAAACCGAGGAGAATCCTAATTTCAAAGACAAAGGAACAGTCCTATTAAAGCAAGAGGATATTCTTCATGTGCCAGGTCTAGGGTTTGATGGCTTGATTGGCTATTCACCGATTGCCATGGCAAAAAATGCGATTGGGATGACCCTTGCGACTGAAAACTATGGGGCATCTTTTTTCAAGAATGGTGCTAACCCTGGTGGTGTCTTAGAACACCCAGGTATTCTTAAAGACCCTAAACGAGTGAGGGATTCTTGGAATGCCGTTTATAATGGGGCAACCAATGCCCATAAAGTAGCTGTTCTTGAAGAGGGGATGAAGTACACCCAAGTTGGTATCCCCCCAGAAGAAGCCCAGTTTTTGCAGACACGGAAGTTTCAGATTAACGAAATTGCACGGCTTTATCGCATTCCGCCACATATGGTTGGGGATTTGGAGAAGTCGTCTTTTTCGAATATCGAACAGCAGTCACTTGAATTTGTGAAATATACCTTAGACCCTTGGGTAGTTCGTTTAGAACAGGCCTTCAAGAGGTCTCTTTTTTTACCTGAAGAAAAGAAACGCTACCTGATCAAATTTAATGTAGACGGTTTGCTTCGTGGTGATTACCAAAGCCGTATGAATGGCTATGCCATCGCACGGCAAAATGGATGGCTTTCGACTAATGACATCCGTGAGTTAGAAGACTTGAACTTGCTCTCTGATGAAGAAGGCGGAAACCTCTACTTGATTAACGGCAATATGACCAAATTAAAAGATGCTGGTGGTTTCATGAAGCAACCGACAGAAACGGAACCAGCTGAAGACCCACCAGAGGAGAAAGAAGATGCGACAATTTTGGAATTTTACTGACGAGGGAAAAGCCCGCACCCTTCGGATTGAAGGACAGATTGCGGACGAGACTTGGTTTGGGGATGAAGTCACCCCACAGCTCTTTAAGAATGACTTGACTTCAGGAACAGGCGATATCACCCTCTGGATCAATAGTCCAGGGGGTGATGTGTTTGCGGCTGCTCAAATCTATAATATGCTTATGGATTATCAGGGCGATGTCCATGTCATCATTGATGGTCTAGCTGCGAGTGCTGCCAGTGTCATTGCCATGGCAGGGACAACAGTTTCCATGAGTCCAGTTGCCATGATGATGATTCATAACCCTTGGACGTTTGCGCAAGGTGAAGCGAAAGATATGGCCAAGGTCATTGAGATGCTTGGCGAAATTAAGGAGTCCATTATCAACGCCTATGAGCTTAGAACTGGACTTTCCAGGACCAAGATTTCCCATCTCATGGACTCAGAGTCTTGGTTCAATGCCAAGAAAGCTGTGGAGCTTGGTTTTGCGGATAAGTTACTCTTTGAAAAAGAGGAGACACCTGAGCAGGACCATCAAAATAGCTACACCTTTAGTAGAGTGACTGCTGCTCATGATTTGGTGGTGAAACTGCAAGCGAGTCTTCAACCGCCTAAACCACAGAAAACCACCCCTTTCAATCAGTTGGAAAAACGATTGAACCTATTGAAATAAAAGGAGAATACCTATGTCTAAACTACTTGAATTGAAAGAAAAACGTAACGCTGCTTGGGCTCAAGCGAAAGCCTTTCTGGATACTGTTCGCTCTGAAGACGGCTTGGTATCGGATGAAGATTCCAAACGATATGAAGAAATGGAAGCTAAAATCGAACTCTACAATAAGGAAATTGCTCGCTTGGAGCGCCAAGAAAAGATTGACCTTGAACTGGCGCAACCCACCTCACAAGCGCTAACGACGCAGCCAACAGTCATTGTCGATAACCAAAAAGAAGATGAAAAGAAAGGTGTGGCATCATATATCTACACCCAGACGTTCTGGACCAGTGTCCGTAAACGTAACTTCTATGATGTGAAGGATGTTCTTCGTGTCGGTGAAGACACAGAAGGCGGACACCTTGTCCCTGATGAATACGAGAAGAAATTGGTACAAGGGCTTCAGGAAGAAAATTTTTTCCGTAGCTTGGCAACTGTTATCAAAACCTCTAGTGGTGAGCGTAAGATTCCAGTTGTTACTGGTCATGGTTCTGCCTCTTGGATGGACGAGAATGGTCTTTATCCAGAGACAGATGAAACCTTTGGCCAAGTAACTCTTGATTCTCATAAGATTGGTACAGCAATCCGTATCTCAGAAGAATTGCTCAATGACTCTGTCTTTGACCTTGAGTCTTACATGACTTCTGAGTTTGCGCGTCGTATTGGAACGGAAGAAGAAAAAGCATTCTTGATTGGTGATGGTTCTAAGAAACCAACTGGTATCTTTACTCAGGGAGAAGTTACAGGTCCAACGACTGCTACAAAGGATATTACCTTTGACGATATGATTGAATTGTATCATTCTCTACCTGCACCCTATCGTAAGAATGCGGTCTGGATTTTACATGATACGACTGTCAAAGCTATCCGTAAACTCAAGGACAACAACGGTAATTACATTTGGCAGCCATCCACACAAGCTGGACAACCTGATTTGATTCTCAACCGTCCTTACTACACGTCAACTTTTGCGCCACTTCCAGAAGCAGGAAACAAGGCTATTGCTTTTGGGGATTTCTCTTACTACTGGATTGCGGACCGTCAAGGTCGTACCTTCAAGCGTCTCAATGAGCTTTATGCAAACAATGGTCAGATTGGTTTCTTGGCAAGCCAACGTGTGGACGGTAAACTTGTTCTTCCAGAAGCCGTTAAGGTCTTGACAGTCAAAGGTAAAGGCGCATGATTATGCTAGATGAAGCTAAACTCTACCTTAAGGTTGAAAACGTTGAAGAAGATGAATTGATTGAGCAATTAATCGCTGCAAGTCAGAAACTCTGCGAAGATATTCTTCGTGAGACCTCCACTTCAGAAGTTCTAAAGACGGCAGTCCTTTATGGGGTTGCCTATCTTTATGAACACCGTGAAGAAGCCAATCACAAGGAGTTAAAGGAAACTCTCTATCATTTGCTTTTGGCAGATCGAAAGGATGTGTTCTGATGAAGATTGCGCCTCTAAGAGAACAGTTGGTCTTTCAAGAAAAGCGACTCAAGCAGGACGACATCGGAAACGAGTTAGCCATTTGGGATGACCTCTTTATGCGTTGGTGTTCTTGTCGTCCACTAGCTTTAACTGAAAGTGATGGGAGTGCGACAAAACTGATTCATAACAAGGTGCAGTTTACCTTGCGCTACGATAAGGCTGTTCTTGCTCTTAATTCTTTAACGACTCGAATTTACTTTCGTGACCAGTATTATGCTATCGAGTCCATTGATGGCGATACTGTGGCTCGAAGCTTGATTTACATCGTTGCGACCAAGGAGGAGCTTTATGACTAAGATTGGACTTGATGATTTAGCTTCTGTCATCGAAAAGGAGCTGACGACTTATGCCAAAGAGACCACAGATGTCATGCGTGAGGTGGTTGAGGAAGTGACAGACGATGCCGTTGATACCTTAAAGGTGACTTCCCCAAAACGACGAGGGAAATATGCTAAAGGGTGGACGAGTAAGGCAACGACTGACACCAATACGGCTCTGACCAAAACTATTCACAACCGAACACCAGGGCTGACGCATCTGCTTGAAGATGGGCATGCCAAACAAAACGGTGGTCGGGTGGAAGGAAGAAAGCACATCGCTCCTGTCGAGAAAAGGGCGATTCAGTCGTTTGAAGACAAATTGCGACAGAAACTGTGAGGTGGCTTATGCGATTTGAAGACCTCTTGCCTGTCTTAAAAGAGACCAAACTCCCAGTAGCTTATCACCATTTTGAAGAAGGGCACAGCCCCAGTCCGCCCTTTATGGTTTATCTAGTCACTGATTCAGATAATCTTGGGGCCGATAACTGGACTTATCACAAAAGGCTCAACGTCCAGATTGAGCTTTACACGACAAAGAAAGATTTAGCAACAGAAGAAACGGTGGAATCTCTTCTTGATGCCCGCCGTCTTTATTTTGACAAGGTAGAGACTTATATCACCAGTGAGAAACTCTATCAAACCATTTATTCCATCACACTATTAGGAGGATAACCATGGCAGAAAAAAACAAGGTCACCTTTGGCCTACAAGATGTCCACTGGGCAGAAGTCACTAGTGAAGGAGCTGACGGAGCTTTGACTTATGGCACTGTTGAGCGACTTCGTGGTGCTGCAGAATTAACCCTTGAACCCACTGGAGACAAGGGTTCTTACAAGGCAGACAACATCAACTTTTACACCTCTGAATCCAATGACGGCTATGAGGGAACACTCAAAGTCGCTCTCTTGTCTCAGGAGTTTCTGACTAGAGTTTTGGGCGAGCAACTTGATGCGACCACCAATACCATTTCAGAGATTGCCAGCAGCAAGAAAAAGAACTTCGCTCTCATGTTCCGATTTGAAGGGGACAAAAAAGAGACGCTTCATGTGCTTTATTACTGTTATGCGTCTCGCCCAACAGTTGGGTCAAAAACCAAGTCAGGATCTGACATCAATGAGGTGGAGTTGACCTTTACGGCAAGTCCACGCCCACTTGATAAGATTGTTCGCCGCAGAACGACTGAAGAAACCAGTGATGAGATTCGTGAGAACTGGTTTAAGTCTGTCTTTGAACCAGCTGCTTAAAGGAGAAGAACATGCGACAAAATATCACCATTGCTGGGAAAACCTATCCCTTGGCTACGAACGCCTATACACCGATTGCTTATAAGGAGCAATTCGGAAAGGATTATTTCCAGGATCTCTTTAACATGTTAAGTGCGGAATCCATCATGACTCAACTTGAGCAATTGGAAGAGGGGGAAGAGTTAAAGGCTAGTCAGATTGACTTGTCTATTTTATCTGACTTCGACATGACTTTTTTCCACCGTCTCTTTTGGGTCTTTGCCAAGTCAGCCAATCCTCGAATCAAACCCTTCGAGGATTTCTTTATGTCGATGGAGGAGTTCCCACTTCAGGAAGTTGGTCCGGTCTTGATGTCCATGCTTAACCAAGGGATGACAACCAGAAAAAAGCAGAAACTTCCGAAACAGCGAGCGAGGAAATCTTCACGGTAGAGAGTTACCTCTCTTGTTGTAAGGAGACTGGCCTTTCCATTGATGACTTAAAGCACATCTCAATTGGCATGGCACTGGATTATCAGACGGATTATGTGGAGCTAAGAAGCCGAGATGAGACTGGTGTTCGCAAAGCTACCCAAGCAGACTTTGACAATTTTTGATAGGAACTGAACACGGGCTAAAAGCTGTGTAAAAAAGAGAGATGGACTTTGGTGCAAGCACCATTCTTCCATCTCCTATTTTTACTTTGCTTTTGACGCCCTTTGTATCTTGATGGGAGGAGGAGTGACGATGGCAGGAAACATTAAGGGGATCACCATTGAAATTGGTGGCGATACCCAACCCTTACAAAATGCCTTAAAGGGTGTGAATAAACAGGCTTCTGAAGCCACTAAAGAATTGCGTCAGATTGACAAGGCACTCAAGTTTGATACTGGAAATGTCACTCTTTTGACCCAGAAGCAGGAAGTCTTAGCCAAACAAGTTGAGACGACTAAGGAGAAACTCGCTACTCTTCGTCAAGCTCAAGCCCAAGTCGAGGCTCAGTTCAAGGCAGGTAACATCGGTGCAGACCAGTACCGTGCCTTTCAGCGTGAGGTGGAGAGCACTCAAACAGTCTTAAAGGGGTACGAATCAAAACTAGAAAGTGTTAACAAAGCTCTCTCTGATAATGGTACACAGGTCGAATCAAATCGTTCAAAACTTAACCGTCTCCAAAATGAGCAGGAACAGTTGATGTCAGAAAGCGAAAAACTCAATAGTTCCTTTAAGCTACAAGAATCAGCATTAGCAACTACCGCAAGTGAGGCTGATAAGTTAGCACTTGCCCAACAAAAGGTTGCTTCTCATTCAGAAATTCTTGAGAAACAGATACATAATCTGGAACAACAACTCTCCTTGACAAAGAGCGAGTATGGGGAGAATTCGATTGAAGCTAACAAGCTTGAGAAAACTCTTAATGAGACAAAGACCGCTTACAACAATCTCCAAAATGAGATGAAGGGGTTGGCCTCTAGCTCTGCGAGTTCCAAGGCTTCTTTGGAAGAGACAAATAGTCTTTTAAAGGCTGATCTTCTCATGGAGTTTGGCGACCAACTGGGAGAGTTGTCACAGAAGTTGATTGACTTTGGCAGGCATTCGCTTGACGCTTTTCTTGAAGTTGATGAGGGTATGGATATCATTGTCACAAAAACTGGGGCGACTGGTTCTGCCCTTGAAGAGATGACAAACATCGCCAAAAACCTAGCCACTGAACTCCCAACGGATTTTAATACGGCAGGAAGTGCCGTAGGGGAGTTGAATACGCAATTTGGGTTAACAGGAGAGGCCCTTAAATCAGCCTCTACCCAGTTGATTCAATTCTCAGAGATCAATGGGAGTGATGTGACGAGTTCTGCCATTTCAGCTAAACAAGCGATTGAAGCCTATGGACTTGAAGCGACTGATTTATCAAGTGTCTTAGACGCGGTTACTTATACCAGCCAAGCGACAGGTGTTGGAGTCCAAGAGTTGATGGACAAGGCAGTAGCGGGCGCACCACAAATCAAAGCCCTTGGTCTTTCCTTTGATGAAGGCATCACCTTGATGGGGCAGTTTGAAAAAGCAGGGGTTGATTCTTCTGCAGCACTTTCGTCACTCTCAAAGGCAGCTGTTACCTATGCGCAAGAGGGACTAACGCTTCAAGAAGGACTTGCTGGAACCATTGAGCAAATCAAAGCCTCAACCAGTGAAACAGAGGCTCTTTCTCTTGCCTCAGAAATCTTCGGAAGTAAAGCAGCTCCACGTATGGTTGATGCCATCAAGCGTGGGGCTTTATCTTTTGAAGATTTAGCAGGAACAGCTGATAAGGCAGCTGGGATTGTAACACAGACCTATGAGGGGACGCTTGATCCTATTGATCAGTTTACAACCGCTCAAAACACGGCGAAGTTAGCGATGGCTGAAATGGGAGACGCTATTGCAGCAACCCTAGCACCTATCTTAGAGGTTCTCGCCAGTTTGCTTCAAGCTGTTGCGACTTGGTTTTCTGGTCTTTCAGAACCTGTGAAGCAGTTTATTGTCATTGTCGGAAGTTTGGTCGCAGCCCTTGGATTAGTCTTACCAATTTTCATTGCTCTGCAAGCAGCTGCTATGACTATGGGAACAACCATCATGGGGATGATAACTGCAGCAGCTCCAATTGTAGGGATTATTATTGGTGTCATTGCCATTGTTGCCTTACTGGTTGTTGGGATTCAACAACTCTGGCAACATCACGAAGGGTTTAGAACAGCTGTGACCGAAATATGGAACGCTATCTATGCCTTTTTATCTGTCATTATCCAACAGATATCAAGCTTTGTTATGTCGATATGGGGAACCTTGACTATTTGGTGGACAGAGAACCAACAGCTAATCCTTAAAGCCGCAAATACCGTGTGGACAGCCATTTCAACAGTTATTCAAACCATCATGACCATTCTTGGACCTTACCTTCAAGCCAGTTGGGAGAATATCAAACTGATTATCACGACAGCTTGGGATATCATCAAAGTGGTCGTTGAAACAGCCGTCAATGTTGTCTTAGGTATTATCAAGGCAGTTATGCAGATTATCACTGGTGATTGGTCTGGTGCTTGGGAAACCATCAAGCAGGTCGTCTCTACAGTTTGGGAAGCCATCAAGTTACTGATTTCGATTGTTCTAAATGCCATTGCTCAGTTCATTTCCAATTCCTGGAATGGGATTAAAGGCAGCATGACAAACTTACTCAATAGTATCAAATCTGTCGTTAGTAATGTCTGGAATGGCATCAAGTCAACGATTAGTTCCATTCTATCGAGTATTGGTTCAACGGTATCTTCTATCTGGAATGGGATGAAAGCAACCATCTCAGGTGTCCTAAGTGGTATTTCAAGAACAGTGTCTTCTGTCTGGAATGGGGTCAAATCGATCATTACAAACGCTATCAATGGGGCAAAAAATGCGGTTTCTTCAGCCATCAATGCCATTAAGAACCTCTTTAACTTTAAGATTAAGTGGCCGCATATTCCTCTGCCACACTTTAGTGTGTCTGGCTCTGCGAATCCCCTTGATTGGTTGAAGGGGGGCTTACCTAAGATTTCCATTCAGTGGTATGCCAAGGGTGGGATTCTCACCAAGCCAACGGCATTTGGTATGACGGGCAATAGCTTGATGGTTGGAGGAGAAGCAGGACGTGAAGCCGTTCTACCTCTTAATAACCAAACTCTTGGCAGTATCGGACGCAGCATCGTAGCCACCATGCCTAACAAGGGAACAAGCATAACAGTCAATATCACGGATGTTGTGATTCGTGAAGAAGCGGATATGAAAAAACTAGCCGATTATGTGGCTGGTCGACTAGCTGATGAAATGACTCGACAAGCCTTACTGAGAGGAGGAACGGTGTGATTAAACATAATGAATTGGTACTGAATGGAAAAGGAACCTCGTCTTTTCCCTTTAAAGTTCTTGTGGAAGATAGACCGAGTGTTCAAGTGCCACGGTCTAAAACGCAACTCTTAGACCATCGTGGATTGAGTGGAGCAATTGTTCAAACCAATAAGCACCGTGAGGTGATTGAGAAGTCTTACCGCATGTACCTGATTTGTGCGAGTGAGAAAGAGGTCAATGAGTTTTCAGCCTTTCTGATGCAGGAAGGGTTTTGGCTAGAAAGTGAACGCCTTAAACTCACTAGACTCTGGTGTTACCGTACGGACAGTTTTTATATCAAGCAGGACGAGCACGATGTGTTTGTGATTGACGTGACTTTTATCTGTCACCCCACTCGTTTTTTTAAGAGTTTAGATAGGCAAGTTTTGAACGAAAGTGGAGTGCTAAAAACACAAGGTTCTGCCCTTGCCTTTCCTACGATTACCATCACCGGTCAATCGGTGTCAGAAACATCATTTACAGTCGGTGACCAAGTGATCCGCATTGAGAAATTTACGGAGCCTGTCGTAATGGTTAATCACCCAGACCGTCCTAGTTTTAAGACTTTATCTGGTAAAGCTGTTAAGTGGTCTGGGGATTTTATCACGATTGATGCCAGTCATCCAACACAATCTGTCGGAGTGATTTTAGGTAGTGGCATCATATCGCTTACCTTTGAGACGAATTGGGGGTGGGTGTGATGCTTTATCTTCTTGATGGTCAAACAAAGACACCGAAATGGAATGGTCAGCCATTATTTGAAACGGTGCGTGCAACGGTAGAAGAGGAGCTGAATGGCACCTTTCAGCTAGGTTTAACTTATCCGATTACAGATTCAGGTGTTCATGAAACCCTTAGAGCAGATGAGTTGATTTTGTGTCCAACTCCAGATTTAGGAAAGCAGCTCTTTCGTATTAAGCAGGTAAAGATTCAAGACGATACGATAGAGCTTGAGTGCTATCACATTTCAGATGATGTGATGAAGCGTCAGATTAAGCCTTTTTCAGCGACTAACACGACTTGTCAATCAGCCTTGATGAGGCTGGTTGAGGCTTGTCCATCTGATTTGGGGCTTTTTAGTTTTGATAGTGATGTGACGGAGCGTCATACCTATGTGTCTGACGAAGACTTGACACTTTACCAAGCTCTAATGGATGGCAAGCACTCACTCCTTGGAACTTGGGAAGGTGAGCTTGTCCGTGATAATTTTCAGCTGATAGTTAAGCAGCACCGTGGCAAGGATAAGGGAGTTATTCTCACAAGCCATCACAATCTGAAAGCTTTTGAGGATAAGGGTGATTCTGAGAAGGTCATTACGCGCATCTATGCGACCTCAACCTTTCAGACAGAAGGTAGTGATGAGGATACCGTTCTTTCTGTCGTTGTGGAAAGTCCCCTCATTACCCAATACCCTTATGTCCATGAAGCACGGTATGAGAATAACACGCTTCAGACAGAGGAAGAGTTGCGAGAATGGGCGATGGCTAAGTTCACGCATGAGCATATTGACAGCATCTCTAGACAGATAACCGTTGAAGCTTATCAGCTTGATGGTCAAGAAGTCCATCTGGGAGATACAGTCACTCTTAAAAGTCAAAAACACAAGGTAGATGTCAAGAAAAAGGCAGTCGGTTACACCTTTGACGCTCTAGAAGAAGTTTACCTCTCAGTGACTTTTGACGATGAGGTTACCTTTAAAAACTCTGGGTCATCAGGAAACAATTCGCTAACCAGTGCAGCTAAGACCATTCTTGATGTCAATCAGTCGGTTACAGATCACCGTGCGTCTAAGGAGCGAGCTAATTTTAACAAGGTCTTTGATAGGCACTTTGAGCGTCTTCAAACCGAAGTTGAAGATGGTATCGCTAAGGCCAAAGCAGAAGGTGAGCGTTCTGGGAAGAAAGCTGCGCTTGATTATCTGGCAACTGATGCCTTAGAAGCACGAGTCGCAGCACTTCAAAAAGCTAGGATTGATGAGTTGACCGTCTCTAGTTCAGCATGGATGACAAGGCTTGTCTCTCAACAAATTCTATCAGAGTATGTAAAGAGTTTAGAGGTGGAAGCTGATAAGGTGGTTATTCCAGGTCAACACACCCCAGTCTTTAGTTTGGATAGGGATGGGAATCTTTCCATTGATACGCCACTCTTAAAGGTGAGAGGGGAAAGCCTAGCGACACAAGCTGATCTTAAAATCATCTCTTTAACCCCTGGACCAAAGGGTGATGCTGGAGCAGATGGGGTCGGTATTCAATCAAGGGAGCAGTATTACTTAGTCTCTGCACAAAAGACAGGTATAACGGCAACAAGCACTGGTTGGACTAAAACGATTCCCTCTCTAACCTCAACCCTTAAGTATCTGTGGAATTATGAAAAAACCACGTTCACCAATGGCTCAACGACAGTCACAACACCTGTTGTCATTGGAGTTTATGGGGATAAGGGTGTGGATGGAAAGGCTGGTAAGGATGGAAAGACCCTATACACTTGGCGCATGTACGCAGATAGTGACAAGGGAGATGGGATTTCTGCCGTCTCAACTGGCAAACGCTACCTTGGACTAGCGGTCAATAGGGAGAGCGCGACGCCTTCAACCAATCCTAGTGACTATACCTGGTCATCCTTTTTTGAGGGAACAGAACTCGGTGGGCGCAATTACATTGACGATTATGCCATGAAGGCTACGACCTTTTCATCAGTAACCTCTGAGTGGAAGAAGGAGGTGGTTGAGGATACGAGTTCTGTCAGTGGTGTGACTATTAAGATGACCTGTACCAAAGCAGGTACGGGCGGCTTTCATCGAAACTTCTATGATTTACGAAGTCGAATCGGTGCTATTATGACTTTTTCAATTGATATTAAGTGTTCAAAAACTGTCACACTCAATATAGGTTGTGAACTCGGTGGAACGAAAGCTTACGAAGTCACAACCGATTGGCAAAGGTTTGTTTCTTCATGGAAAGTAAGTAGTTATCAGTACTATTCTTATATCTTTTACTTAAAGTCAGGTTCGTGGTCAGTAGGAGATGTGGTCTATCTTCGCAATGTTCAACTGGAAGACGGAAACGTTGCTTCAGCTCCAGGACCGTCTTTGAATGATCTTATTGCCCAGATTGATGCTAAGGCAGATAATGGCTTCATGAAGCAGCAATTAGACCTTCTAACTGAAAAGACAGAATCTCTCCGAGTAGACCTTGAAGCAAGAGCGTTGGCAAAAGAAGTAGCTGATTGGCTCAAGTCTTATAAAGAGTTTGAGAAAAATAATAAAGCCGTCCTTGCACAATTTAATCAAGACTTTATTGATAACACAGCTCGTATCGCAGCGATTGAAGCCGATCTTAAAGCCAATAGTCTCTTGCTTAACTTTGTCAATACCTATCTGAGAGCTGGAGATAATGGGGTTATTATCGGTAAAAAAGATAATTCTGAATATATCGAATTAACCCCACAAGGGATGATGATTAAGTCGGCTGGGAATGCCGTCATGACGGTAACAGCTGGTGTCATTAAAATTCATCATGGTGTTTTTGTGGAGACCTTACAGGTTGGTTATTACCGCCTAGAAGCCGCAAGGCATCATGCCAAGCATCTAGTTTGTCGTTTTATTGATGCCAAGTAGAAAGGAGACTTTATGGCAGATTATGGTTCAAATAATGATAGGGGCTATACCCTACTTTTACGAGTGGAAGAAACAGGAACTTCAACGGCTAATAATACCTCTACTGTCCGAGTCCAACTTTGGCTAAAGAATGGTTATACGACCTTTGGGATGTATGACTGTAGGGCAAGTGTGTCTATCAATGGCCAGACGCTTTCTTGGTCAGGGCGACCAGATATGTACACGAATAATAGTTCCCTCCACTTAATTGATAAGACCGTCACTGTACCACATGATTCGAATGGGTCAAAAACCATCCGTTTTTCGGCGACCTTTTCAGGCTCTGGTGGCTGGTCGCCTGGCACCTTGAATACAGGGTCACAAACGCTACGTTTAAGTGATATTCCACGGTCATCGAGTGCTACAGTTTCTGGGAATATGATGGGGCAAGCCGTAACCATTACGATTAAGCGCGCTAGTAGTGCTTTTACCCATAATATCACATGGCATTTTGGATCTCTCAGTGGCACCATTGGAACAGGCATTGCGACCTCTGTAACTTGGACGCCTTCAATATCGCAATTAGCAACTCAAATTCCAAATAGCACCTCAGGTAACGGTCATTTAACGCTAGCCACTATCTATGGTGGTAAGACAATAGGTTCTATGACAATTCCCATTACCCTCAACCTACCGACGTCAGTTGTTCCAACCTTGGGCAGTATTTCTGTTTCAGAATCCCATGCCACTGCAAAAACCATTTTAACTGGCACCAGTTTTGCCCAGATAGTGTCTAACCCTAAAGTGACTTTTAATCAAGGAGCGGGTGTTTACGGATCGACGATTCCTTCGACGGGTTATCGTGCAGAGGTTTTTAAATTTGAGAATAATCAGTGGGTTCAACTGCCTAATGTGGTAACGAGTAATAACGGTCTGTTGGGAGGTATAAACTGGATTGGTCGCGCTAAGGTCTCTGCCTATGTGACTGATTCGAGAGGGCGACAAAGTGCTCGAAAAGAAGTGGAGATAACCCTATTAGAGTATTTCAAACCCATCTTTTCATTCTCAGCGGTTCGTGCCGGTTCTAGTATGAATCAGGTGACGGTCACACGAAAGCTTAAGATTGCCCCTCTAACCATCAATAGTGTTCAAAAGAATAAGGCAACCTTGACATGGGAAGTGGTTGATTTGGCAAGTGGCCAGAAGGTCACAAACGCTGGTGGCACTGCCAACTGGACGTCAACAACGGAACATACAAAGACGGATTTCCAAGCTATTTTAGGTGGCATCTACGATACGACAAAATCCTACACCATTATTGGAAGGCTCGCAGATCTCTTTTATGCCACGACCTTTGAGTTTACTATTGGTCCAGAGAAGGTTGTCTACGGCTTAAGTCCATCTGGTATGGGGATAGGTAAAGCATGGACAAGAGGGGTGCTTGATGTGGATGGGAGTTTACCTGCTTATTTTGATGGGGATATTTATATGAAGAATAAGAAACTTCTTGATATTTTTTACCCAGTCGGTGTGATTTACGAGTCAACGTCAAGTACCAGTCCCGCCACCATTATGGGAGGAACTTGGGAGAGGTTTGGCAATGGTCGGGTCTTGGTTGGCGTATCTGATAATGACAGTGAGTTTAAGAGCGTTAATAAATTAGGCGGTAGTAAAACACATACCTTGACCATTGATGAGATACCGTCTCACTCTCACGCTCAATATGTGACAGCTAACAACGGTAATAAAGCTATTAGACGTGATTTTGGCTCTGATGGCAAAGCTAATACTTATCCGCAAGGAACCAACACAGGAAATACTGGTGGCGGAAAGTCACACAATAATTTACAACCTTACGTCACGGTTTACCGTTGGCGTAGGACAGCATAAGAAAGGAAAACATGATTATGAAAGCATTCCTCACAACCCATAAAGTCCTCTTCTCAGTGATTGGAGGACTTGTCGGTTCTATTTTTGGAGAAGTCGATGGGGTCTTATACGCCCTTTTTATTTTTCTCATTATCGATTATGTGACGGGAGTTTTTGCGGCAGTTGTCCAGAAAAAACTCTCCAGTAGCATTGGTTTCAAGGGCATCTTCAAAAAGATTGCCATTCTATTTTTGGTATCAGTGGGACACCTCATTGATACGGAAATCATCAAACAGGGTGGGGCGATTCGCACCATGGTCATTTTCTTTTACTTGAGTAATGAAGGCTTGAGTATTTTGGAAAATGCGGTGCGGATTGGTTTACCTATCCCAGAGAAACTGCAAGCACTCTTAAAACAATTCAACGAAAAAGAAGGAGACTAACATGGGAAAACATCTAGTGATTTGTGGACATGGGCAAGGACGCACCACCTATGATCCAGGAGCAATCAATAGCAAACGAGGTATCACAGAAGCTGGCAAGGTTCGTGAGCTGGTAAAACTCATGTCCAAGTACAGCGGGAAAATCATCGACTATATCACAGACCAAAATGTCTATGATTATAAGTCACTGGCAAGTCTCGGTAAGGGCTATGACTCCATTACTGAGCTTCATTTCAATGCTTTTAATGGCACGGCACGAGGGACGGAAGTTCTCATTCAATCTACTTTGATGGCAGATAAGGAGGACTTGGCTATCCTAGCAGTCCTTAGCCGTCATTTCCAAAATCGTGGGATTAAGAAGGTGGATTGGCTCTATAATGCCAATGAAGCCAAAAAACGTGGCTACACTTACCGCTTGGTGGAGATTGCCTTTATCGACAATGAAGAGGACATGACCATCTTTGAAAATAAGAAGGAAGAACTGGCCAAAGGTCTTGTCTCTGCCATTACTCAAGGGGAGGTGAAGATGGTTGTCCCTATCACCACCAATAACCAAGGAGGCCAACCCAATTCTTCTACCAGCTCTGTTTATCACGTTGGGGATAGTGTTCGTGTACTTGGTCATGCGACTCATTATCAAACGGGTCAAGTTATTTCTGCTTGGGTCAAGGGTCACACCTACAAAATCCTCCAAGTCAAAGCTGTAAACCAATCTCGTAGTAAGAGAGCCTACTTACTTGAAGGGATTACCTCTTGGGTACTGGAACAGGATGTGGAAGGAACCAGCCTTGGTCATTCAGAACAGACCTATACGGCTCAAAAGGGAGATAGCTATTGGGGGATTGCACGGAAATTTGGGACAACGGTTGATAAGCTGTTAGCTTTGAACGGATTGAAGAAAGCAGATGTCTTAAAGATTGGTCAGACTTTGAAAGTTCATAAGGCGACTAGCTCCGTCAAGGCAGTAGCGACCAGCCTTGCCCAACGTGCGGTTGCTTCAGCCCTGTCTAAGGTTGGACAAAAAGTGACTGTTCCAACTAATCCTTATGGTGGACAATGCGTTAGTCTAGTGGATAAGATTGTGCAAGAATTGACCGATAAGGATATGGCTTACACCAATGCCATTGATTGCTTAACCAAGGCAAAAGCTAACGGTTTTACAGTCATTAAGGATGCTTGGGGAGTAAAACCAAAAGCTGGTGATTTCTATGTTATAAAGACTGACAGTCATCCCTATGGTCACATCGGTATTTGTATCACCGATTCAGATGGTACAAGCATTGATGGGGTGGAGCAGAATGTCGATGGTTACTCAGACCACAACAAGAACGGCATTAACGACCAACTGGAAATTGGAGGTGGCGGTATTACTCGTCGAGTGAAACGAGTTTGGATGGCAGATGGTTCACTTTATGATGCGACTGGCACCGTCAAACTTGGTAAAGTTATCGGTTGGTTTAGAGTATAACAGTCAGTATTTACAAAAAATAAGCTACCGAATGGGTAGCTTTCCTGGTATAATAAATAGTGTAGAAAAGTGAAGACGGTGGCTCCTGAAACCGAAAGAGAGGTGATGCCTATTGGCAATCCATCAAAATCTGACGGAGAGGATGGAGCACTTTTTGACCGCTTTTGAAGTTGTGCAGACTATCTTAGGTTTTGGTAGCTTTACCATTGCTTTGATTGGCTTGTGCTATAAAATCTTCAAAGACGATGATAAAAAGAAATAGCCGTCAATACTTTGGCGAGTAACGGCTATTTCTATTAGCTTATAAACGAGTCACCGTCTTAAACGGTTCTACATTGGAGTTGGTTTGCAGACTAGCTCCTTTTTCCATGTCCATTATATCATACAGGTAGAAATTTTCAAGTTAAAATGCAAAGCGTAGTCAAAGGGCTACGCTTTTTTTATTTCCTAAGGAAATTTCTGACTCAAACCTACTTAGTAAAGTAATAAGAGTTAAAACAACGGAAATTTTTTTCATAGTTTAGACTAAATCGCATTTTTGTTCCCCTAATAGGTAGAGGGATATAGTTAGCTGATAACTTGACTTATTGAGGCTTTAGAGTGATATATAGTGTGCTGTACATAGGGAGGATATTAAATGACGGTAAAGTTAATTAAGGCAAAACACACCCCTAAAAAACAACGAGTCTGTGCCTATGTTAGGGTATCGACCACTAACAGTAGTCAGTTGGATTCCCTTCAGAATCAGATAGCTTATTTTACAAATCTATATGGCAATCGAGATGATGTTACCTTTGTGGGTGTCTATCACGACAAGGGGATTTCAGGTTCAACTGATTATCGCCCTAGCTTTCAAGCTATGATTGAGGATTGTCGGAAGGGGCAAATTGATTTGATACATACCAAGTCTATCTCACGCTTTGCGAGGAGCACCATGACAATACTTGAAGTTAGTCGTGAGTTGAAAGTATTTGGTGTTGGAATCTATTTT
>JAKTNK010000017.1 GCA_029593465.1 Streptococcus suis
CCATCCGAGGATTATATAAGAAAACCCGAAAAGAAGGCACTCTCTTCGGGTTTTCGGTCTGTACTGAAATCAAGGTATTATTGGGAATCCCAGATTAAATCATAGATACCGTAAGGGATTTTATTCTTTATTTAAAACTTTGCAACAGAACCCTATAATTGACCTCCAGAAAGTGATTCAACTAATTCATTAGCCTTATCTGATAAGCCAACGATATCTAATGCAAAATGACATAACGCTACTGCCTCGTCTCCTCTTTTTCCTGCAAGATTCAAACCTAACATAACATTATCCCAAACAGTAGTATAGTAATCCATAACTGAAGTTTGAGGTGTAAACCCTAGACAAGCAAATGGTTGTAGTGTTGTATTAAATTCTTCTGTATTAAACAGAATTGAACCGCTCATGTTTTTTTGTAATCCGATAATAGAGTTTATCAAAGTAGATTTCCCTGCCCCATTCGAACCTAATAAGGCCACAAAATCTCCTTTATTTATAGTTAAGGAAATATCATGAATAGCTTTCTTTTTCCCATAAGATACTGATAGATTGTCAATTTTTAAAATTTCATCCATTATTTAATTCAACCTTTCAAAATTTGAATAAATTCAGATTTTAGTTCTGAAAATTCTCTATATTCATGATTAAATGCCTTTTTATATATTGGGTAACATTTTTCTTTACGGCTAATTTTATTATACCTCGTCGGCAGTTTAGTGATGAGTTCAAACAACAAATCGTTTATTCGCACAAGGAAAGAAAAAATATTGTGAGATTATCAAAGCATACAATGTGTCTTACAAACTTGGGAAAAGGTGGACTTAGAATGATACCAGCCATCTTTTTTCAATAGAATTTGATATAATAACAACAAAAAGTGACGCTATAAAAAGGAGACACCATGAAAACCACTGTTGATTACATCACCCGTTTAGCTAATATTCCTTCACCGACAGGCTTTACCCAGGATATCATGACTTACCTCATGGCTGAGCTTGAGAGTTTCGGTTACAAGCCCATTCGTACCCATAAGGGAGGTGTAATGGTTTCTGTCAAGGGGCGTGACGATGACAGGCATCGCGTTGTGACAGCTCATTTGGACACTCTTGGTGCCATGGTTCGCGCCATCAAGGCTGACGGTCGCCTCAAAATGGACTTGGTCGGTGGCTTTGTTTACAATGCCATTGAAGGTGAGAACTGTATAGTGCACATAGCCAAAAATGGCAAGACCATCTCTGGAACCATCCTCATGCACCAAACCTCGGTTCACGTCTATAAGGATGCTAGTCTTGCCGAGCGCAATCAAGCCAATATGGAAGTGCGGTTGGACGAAAAGGTGACGAGTGCTGACGACACTCGTGCGCTTGGGATTGAAGTTGGGGACTTTATCTCGTTTGACCCACGTGTCGTGGTAACACCTAGTGGTTTTATCAAATCACGTCATCTAGATGACAAAGTTAGCGCAGCTATTCTCATTGAACTCTTAAAAACTTATCATGAAGAGGGGGTGGTACTCCCTTATACCACTCACTTTTATTTCTCAGCCTTCGAGGAGGTCGGACATGGAGCCAACTCTAGCTTGCCAAAGCAAACGGTTGAGTACTTGGCGGTAGATATGGGGGCTATGGGAGATGACCAGCAGACTGATGAATATAGCGTTTCTATCTGCGTCAAGGATGCTTCAGGTCCCTACCACTATGACCTCCGCCGACACATGGTTGCCCTCTGTGAAGCGCAGGGCATTCCTTACAAACTAGACATCTACCCTTACTATGGCAGTGATGCTTCTGCGGCTATGCGAGCTGGGGCAGAAGTCAAGCACGCCCTCTTGGGTGCGGGCATTGAATCAAGCCACTCCTACGAAAGAACCCACATCGATTCTGTAGAAGCGACTGAGCGGCTGGTGGACGCCTATCTCAAGAGTCCAATGGTTGATTAGCTGATGCCAAAAATCATTATCATCAGAGGCAACGCTGCTTCAGGCAAAAGTAGCCTAGCACAGTCACTTCAAGAAGAACTCGGTGACAATACCCTCTTGCTGTCGCAGGATTTACTACGACGTACCATGCTACACGCACATGACGGCCGTGAAACACCGACCATCGATTTGCTCCTTCATTTGATTGACTATGGCCACAAGCATTGTCACATTACCATTTTAGAGGGTATCCTGCGCTCAGACTGGTACCAACCGATTTGGGATTGTATTCGTGAACATTATACGCCTGCCAATACGCATGCTTATTACGATGACTTGCCTTTTTCTGAAACCGTCAGGCGACACGCTAGTCGAGATAAAGTCAAAGCCTTTGGTGAGGAAGCCCTCAAACGGTGGTGGGTAGCCAAAGATTATCTGACAAGTATCCCCGAAACTAGGCTCACACAAGACCTATCCCTTGACAAGGCCAAAGCCATTATCCTTGCAGACATTAAAAAGCCCTGACTATCGTCAAGGCTTTTAGCTTTCTAAAATGACTTCTAAACCAAAATGATCACTCACGGTTGGACTACTTTTCCCGTCGAAAACCACTTGCGACCGTTTCACTTGGAATGTCCTATCAACAAAGGCATGATCCACTTTGAGTGCCATGTCATTCCCCTCCCAGCCATCAATATCAGCCACTATCGTATACTCCCCAGAAATCTCATCAGCAACCTTATGACTATCCACTAGATTTAAAGAACTGTTGATAACTTCTTGATAACCAGGATTTCCCGTAGGGTTATTAAAATCTCCCATCACAATCAAAGGACGTTCCTCTGACGCCAAGACTTGAGCCACTCGTGGCCACTCATCTTGAAAACCTTTTTCCCACCAAGAAAGGTGTAAACTCACCACTGAAAATGCTTGATTGCCTAGCTGCGTTCTCACTAACAAGGCCCGTCTCGTGTGATAGTCTTCTGGCGAAGTCGTTGAAGATGCCAAAATAGCCAGTGGCTCCATTGAGGCTTGTGCTAAGATAGCAACCCCCTCATGGAAACGGTCATAGCCGACATGATTGTAAGCCCAAGACCAGTTATAGCGCTTACCCCTAGCAGCTAAGGTCGTAACTAGCTTAAGCGCATAGTTATCCTCATGAATCACAGGATTTCCCTCCACGGGATGATAATAAAGAGGCTGACTCACCGGTTGGCTGGTTAGGCTTTGGTTAACTTCTTGCAGGCAAATGACCTCATAATCTTCTACCATAATCCTTTCCACCAAGGCTGAAAACTTAGCCTCCATGTCCTCTTCCATCCATGAATGGGTATTGAGCGTTAGTAATTTCATGACACTGTCCTTTCTATTCTATCGTCTCTTGACTAATCATCAGCTCCTCTAGATAAAGGAAAGAACCCGAGTACCTGTCTCGGATTCGATGTTCCTTGCTGTCCTTAGGACACTTATAGCTTCACTCGTGCAACCACTTCTTTAGCAGGCTGACGACCGGTTTTGTCGAGTGTGACGGCCTCAATTTCCGCAGTGTTGGTAAAGGCGACAACAGTTGTCACTTCACGACCAGCTGACCGAATAGCTTCTAAATCAGCAACGAGTAAGAGATCGCCCGCATTTACACGTTGACCATCTGTCACCTTAGCTGAAAACGGAGCGCCATTGAGAGCTACGGTATCAAGACCCACATGGACCAAGACTTCCAGACCATTATCTGTTAAAAGGCCGACAGCATGCTTGGTTGGAAAGACGCTTGTGACAAGACCGGTAACTGGAGAGTAGATATTGCCATTTTCGGGCTCAACAGCAAAACCATCTCCCATCATTTTTTGTGAAAAGACGGGATCAGCCACTTGAGTAATCGCGTGAACCTGACCGTCGGCAACGTTTGCGACCTGCTCTTCAATGCCTTTAAAGGTCGTGTGAGTAGGAGGAAGCGTTACGTCTGTGATGGCTACGACTGGAATGTCCGCACCTGAATCCAATAAATCTTGAATATCAGATTTTAAAATATCGGCTTTTGGTCCATAAACCGCTTGGACACCATTGCCTTTTACAATCAAGCCCATGGCACCAGCTTGTTTCCAAGCGTTCTCAGTGCCAACTTTTTCCGTATCCTTGACACTGACACGTAGGCGGGTCATGCAGGCATCCACATCTGAGATGTTTGCTTTGCCTCCAAGAAGATTGATGATTTGAACGATTTGTGAATTGGCATCTGCAACTGTCTGGCTACTGTTCGGTTCTGAAGAGTCGTTTAGCATGTCAGCATCGTAATTCCCATTGCGACCTGCCGTTGCTAGATTCATTTTCTTAATCATGAAATCTGCTACAAAGTACATGAGCACTGCAAAGAGAAGCGATACCCAAACGAAGTTGAACAAATCCATCCCCAAACCAGCTTTAAGCGCCATCGGTGTGCGGGTCAACAGTTCAATATTACCAAAGGAATGCACACGCAGATTGACCATGTCTGCCATGGCAAAGGCTGCTCCTTGAATCAGCGCATAAACAACATATAATGGCATTGCCGCAAACATGAAAAGGTACTCTAAGGGTTCGGTTACACCGGTTAGGAAAACAGCTGCCGCTGCTGAGATGAACATGGCCTTGTATTTGGATTTTTTATCTGGGTCAACATTGCGGTACATGGCAAGGGTCAATCCCATCAAGATACCCGTTGAACCAATCATTTGCCCCACCTTGAAGCGAGCTGGTACCACTGCATTGAACAACTCATTGTAAGCTGCTGTGTCGCCAGAACCTTTCAGATTGACCAAATCGGTTACCCAAGCCAACCACAGAGGATCTTGACCGAAAACTTGACTGCCAGCGCTTGAGCCGGTCAAGATATCATAAGTGCCTCCCAAAGAAGTATAGTTCATCGGAATGGTCAACATATGATGGAGGCCAAATGGCAAGAGCAAGCGCTCCAAAGTACCATACAAGAACGGTGCCAAAACTGGTGCCGTCTCTTGAGACGAAGCAATCCATTTACCAAAACCGTTAATCCCTGACTGAATCACTGGCCAAATCAATGCTAAAATAAGCGCTACAATCGCAGAACGAAGAATGACCACAAAGGGGACAAAACGTTTGCCATTGAAGAAGGTCAAGGCATCTGGTAGTTTGCGATAGTTGTAATATTTATTATAGGCTGTCGCACCCACAAAACCAGCGATAATCCCAACGAAAACTCCCATGTTGAGGGCAGGGTATTCCAAAACGCTGGTAAAGTAGTCGGCAACCACCATCTTGGTCCCAAAAAAACTGGTCAAGGTTGCCTCGGGGTCCGCAATCATATCACTGGAAACCCCGTAAATACCACCGGTAATTCGATTAATCAAGATAAAGGACAAGCCAGCCGCAAAAGCACCGCCCGCACGCTCTTTAGCCCAGCTACCACCAATAGCCAAGGCAAAGAGCAGATGAAGATTACCGATAACACCCCAGCCAATCTGAGCAACGACATTACCAACGTTAGCCAACAAGGGCGAGTTGGGGTTAATTAAGGGGATAGAATTCCCGATACTAACCATCAAACCAGCCGCCGGCATAACGGCGATAACTACCATTAAACATTTTCCGAATTTTTGCCAAAACTCGAAACTAAAGAACTGTTGCAGTCTCTCTTTCATCTCATATCTCCTCTTTTTGTTCAGGTAAACGTATGTGATTAACGCAAACGTTTGCGTTGTTTTGTAATTCTATTATAACAACTTTTTCAAAAATGTAAAGCGATTTCAAGCAAATAATCAAAAAAGCCGAGCACACCCGTTTATATCGTCACGGTTGTGTCGACTGACGCTCGATGATTTGATGAGCGATAATACATTCCTTCTCAACTTTTTGACCAGCAGAAACGGCTAACATCAGCTTAGCTGCTGCCTCTCCTAGTTCGTAAGGAAAGATATCCACAGAAGTTAAAGATGGTGATTCCAACTCTGCGAGTAAGGAATTGTTAAAACTAATGATACCAAACGACTGATTCCGCACCTGCTCCTTCAATAAACGTAGCACATAAATTGCTGTCATGTCATCGCAACAGACGAAAGCATCCGTTTGCGGAGAAGCCTTCAACAAGCCCTCCAGTCGCACCTTATCTGAATCGGTGTTAGTTAGCTCAACAGAATGCGGTTGCTCCTCTATCACTGCCATGGCTGCTGTATAGCCTTCATAGCGCGATTCCTGAACCACTTCTCCCAGATCTGTACAAATATAAACGGGGGTTTTATAGTGTTTTTTCATAAGGAAACGCGTCGCATCATAACCCGCCCTGACATTATCTGTATCAACGAAATAGGTGTTCTGATGGGATTGTGTGCTGTTATGCCCCACAACGATACAAGTCACGGCTGGATTCTCTCTGACAGCTTGATAGACAGCATCACCCTTTCTCGCATAAAGAAAGATAAACTTATCCACATGCCCACTTTGCATCAAAACCCGAACGCTATCCAACAGAGCTTGCTCTGACTGACCTGTCGCCAGACTGACCATAAAACCCTCTTGACTACAAATGCTTGTAATCCCTTGAATAATCTGCATGAAAAAGGGGTTATTCCCCAGCAGCTGAGGACTCTCCCTGACAGGCAAAACAATGGCTACGGTATTGGATTGGCGTTTAACAAGGTTTTGAGCCGAAAAGTTTGGTGAATAATTCAAGTCCTTCATGGCTTGGCGAACACGTGCTTTCGTTGCAGCACTAATCATGGGATTGTCATGCAGGGCACGAGAGGCTGTTGAAGCAGAGACCCCGGCATGTCTAGCCACATCTTTTATGGTAACCATAGTTCCCCCTTACTAGCTTGGTGTCCTTGAGCAGTTTTTAAACAAGACTCCTCTAGGATAGCGATTTCACATGCAAATGTCAATCTCAAAAAGAGTAAATTGCCCCCAAACTATCTCATCGGGAGAGCTCTGTGGCAAAGCTGATGGCGGACAAGGCGTATAAGGGAGCTGTTTCCGTCCGCATGATGCGAGGTCCCAAGCCACACTTAAGCGCTCCTTTAGCTCCTAAGGTCTCAACTTCTTGGGGTGACATGCCTCCCTCAGGGCCAAAGATAAAGAGAATCTTGGCTCCTCTTGCTAGGTCTTTCAACTCACGCGCCAAGACTGCCATTTCTCCGTCTTTGGCGGATTCTTCGTAGGCGATGAAAACCTTGTCGAACTCATCCAAGCGACCCAGAAAGTCAGCCTTTTTCTCAAACAGCTGTACCTCCGGCACACGGTTACGTTTGGACTGCTCAGCGGCACCTAAGGCGATTTTAGCCAATTTATCTGCTTTCTTGGCTAATTTTTTACCGTCCCATTTGACCACTGACCAATCAGCGGGAAAAGCCCAAATGCTACTTGCCCCCAATTCCGTTGCTTTTTGCGTCACCAAGTCTAGCTTATCCCCCTTGGGGAAGCCTGAGGCTATGGTCACATGAACTGGTAATTCCACGTCATCAAGCCATTCCTCGACCAACTCAAACGAATGTCCCAAAGCATCCAAAACCTTGGCCAGACGCTTGATACCATCGTCAAAGACCAGCACAACCTCGTCACCTTCTGTCAGCCGCATGACGTTAAACATGTGCTTGATGGTATCTTTATCGGTAATGATGACAGGATTTTCAGGGGTTCCTTTTATAAAATACTGTTGCATCTAACCTCCAATAACTCCGGAAATATCGTCGGTTTTCTTAAGCACAAGAGCATTCCACTCACCTTGAATCATATGGGTTTCAAGAAAGAACCCCGCGCTATAAGCTGCCTCAAGGACCATGTCCAACTTATCAGCGATAATCCCTGACATAATGAGGTAGCCCTCATCCTTGACCAAGCGGTAAGCATCGTCTGTCAAGTGAATGAGGATGTCTGCCAAGATGTTGGCAACGATAACGTCCGCCTGGATGTCCACGCCCTTCAAAAGGTCACCAGCCGCCACGTGAATGTTTTCCATATTAGGGTTCATGTCAATATTTTCCTGAGCGACACGCACCGCCACATCATCCAAGTCATAGGCGAAAATTTCCTTAGCACCAAGGAGAGAGCTAGCGATAGACAGCACGCCAGAACCCGTCCCCACATCAAGCACCGTCTCACCACCACGAAGCACCTGCTCCAAGGCAAAAAGACTCATCTTGGTCGTTGGGTGTGTCCCGGTCCCAAAAGCCATGCCAGGGTCTAGCTTAATCACCTTCTCCCCAGACGTCGCCTCATAGTCCGTCCAGGACGGCACAATGGTCAAATCATGCGTGATACGAGCGGGCTCATAGTATTTTTTCCAGTTATCCGCCCAGTTTTCCTCGGCCAATTCTTTGGCATCCAGCGAGTAATCACCAAGGGTTAGGCCAGATTCAGTCAGTCTTTCCAGACCAGCTTGAAGGGCTTTCGTCACCTCAGCCAAATCCATAGTATCCGGATAATAGGCCGTAATAGCAATCATATCCGACTGCTCCACCTCAGGATAAAGCTCACCAAAGCGATCCTCCTGCCCAATATAATCAGCCGAATCGCTAATGGCAACCCCCTGACTCCCCGTTTCAATAAGAAGGTTTGATACCGCCTCCTCGGCGTCACGCAAAACGTGAATGGTAAGTTCGTTCCAAGTGTTCATTAATTTGTAACTTCCTATTATTTTAATTTCTGTCCTATAAAACCTTTGTCTTTATTATTTTGTTTAATTTTCATATTCTCCAAAATATGTTGACTGGTTTCAGGACTCCAATATATTTTTAGGTGATTTTTAGTTCTTGTAATTGCAGTATAAAGTATATTGTGCGTAACTTGTTCGTCAATTTCCTTATTAATGATTACTTTAACCGAATCATATTCTAAACCTTGAGCCCTATGAATTGAAATACAATAAGAAATCTGAAACGGCACAATAGCACTATTATCATCAACATCTTCATCGGTACTTCTATATTTGTTAACCCAAAATCTAACAACCGAATCACTTGTATCCTGATAGTCATCTACCAGCTCTAGCTCATACCCATCAATATCAACCCCACTAAGTTGTTTGTCAACTAATTCTACATCAAATAAAATTGTATCATCGCTCTGTATTTCAATTTTTCTTATCGTTCCCTTTAGGTTATTGTATAACACGCCTTTAAAACGATTGGAGTCATTGAAAACAATAGGATCTCCAACTTTATATAACTTAGAATTCCACTCAACACTTGCATTAGGATTAGCAGCCTGTAACATTCTATTTATATTATTAATACCATAAATGCCATCATAATTTAAACTCAGGATAATTTCATCTGAATGGTGACGTTCAAACAATGTCTCATCTATTTCCTGATTGTAATCATATCTAGCTAAACGCTCCAAAATGGTATCGTCTAGCTTTCTAAACTTCGACCAAATATCTAATAGGTTACTATCCGTTGTACGATATGGTTTTTCTAATTCCACAATCGCTTCTGCTTTTATAAAATCTCTAGCCAGAGTAAACCAATTTCCAAATTGAATGGATTCAATCTGATAAGTATCTCCGACTAAAACAACAAACTTGGCTTTTATTCTTTCAAGAAGTTTATTAATATCTTTGTTACTCACAGTGCTACACTCATCGATAAATAATATATCGCATTCAGTCTCTATAGTACTAGCTATCGTGCTAAACTCACAATTCGCTGCTGTAATACGACGCCTAAGATTTTCAACGGCTGTATGAGTGACCGCAAGAAATAACTTTTTAGAAGAGTTAAATAATTGAGAAATATGATTCAAAAAATAAGTTTTCCCTGTTCCAGCAGCACCATATATTAAAGACACAGCTGAATTTTCAAACAGAGTTACTAATTTATCTTTTTTGAAATCATCATCTATACCATGATTTTCTTTATCTAACCAAGATTCCACAAATTGGCTATGATTCTGATTCTTCCTTTCAGAAAAATCTTGTAATCTCTTGATAACTGCTATTACATTTTTCTCGTAACCAGATAAATACAAGTGCCCTTTATCCAAGACTATACGTCTATCCTGATGTTTTTTATACAATTTTTCATTGTACCTAGCTATCAATAGTTTAATATTCTCTCTATACTCTTCTTTAATTTCTTTAATCGGAGTATAGAGGATTCCTCTGACTTCTGTATTACTCTTTACTATACGAGCTAAAAATTCGTGCTCTCGATTAGTAGTATCAATACAATCTAGCAAATCGGACAACTTTGGATTGTGATTTTTTAAAGACGTGCAAAAAGGCATCTCATCAAAAGGAATACAAGCCATATGCAATCTAAATTCAGATAAAAACCTATTTCCTCCGTTACACTTATTCTGAGAATCTCTATCATGATAATACTGTTTCTTCAATATTTTATTATTTAGATGAAATAGCAAATACCGAAGAATATTAGCACCTGATAATTGGCGAATACTTGCATCACGAACTATGTCAAGAATATCAAATATGGGCATTACCTGAGCATCTTTGCTAACACCCTGGCGTAATTTCTCATAAGAGTCGTTAGATAAATTTATAATATCAACAAAATTTATATTATATTTTTTCATGACACTCATCAAGATTTGATATTCCCTATGAGAAGAAGAAATTTCAGACCCCTTAAGTTTCAAAATTTTCTTCAAAGTATTGAATTCACAAGGTCTAACCGAAACTTCCCAGTCATCTATAACTAAAATAGGCAACTCTTGACCGTATATATTGATAGTCTCTCTTCGTATATATAATTTGGTAGCATAGTTTGATAAAATTTCTTTATCCGTATATGCTGTAATTCTATCAAACTTACTAGAATCACTTTCCGTTGTAGTATACGTTATCTCATAATAGACTCTCTGATGAATAAAAAACGGTTTTATCTTTTGGACATAGTATCGTTCGTTAAAAGAGATTCGCGTATCTGGGGTATCAATTACTGACGCAATTTTTGTATAGTAATCTTCCGAAATCATATCTTGATAAAGAGGAAACTTATCTAAATTATGCAAAACCTCAAAACTATAAGTATTTTTCATATAATTTTTTATCCTTAAAAGATACTCATAATATTTCAACATCAGTCTCTCTGCATTACCCTCATCAAGTGTGTAATGTGATGCAGAAGGTTGTAGCAGTTTATGAAATTTTGCTATGAAACTATACTTTCCTCTACTTCTAATATGAGTCATTCCTGTTTCAATACTAGAATATTCCCAATTTAAATCGCAATTATTATCGTAATTATAAATTTTTACAGATATATGTTCAACAAAATTACGTAACTCATTCAAAATATTTTGTGAGAAAAAACCACGCTGATTGTTAGATACAATAAAATCAATATTTTTACAGATATTGTTATCAATGTCCAAAAGAGGTTTATCAATTTTCATAATACACGTCCATATACATATTTAATTAAGGCTATTTTCAAAAGTATATTTTCTTAAACTACTTATTTTAGTTCATTCAGGTTCTTGACGTATCCAATCCCTCAACCGTTCCTTCAAACTCCCATAGACTTGGTCGGCTTCAAGAAAATCGGTAATGGGCATCATCTTCCATCCTTGTCCTTCATCGCCAAAGACAATCTGGTCGATTTGGTCTTGAGAAATGGCTCCTACCATAAAGACAGAATCCTTGCTTGGGGCAACCATGCTTGGATAGACCTTTGCCCAACTGATACTGTTCTTAGAAATGGCAATGCCCAATTCTTCATATACTTCCCGCTGCACACAATCAAAAGGCGTCTCCCTATCCTCACGTCCCCCGCCTGGTAAATCCCAAGTGTTTGGAAAAGGAATGGTCGGAATATTATCACGTAAGATAGTCAGAATCTGGTCGTCTTTTAACAAAGCAATCTTTGCCCCAGAAAAAGCAAATCGTCCATCAATTATCGTCATCCAAACCCCTCACTTCGATTCCAATGGCACCGTATTTTTTAATTTGCTCAGGAGAGTAATAAGTTTCCATATCTTCTGGCCTAGCTGATTCCAGATCACTTTCTGTGTAGCCGCATTTATGCAAGTCTAGCGTTTCATATAGTTGAGCAAAATCATCAAAAATATGGCATTGAATAACTTCCGTCATCAGCTGCTTCTCATCATCCAATCGATAAAAGCAAATCTGATCACCCTCGGTGATGATTTGTCTTTTATCATCATACAGTCGAAGCTCAATTGTTTTCTGGCCTGATTTTATCTTTGCAAAAGGCCCTGCTGACAGCAGCATCTCATGTAGCATCCTAGTACCTCGGATACCCGAACCATTCCTTCTCTTGCAAGTCTGCTTTACCTTTTTCAAAGGCTTCTTGGTTCCACTCGAGGGCGAACTCTGGAATCGTGTCATCTTGGAGGAAGTCCATAAGGTCGCTGAGGCCTTCTGTTGTCACCTCATTCAAGGTTTTAGCGAAATAAGTTAGAAACTCACGTGATAAGCCTTTTTTAGGCTCATAGGGGATGGTTACCAGATAGTCGTCTGAATCGAACTTGGTTTTGGCTGGATTGTAAAAAAGGATGACATCTTCAAAGACGATGTCGTCGTGGGACACTTCTGCCGTATCATCAATGACTGCAACTTCTGATTGGTTTTGCGCTTCCAAAACCACCACCACTTCAACGGCGTGATTTCTCTTGTCCCAGTCAATGGCAAAATCCACGTCCAACTGTTTTTCCAATTCTTCTTCTAACACCGATAAAAAGCCAAACTTAGCCATGCATTTCCTCACTCAAGAAAGATATTAAAATCACTTCTCGTCTCATTATTTGTAGTATAATAATTCTAACATAATTTAACCAAAGGAAACCACAAAATGAACATTCGTTACATGACCTTGGACGATATTGATGCCATCGTCTCACTGGAAAACAAGGTATGGACAGCAGAGACAACCCCTGCCCCCCTTCCCATCTCTGACCCCAATAAAGTGATGGAAAAATACGAACAAAACACCAAATACTTAATCGCCGAAGACGACGAGGGACTTCTTTTAGGGGTTTTGGACTTTCACGCTTTTTACCCCTTTGACTCCGGCAAACACATCGTCACCTTTGGTCTGGCCGTTGACCCAGACAAGCGGCGAGAAGGCGTTGGCCAGGCTTTAATCGACGACTTTTTCAAAAAAGCGCTAGCCGACAATTATCGTAAGGTTATCATCCATGTCCTCAGCACCAATCATCAAGCTGTGAGCTTCTATAAGGAGCTAGGATTTACCCAAGAAGCCCGTCTGAAAGACACCTTCTTCATCAATGGTGCATATGTGGATGATCTGATATTCTCCTACCAGTTGGAGGATGCTGATGCCTGATAATTTAGCTCTCCGTATGCGGCCGCGCACTATCTCAGAAGTCATCGGGCAAAAACATTTGGTGGGCGATGGCAAAATTATCCGTCGTATGGTGGAAGCGAATATGCTCTCCTCCATGATTCTCTACGGTCCACCTGGGATTGGAAAAACCTCTATTGCGAGTGCTATTGCCGGTACCACTCAGTATGCTTTTCGCACCTTTAATGCCACCGTTGATACCAAAAAGCGCCTGCAGGAAATCGCCGAAGAAGCCAAGTTTTCAGGAGGACTTGTCCTACTCTTGGATGAAATTCACCGCCTGGATAAAACCAAGCAAGATTTCCTCCTACCCCTTTTGGAAAATGGCAATATCATCATGATTGGTGCCACAACGGAGAACCCTTTTTTCTCAGTCACACCAGCCATCCGCTCCCGCGTGCAGATCTTTGAGCTGGAGCCACTGGACAATGATGATATCAAGTCAGCTATCCAAAGAGCTATCTCCGATAAGGAGCGGGGCTTTGCTTTCGATGTCCATTTGGACGGCGCAGCCTTGGATTTTATCGCTACCGCAACCAATGGCGATTTGCGCTCTGCCTATAATTCCTTAGAACTAGCTGTCATGTCCTCACCAGAGGAAGCTGACGGGAGTCGTCACATCTCCCTAGACACCGTGGAGAATAGTTTGCAGCGCAGCTATATCACCATGGATAAAGATGGCGATGGTCACTACGATGTCCTATCTGCCCTCCAAAAATCTATCCGTGGCTCTGATGTCAATGCTAGCCTTCACTATGCGGCCCGTCTGATTGAGGCTGGTGACTTACCAAGTTTGGCACGTCGTTTGACGGTGATTGCTTATGAGGATATTGGCTTGGCCAATCCTGACGCTCAAATCCATACCGTAACAGCCTTGGAAGCAGCCCAGCGAATTGGCTTCCCCGAAGCCAGAATCTTGATTGCTAACGTTGTGATTGACTTGGCCCTATCGCCCAAGTCCAACTCGGCCTACCTTGCCATGGATGCTGCTCTGGCTGACTTGAGACAAGCTGGACACCTGCCCATCCCCAAACATTTGAGAGACGGGCATTACGCTGGCAGTAAGGAATTGGGGAATGCCCAAGATTACAAGTATCCTCACGCCTATCCAGAGAAGTGGGTCAAGCAGCAATATTTACCAGATAAGTTAAAACACATTAATTACTTCGATGCCAATGACACAGGCAAGTACGAGCGGGCTTTAGGGGCTAATAAAGACCGTATTGATAAGCTATCGCGATAAGGTCATCGAAAACGATTTCAAGAAATGGTTATTTTTACTTGAATTTTTTTCAAAAAGTGGTATCATAAGAACATAGAAACATAGCTGTGGTATACGAATTCACATCTAAGTGTTGACCGACTAATTCTTTGTATTTTCGGGAGACGAGAGATTCTTGACAGCATGCAGGCCGTTCACACGCGGAAGCAGCTAAAGTCAAGAACGAGTCACCCACCTGCTTTATTGTGCGGGTTCAATACAAGCCGTGAATCATCGGTACCAATACAGCTTTTTCTTTTACGCCTCCTTAGCTCAGCTGGCAGAGCAGCGGACTCTTAATCCGTGGGTCGCAGGTTCGATCCCTGCAGGGGGCATCATCTATTTTTAAGGAAAAGCCTTTAGTATAGGGCTTTTTTAAGTGTCATTTTGCCGTTTGTCCGCCGATTTGTCCACCGGAAATTTTTTCCCTTTCAAACCACTCATTGCGAGTCTCATCTAAAAGATGTATATATATACTTCTAAGCATACTGGTATCCTTATGCCCAAACCACCTTGCCAAAACTTCTAAAGGCACACCTTCTTGAACTTTAACGCTCCCATAAGTATGGCGAGCACCGTAAGCAGTGATAACTGGTTTTATACCTAATTCTTTGATGATCTTCTTAACCCTTTTGTTAACCGATGATTCATCCGGTAACTCCCATTTTGCCCCTGCTTGAAAAAAGACATAGCCTTCAGGATTGTTAACCCCTAATAAACGACAAGTCACATCTTGTTGTTTTTTTAGTTTAGATAAAACCTTTTTAACTTGTAAATCAAATGGGATATGCCTTACGGATGGATTAGGATGATTGATTTTTTTAAAATAATGGTCATTCTTAGGAGGCACTATCTTATGTTCAATAGAGTTCCAACGGTCATTCGTAAACAACTCTTGTTTCTCAAAATCGATATGTTCCCACCTTAGACAAAGAGCTTCTGCTGGTCGAAGACCACACTTAAACAAAATATAAATCACAAAATCAACGACTGAGTAACGATAATCCATAAAAGTCATTAAATAATCAATTACCGCATCGTAATCCGCTCGACTTTTTAAAAATTTATACTCTGGTTTCTTGGGAAATTTTTGTGTGTTCAACTTAACATTTAACAAAAATCTATCATCGACCAATAATTTATCAGCTTTCGCAAATTCAAGAGCCTTTCGAATATTGGCATTCATACGCCCTAATTCATTGATTTCATAGGACTGACCATACCAATTCATAAACGTCTGATATTGAGACCGCAAAATATCAGAAACTTTAGTATCACCAAAAAATTCCTCAATTTTTCGTTTGCGTTTTTCATACTTCTTTATCGTTTGTTTTTGTAAGGGTTGAGGTAAAATCTCAACACTTAACCAAGCGTCAAATAATTCAACTAAACTCATATCTGGTTTCACTTGATAATCTAGTTGACTATCTAACCTAACTTCCATTTCTTTAGCTTCCTTATCCGCATCTTTTTTACGAGTAAAACCACTTCCTCTATAAACGACTTTACCATTGCGCTTTATTTCATAATCCCACTTATTACCTCTTTTTCTAATTCTAGCCATTTTCTATTTTCCTTCCCAAGACTTTATAAATATATTCTTGTGGAATTTCTGCATTACGTTGTTTATCATAAAACAAAAAACCGTCTTCCACAAGTAACGCTTTGGCTAACCTAATCACTTTTCTAGCTTTATAATCTGACATTTCTTTCTTTAAATCGTGACAATTTACTGTATCTCTCATATCGAATCCTCTCTAAATAAAAAAGCAAGCCAATAATTGACTTGCTAATTTTCCATCAAATATTAAATTACTATACTTCTTATAAACTGTCGAACGACAGCCTACCTAACAATTGGTGATAATCATTTGATCATCAACTAATACAATAAGGATGTCCTCAATCAGCAAACATTCCAATGTAATAACGTTGTTTAAAGTCATCAAAACTTAGATTTTCCTCAAACGTATACAGACGTTCGTCAATCTCTGAAACATCCATTAATTTTGATATTTCAAACTCAAAATCCTCTATCTTTGCAATCTCTCTGACAATTGTTTCAACAGCACTCCCTTCTGCGTTTATATAACAATCATTGATTAACTTTGATATTCTTGATTCTAATGCTTTTAAAATATCTACTTCTTCTCTAAATAGAAGTTGCGAAAAATCTAAATGTTTATCCAACTCATATTTCCCTAAAACAATTACTTCTGAAAAACAACTATAATCTTTTTTGGGAGGTGAAATAATATGTTCAACTAAAACTCTTGCAACATAATATCTCATTTTTTAAATCTCCCATCCTCTAACAACTTTTTAGCAGTCCGAGCTCTCTTTTTACCCGCTTTAGCATCTTTTTTTATTTCTTTATAAGTCTTATGTAGATATTCTCCAGGAAACTTTTGTCTTATTCCAGCTTTTCTACGATTGCTAATAATATCATTAGCAGTCATGTTATCTTCATTGCCAAAAAAATTCCTAATAGTATTAGCTGCCCAATGACCGGCATAAATCGTTACTCCACCGATAATGACTATGCCAGTTGCTAGCAATAAAACTTGACCTACTCCTGGAATAAAATAAGAACCAGCATATGCTGCTGCTCCACCTATAGCAACAGCAGAACGAGATTGGAATCGCGGTTGTGGTATTGCTGTTTCAAGTAATTCCTCTAGCTCCTGTTCAGAATATGTTTTTCCGTTAATAATAAGTTCCGTATCCGTGACTACAATTTGTTGATTAATTGTAGTTTGATCTTCATTATTATTTATGTCATTAGCTAAAATAGTCGCCGATGGTAAAACTGTTTGTATTGATAGAATTACAGAACATAATAATACAATTTTTTTAAAAGATTTCTTCATGATATTACCTTTCTATTCAACTACCGTAATACAATATTTTAAATCATACTTAGGATTTCGATACAAATCTCCTTTCTAACCCAAGTAATTACTATAATGTTTTCGCTTACATTATACACCTAAAGGATTTTAACAGCAACAAATTACCTAAATTTATCAATTCTTAACACTACTTCACTAAAACACCACATTAATAATCCGTACTACTTTCTTAAAAATAACACTACAGATTTCATCTAAACAGAAAAATCTAGCTACTTAGTAGAATTACTTTCTAACATTGACTGCCTATAATACTCTGTATCTTAAAAATTCATGTTTAATACAATAAACAATACTTTTTTCAATCATAAACCGTTCTTCCATCCATCTTGACCGTTGATTTGGTTGGAACACCTTTCATACTGGTTAACTCAATCTGATGCGTTGCTGGGACATAGTTCCCTGCAAAACTAAGTTTATCCGTGTCTGATTTTGAAACGGTGAAAACTAATTGATAGACATTATCCGCATGACTATTAAAGACTTCCAAACTATCATTATCATAGTGGTAACCTGTCATAAGCATAGACGCTAACTCATTAATCATTTCTAAAGAGGTTAAACTTAAACGATTATCATAAGTCCCTTCTAACGTCCCAAAATCCTCAATCTTAACAGAAGTAAAGTAAGCAATCGCCTGCTCCACATCACGTTTCGTTACTTCATAATTCGTTTTAGAAACAGGTGAGTCACTGTTTTCAAGTGTCTTTTTTGATTGTTCTAAAACATTAAATGGATGACTTTGGTCGGCATTATCAGATGGCGGTAACTGACGAGAAACCTGTTTTTCATTCTTAGTGCTTCTCTTCAATGTTTCCTCGTTTTTTTGACGAACACAATTAGTTAATAGCCCTAGTCCTGCTAAGACTACTAACAATACTAAAATCATTCGTTTCCTTGGCATCTATTTCTCCTTTTTCGTTGGATCAAATTTCTGGTCTTGTCTTACCGTTCCTGATTTCTGTAATAAAAATGACGGGTCTTTATCTTTAGAATTGGCTTGACCAATGGTTGAAATGTCTGTATTGTACTCGAAATGCACATGATAGACACCACCACCAGTTCCCATGACACCAATTTTCTCACCCGCTTTAATCCTTTGACCTGCTTTAACCACGCTTGATTTCATATGACCATAATATAAATGTCCCTCAAATTTAGGTTTTATCACAATATAAAAACCACCCATAGGGTCAGGATTCACTTGACTAACCGTACCCTCAGTGACACTAAAAACTGAGACATCCCCTTTATCAAAACCAACACCTTGTAAGTCAACGCCTGAATGACGACCCATTGGATACATCCAAGCTCCTCCACCTAACGACCACGGTGTTCTCCCATAAGGTTGTACAACCGTATATGGAACGTTAAACATTGGCGCAAACTCTCCAGAGAAAGCTACTGTCTCCCCATCAGAATTTAGATCAGAACAATCGTCTAATTCAGAATCATTGCTACTAGTTGAAAGGGTGTTAACTTTTGAAGAATCCCCCTTTTTTCCAAAT
Organism: Streptococcus suis; assembly: GCA_029593465.1. GTDB lineage: Bacteria > Bacillota > Bacilli > Lactobacillales > Streptococcaceae > Streptococcus > Streptococcus suis_AH. The sequence goes on from JAKTNK010000017.1 coordinate 18,894, forward strand.
GTTGCCTGAAACTTAGCATCGTCATAATGATACTTACCACCGTCAAATAAATCATAAGCTTTTTGAGCGTCTGCTTTTTTCTGGTCTTGTTTGATATAAGCAACATTCCCACGTTCATAAGACTGCCATGTTAGAGTGGCTTCTTGAGGATTGGTTAGCTTTACGGCATCCGCAAAGCTATGATGTTTTCCCGTCAAATCCATCGAAGCATTCCAATCACCACTCGCTACTTGTTTTATGACAAAAGCAATCATCTTATCCGCATTTTCCCAATCAGGACTCCCCAAAGGAGCGTATTTCGTGAAAGGTGTAAACTGGAAAATACCGCCTCCAGCTTCAGTTGTATAGTAAGCCAAACCTGTTGGGCGCACACCATATGCAATCGAATTTGTTTTAATGTCATTTCCGTAATGCCCTTCCGCACGTCCTATCATAGCAAAGCCACCTTCAGAGTTGACCCAACCAACAACCCCTGCCGCAAAAGCACCCGTTGTCCCGTGATTGACAAAAGCCTTAAAAACTTTTTCCGCATTTTGATAAGCGGTTGTTCCTTTTTTCGTCCAATCAGAATCCGAAGCTAACGAACTATTGGTACTAATCGCTGTTGATATAGAGACATCCGAGTCAACGGCACAGCTTGTCTCTTCTGAAGCACTTGAAACCAAAAACAACAAGAAAAAGAAACTCAAAAAAGGGACTATTAATAGCCCCAATACCACCTTACCTTTTGTCATTCTTAACAAACGCATAAGCTCTATCAGTTATCCCTTTTGAAACGAGACAACACTTTTTTCAAGGACTTACGGTAACAATAAGTCACAAATCCCAAAACAGATAGTCCTAAAACGACTAAAAAGGACGCTTTCGTGTCACCCGTTGACGGTAAAACCTTTAAGCGGTTCGTCTTATCCTTAACAGCTACTGAACCATCAGACAGACGTTTCACACCAACTTCTTCTGGTGTCTTCACTTCTGTTTCACCACTAGCTGTTTCAACCAAAAGATTCCCTTCTTGCAGTCCAACAATCTTAACGCCTGTATCAGTCACCACAGGTTCATCAGGAGACACCGTTTCAACCACTTCTGAAGGCGTTTCACTAGGTTTTGTCACCTCAACTTTCGGTTGGTCTGGTTGCGATGGTGTTTCCTCGCTTTTCTCAGTTTCTGTTTCCTCTTTAGGCGTTTCAACAGGTTTTGTTGGAGTAGTATCTGGAATAGGTTCTGGGATAACCTCATCAATCGGATTATCAATATTCGGTTTATCATCCACTTCTGGTGCAGGCGTTTCTGGTGAAGTTTCTGGAGTATCAACCTCAGGTTGTTCTGGTGTTTCTGGAATAACCGGAGTAACTGGCGTCTCTACCACAACATCTGTTGGGTTAGTTGCTACTACAGGTTCATCCGCCAAAACCGGTGACGTTAGCACCAAGGCTGATGAAAGGGCAAGCGTTGATAAAAGTGTTTTGTGTTTCATAGTATTATTCCTTCTTTCATTAGGTTTTTTCGTATAAATCATCACTCGTAAAAGGTTCTAACGGTGATGATGGTTGAGGTGGAAAGCTATTCTTGGGTTTCTTTCGCTCCAAGGACGATGCTTTTTTAGGCGTTTTGGGTAATGATGGTAACTTTAAGTCTTCTAGCGATTGTGGCATCATAGAGGGTTGATGATGGCGATAGCGGTTAGAACGCCACTGTCTTCTATCCTCACGTCCTCGTTGACGAGCTTTAAAGATTTCTTGTGACGGTGTTCCCTCATCTCCTGCCAAATCATGCAGTTTTGAACGCAAACCGTAAAATTTAGGCATGGTTGCCATATAAGCAACATCATCTTTAACATCTTTAACCCGTTGAAAAAGTGCAGCACGTTTCAAACCAGCCTTCTGTTTGGCTTGTTCATTATCGCCGAAACGAATATTCTCATAATCTGTTTTCAACTGGTGACCAATGCTTCCTGCTAGATTATAGCCAGCACGCTTTAATGTCCCCAATCGGGAAGTTCTAGGTAAAGAGAGAGGTTCTTTGAAAGAGACAGGATTTTCACCAGAGCTACTTTGAGTTCTTGAAACGGCTTGCGGTTGACGAAAGACCGTCTTAGTTTGTGGTAAGGGCGCTAAGCTTATGCGATTCAGTCCCGTTTGGGCTTTCCGACCAATTTCTTGAGCATTCAACGTTCCTCGAATAAACACGTCAAAAAAGAGGTGTCTAAACCAATAAATCATCACCCAAATGGCTCCTTGGATAAAAGCAGACCAGAAATAAAAAGTGGTCATGCTATGCGCCATGCCTTCAATTAAACTGTTCACATATAAGAATGCCCTGATAAAAAAGAGACCTAGAGAACCAATAAAGACAAATTGAATGATTTTCTTAAAGACACCAGCTAGAACATGTTCAAAGCTCGGAAGCATGGCAATCAGTAATACCAAAACAAAGCTAACCAAAAGAATCATCACCAGATACTTAAAGACTAAAGAGACTAAGCCTAGACCAATTAAGGCGACCCCCAAAATCAAAGCCTTAATCAAGGAGGCAATCGAAACCAGTAATTTCATTCCAATGTCATCATAAGAAAGACGAGCAATGTTTTTATTTTTCTTATAATATTCTTTCACATCATCTGGAAGCCCATTTGTCTTGATTAGTTCCTTGACCTTATCTTCAGGGATTTGAGACGATGCTTCAGAGAAGTTCATGGCCATAAAGGGTTCATAGACCATTTCGTTAAAAATCGCTTCTTTGACCTTGCTTAAATCGCTCCCTTCAGCACTAACAGAACGATTCGTGTTGTCAAGCGAATCAAAGCTGGTAATAGCCGATTGTGTAAACGTTGCGCCTGCTCCATCAACTGCCTTAATAAGGCGAGAGAGGTTATATTTAGCACTAATTGCCTCATTGCCATAATTCGGCAAGCTAGCTGGACTATAAAGAAAAAGAGCTAAAGCCCAGACCAGACCGAATTTAAAAATGCCAAAGGGAAAGCGTTTCTGGCGATACATTTCCACTAGACCAGCCACCAAAACAAAGCCAAAAACGGCATAACGGTAGTCAACCATAACAGTGTCGAACATCTTCGCTGAGGTTTCAACAACTGCATCCAACTGCTCATAGGCATTCCCCGAAAAGAGTTGTTCCATGATAATCATCACCAGAAGATAGGTCACTTTTGCTAAAAAGAAAATGCCTTGACCTAGCGCATTAACCGCCTTAGGAAAGAGGTCTTTCGTCCCAAAGAAACCATCTTCTACATAAATGTAAGACGTTAGTTTCGATAATTTACCTGGATCTGTCGCATTTTTAGCGTTCTCAAGATAGTTATCTAAAAACTCTCTTTCAGAAGCTTGTTTTTTTAAATCAAGACTATCTGTATCATGTAAGGCTAGCGTTTGTTTTAAAGAGGCATACTGACTGGTCATTTCATACTGCTTATTTTGTTCCGTAAATTGACGGATTAAATCAGTATCTCTATCAGCCTGCTTCAGCTCCTTAGTCGTTGGATTCTTTTTAGCATAAATCTTATCTGCTCGACTAGCCGCCTCCTTAATTTTCTGATAATGCTTATCCTCCTCAATCTTTGTTTCAGCTTGTTTCTTTTCCGATTGCTTTTTCTTTTCAACAATGGCTTTTTGCGCTTGAACGTCTTGGACATTGGGAGGGACATACTGATGATCCCCATTAGGAATGATTTTTTGACTGGTATCAATATAACCATTTGGCGTAGGTACTCTAGCATCAGCACTGACATGATTAACCCCAAAAAGCCCCACGACCAAAAGCGTCAAAAGGACTTGTGTTTTTCTCATCTTAGGCTACCTCTTTATTGTTATTACGTACCGTTCTAAAAAGTTTATTAACTTCAGGAAAAAGTCCGTCAACCGTGATGCGCTCGACTCGACCAAAGGTATCTTTAAACAGACATTGACCTTGTGTTAGTGTGTCAAACCATGCTTTACTATCATCTGTTACCGGTACTTTTAAACGTGATAGCACCTTTTCAGCACTTTTTTTCGTATCGTTATGGAAACAAAAATAAGTACCAAAGGCTGTTGTCTCATCATCACCCGAATTTGAGTCGTCAGGTTCTTGTGAAACAAAAAGTAAAAAGTTATTTTGCGAACGACCGACACGTTTGATACGGTCAATCAAACTCCGACCATAGGACGTGATATTAAATGTCCATGCTTCGTCAATCACTTCCAAGGTTTTCTCACTATAATCTTGTTCACCGAACCGAATACAAAAATTACCTAAAGCGTACATAATGGCTAAACTCTTTTTATTTTGTAACGATAGCTGTGCATTTTCATTATTAGGTAAGTCCAAACCTTTAATTTCTAAAATGGTATTACGAGCCGTCAAATCAACAGCGGGATTTTGACCATCTGAAAAAATCAATGATAAAACCGAGTCTGTAACTTCTTCGACCAACAAATTAGCCATATCTCTAACTTCTTTATCATCATGTCCCTGCAAATCCCTAAAAACAGATAACGTCCCAACTAGCTCTCCATTAGACCGTCTTTGACTATATTCTGTAATCTTCTTCAAGAGTGCTGTTTTAAAGCGTTTCTCTTTTTCAAGTGATGAAAACTCGTCAATCATCGAAATAATAAGGTCTTTAGCTTCAACACCTTCTAAAAAGACTAACGGGTCAAGTACACCGTGATTGGTTGGTTTGGTATGGTCTAAGGTGACAAAACGAAGACTGCGAATATAGGCTTGTAATTCTGGATGCGTTTGCGTCTCTTCAAGCTCTTTTAAACACTTTGTGTACCAGAACCGCTTCTCACATTTTGGGTCAATATACAAGGTCTTACAATTCAATAAGCTGGCATAGAAATGCAAGTAAGACACTAGGAACGTTTTCCCTGTCCCTGTATCGCCAGAAACCTGAATATGAGGATTAGACGTGTCTTTACCGTCAATATCCTCATTAGCTTCAAACAAATTAACAAAAACAGGCGTATCACTGGCTCGAATAGCTTCCTCAAAACGTGAATGCCACGAATGCGTATTGGGATCAATCATGCCCAAATAAAAGCCGACATCTTGACCAACTTGTTTTTTAACAAAAAAGAGGTCTTCCGCAAAAGCACCAATTTCTTGTGGTTGCAAAAAGTTTTTATCATCTGAGGTTAACACATTGCCAAATCGCATTTTAGAAAAGAGATATAACTGATAAGGCGTTCCTTTCGACATCGCCACTCGAATATCTTTCATGGCTTTCATAAGGATACTACGTTTTTGCATCAGCACTGTTTCATCTCTATCTGAAATAACAACAATCTGTAAGGCAGTGACCATTGGTACACCATTATCAATTTTACTTTCCATCTGCTCGACTAGATATTTTGACTGGGCAATGGAACGTTTGCCTACTGAATCAGCTTCCACTTGTTCTTGTTGAGCACCTTTTAAACGACTACGTGCAAAACGACCTTTTGTTCGTAAGTTATTAAAGGGTAAGCCCGTTGTTTTTGAATACATCGCTGTTGTAAACAAGGCAACAGGGAAACCTAAACCTTGTAATGTTTCAGTCAGATGCAAATAGGACGCATTTTCTGGTTTATAGGCAATCGGTAAGAAAGCAACATGATTATCCCCCAATTGATTATGGAAAATTAAACGATTGATGCCCTCAAACGAAATATCTTTATCACCTAGATTTTCAATACCTCCATCAAGCAATGCCAACTCATAATCCCTATCCACAAAAACACTTTGAATGTAAAAATAAGTATTGACAAATTGCGTTTCTGCAGTTGTTAAGCGTTTAGAATTTATCACGGAAAGATGCTCTTCCAATGCTTCACGTTGCTTCTCATAGGCTTTATGCCAATCATCATAGATATTTTTATCAAAGCCTAAAACGTCCGTAAAAATACTAGAAACGGTATTAACAGCACTCTCAACAACTTCTTTTAAATCCGTCGAAATATGATAAGACTTAAGCGGTACTGATAAAAAATAACGATAGTCACACAGTTCCTTTGTCCCCATCAGATACTGGTAAGACCCATTTAACACCTTATAAGCCATCTCTTGAGTGTCATCCGCAAATGATTCCGACAAGGTATTAAACTTATCAATAATATCTTTAGGATAGGGCAACATGGCAATATCAAAATTTTGATGACTTTCTAACTCCGTCAACAATTCTTCGACCAGAGCTTTAACCTGCTCTTTTTTCTTTGTATCGATAAGATTGACAATATAAGGATTAATCTCATAAATCGCAAAAACAGAACCATCACGCTTTAAAATGAGATTGTCTTCAATGTCAATAATCTCGTTGTTTAATGTTAATCCCAAGGTTTCTCCTTTCTTTTTTGACAATGACAGATGGTTTTATAAAGAAAAGACCATCATTAAGGTAATAATGACGGCGTTTTTGTCCATAAGTCAGATACATCTTCCAATAATCTTTTAAAAAGCGTCCAACGGATTGTTCCTCTATTTTTAAGTCTGACATGATAATCCCCAACGCCCACGATGGAACAATAATAAACACGACCCAAAAAGGCATTGGAATCGGTAAACCTCTTAACAATTTCATGACAAGATATAAGAATAAAAAATAAATAGCCATAGTCCATCCAAAAGTTGATAACTTAACAGCGTTCGACAAACTAAACGTATTTGTGATTTTTTGAATCCAAATGGGTTGTTCTAGAGCTGTTCGATAGTTATAAACTTTTTTATCTGGTCTTTCTTCCTTAGACATTTATCCTCCAATCTTCAGAAACCTATCGTTTCTATCTTAAATCTTGATTTTGTCCACTGCCAATTTCAGAAGATCAAAAAACTTGCTTAAAAATAAATCTGGAAAAGCGCAAATGAAAGCAAAGGTGAGGCATCCAAAAAACCAAGTCATCGCCTTTCCTGTTGACTTTTCTTTAGCCAACATTAAAACTCCCATACCAACACCTAAACCAACTGCTCCCCAAGAGAGATAATCCTGCGCAAAGCTTATAACTAAATCTTTCATTAATGATTTCTACTCCATTTCTTTTTTCATTTTATCAGTGATTCCATGCGTCATTTCATCCACATAGAAAGTATCTTTGGTTTTACGCAACTTAAACGTAAAGTTCTCTGGATGACTCAATCCAAGACCATCTTCGAAAGTGACTTGAGCAGCAGCTCTAACCGTTTGACCATCAGTTACAAAATACGTGTAATCCATAGACTTAAAACGATAACCAAGGACTGGTTTTACCGTTTTAGAAAATGGCAATAACTGGGTCTCATCTCCTGTCACATAAGCCTTGAAAAAGGCTTCTAAATACTGCTTTTCTTTACGATAAGTCTTGTCATCTGTTTGTGGCTTTAAACGAACAACATCTCTTGGCATTTTAGCAACGTAAGAATCCTCATCAACAAAATAAGGTAAATCTGAAACATAGAATTTACCGTCTTTGTCATCGTAAGGAATCACAATAACACCAACATTATTTTTCCATTCATCCGACACATTAACCGAATAAGAAACACGATAAGTTGCCTTGTGGTTAGTAATTTCAATTAATGTTGCTCCTGTTAAACGACTGGCTAAAGGGATTGTAGAAGGATTTTTAATATCAATACCAGAACCATAAAAACGCTCTAATTTATCACGATTTTCTTGACTATCATCCGAAAAGTAAGCATTTAAAAAGTCAGTCATAAACAAACCAACCTTGTTTGATAAATTACGCGAATCCCGTTTTTTAGCTTGGACGACTACCTCTTTTGGTCCAAAAACAGTTCGTATGGCATTCGAGGTAATCACAAGAGCCGATAAGGAAAGCATGCTAACGACAAAGCCCAATAACAGTCTATTGGCTGTCTTCTGATTGATTTTGCGATAGGTCAACTGAACCTTTTCTTTTTTCTTAGGTTTTAATCGTTTGACCTTCTTTTTTTCCGATGGATTTTTGTTAAACAATCCCATAATCTTAACTCCTCACATAAAAGCCCTTAGGCGTATTTAAAATCATATTTTGTTCAAAATAAAGCGCCATTAAACGTGTTGTGTTTTGAGCTTGAAACATCAAATCGACAACCTGTTCAATACTCGCATGCTTCAGAACATATTTCATTGTTTCTTTTTCATCTTTAGAGACATAACGGTATTCATTGCCAACAATATCTTTTAGGTGCATATGACGTTGTAACATAAACTGCACTAAGTACTCATCACCATCACAAAAGAGTTGAATATAACGTCTTAAAACATAAGCATCTTGTAATGACATGACCGTATCAACATTCCAATCCGAAAAACCACAAATAAAAAAGGCATCATCTCTGATACCTCTTTCTACCATACGTTCACGGATTTGGTCTTCGGAAAATTTCATAATATCTAATTCACACAGAAATTGGCTATTGCCATTACTATGCGTTCTGATTTTTGCAATCATTAGTAACTTTCCTCCACTTCACAATTCCAACGCTCCAACCCATACAAAGTATAAACTCCAGCATTGAACGAGCAGCCACCATCAATAGCGACTATTTCAACAGGATCATCATAAGAGCCTGAATGCCCTATCTTGACCAACTTCCCAAAATACAAAGGAAATGTAAACCATGCTCGTTGACCATTGCTAGGATTAACAATATAAGCCTTTAACATGACAAATGTATCACCTCTATGAGTTATTTCCAGACAAACACATGCCAACAATTTCCTGCGTAGCCCAATACATAACATTCATCCGAGAGACGCTCTTCAATCTCATTAAAATGCCTCTCGACATAGTGCTCTAACTCTCCTCTTTCTTCCATCTGAATGTATTCCTCATGAGTTAGTAACTTGGCATAATAAACAAGAACCTCTCTATGACTCATTGGATAATAATGATTGACAAACATACTATCTGGGTTCAAATGACCGTTTAAATCGACCGTTTTACCATCAAAATACTCATCTACAGCATCTATGATAGCTTCTGGTAACTCTAGAAAATTTCTACCATAATTATAACTATCGCAAATATCGCTATAATTATCTGTTATAAATGTTACTGGCATTTTCTTTACCTACTTTCTACAACAATAAAACAGGAAGACAATTGTCTTCCTACTTAATTCAACTAACTTAAGACTCGTTTCAAACAAGCATGCGCACCATTTAACAAGTCGCCAGCAAACGCATAATCAGATAAAGACTTCACTAAACTAGCCTCCTGATCAGATGTTAAACTATTCTGTTTCCTCAAGGATACAACCGTTTCTCTAAGCAATTTGTTATTGTCTTTCCAGTTCAATAATTCATCTTGCAAAATAAATTGCGTCTGTTCTTTACGCATTTCATAGGTAATCAAACATCTCTTACCAAAATCTGAACCATAGGATTGAATAGCAGATGCTAGCACTCCTACAAAAGGCTCGTCACCAGTAATAGCATAAGTTCTATTAGAGTGATACTCATTTTCTAACCTAGATTCTAAAGACAACGCTTTAACATCACGACAAATCCATAAAACCTCATCTGGAAATGTGGAGGTTAATACCTGATAATCCTCTAAAATATCAGTCAGTTTACGGACATGTTTATCATCTTCAAAAAGCTGTTCTAACGTAACAACCATTATCATCCACCTTACAAACTAGCAAGCTCTGCTAATTTTTTACCTGTGCCGTACAACTTACGACCCGCCACATTTAATTCATCATTATGCTTATAGTAATAACGCAGTTGTGCTTTAATCTGCTCAATTACATCTATTGGTAATTGAATAATCGTATCACCTTTCAATGATGCGTTTAATTTGCCTGCTGTTGAATAAGCATCTTTAAAATTATTTGTTGTTAACTGTTCTGATAATTGTCCTGCCAAAGCTAAAATTTGTTTTTCGTGTTGTCCTAATTGTGCCATCGTGTTATCCTCTTCTTTTCTATCATTTTAATATTAATTTGCATCTTATCTGTTCTTTGGGGGACTTTTATTTTTCATTAGTTACCTCATTAAAACGGTAAATCAACACTATTTTGAGTCATACAAAAGCGTTGCTTCCTCATATAATCTTCTAAATCACCTATTAAATGCTTAAACAAACGATATTCTGTAATAATGTCATCAAGAAAAGCAAGCTTGGTTTCTTGGTCTAAATAGAGATACTCTAAAATCAAATCACTTTTATCTTGCCAAGCACATGCTTCTAAATAGTCACTATAAGCTCGTTGTTTTAATTTAAACAAACGTTTCAGATGCCTATCATTACGATACGCCAACGATTGACGCTTTCGATATAGAGAACTAAGTTCCTCTTTCATCAACTGACAGTCACGAGTCATTAAATGAACCTTATAAAAGTAACGATTGGGGATAAGTGAAACGGCTCTAACCAATAAATCATCGACATCGCCTATTTCCTCAATAGCTTCCAAATACTCATCAAGCGTAATTCTCACGTCTTTCTGCCTCGTCTCTTAAAAAATCCAGTATGCGTTGTCTCTCTTCTGATATAACCGCATCATCAACAATAGCTCTTAAACGGTAACGTCCAGTAATTTTTTCCATTTCTTCTAAATATTTGATGGTCGGTGCAACCCTTTCCTCCATCCATCGGTATTCTTTCACACCTGGATCGTATTCTTTCGATGGCATCGCAAACTTAAACGAACCATAAGACCCCATTAAGCTATACCATTCTTCATCTAAGCGTAACCCATTTTTCGACTGATAAACATGGAGCTTATCATTAATTAAGCCAACTGCTTTATCAGCCAAACTAAAGCCGTCAAATTCATAAAGCCATTTTTGAACAAACTGATTGGCATGCTTATCCAGAAGTCTCACCTCGTAACGATTTTTAAAACCATACTCAAAATGCACCATATCAACTGGTATATTTAGCTTTTGTGCTTGTTCCAAATCCTTCTCATAAAAATTAAAAAATAAAGGAGAATTACGAGAACCAAAGTATAATGAGACCCCTTTAGGCTCGTCCCCCTTTTGACCATCTCGATAATCGTAAGATTTTAGCTTACTTTTAATAAGACCTTTCTCTTTTTTACGTTTGAGCTTGTTCAAATTATAATTTCCTTCTGGAGCGTACATCTCATCTAGCGCAATATCAATACGTGTGATTTTAATAAAATCTTCTACCGCTTTATAAGATTCATGAAATGTTGCACCATACCCAAAACAATCCAATAAAAAGATCTCCCAATCTCTATTTTGCTCATTCGTCATATACCATTCAAATTGACGACAACCAAGACCACTAAACTCTACCAAAGTTCCCATGTGCATATCCGACATCGAGAAATAAATATTAATATCGCCAAACTTCACATAGCCATCATATCCATATCGACTTGATTTTTGTTGCACAAACGGTTTTTCAGAAAGTTGTAACACCTTATCAACGATTGTCTTATAATCAACTGTTTTAAACCGAACTCTTAAATAGTCAATCTTACCTTCCAGCTTACAACCGCTGATACGTTGACGAGATTTTATAAATTGCTCAAAATTGCGTTGCAATAAATCGCTAACTTCTCGTTCTCCCAGTTCCATTTTTTTGTAAGTATTGACATTAATACCCATCAACTCCGAAAACTCTGACATCGAAAAACCTAAATGCCTTCGCATTTGCTTCATTTCTTTATGATTAAACACTAAAAACCTCACTTTTTTTCTTAAAGGCATTCAAACCCTTGATAACACTAGCTTTTTTCGTTTTTTTGTACCCAACCCTACCCCCGTATTACCATACGGGGGTTTGAACATTGGGGAACGCGCACCTGAGGTGCACGCTCCCCAATGGACGCTGGGAAAGCACCTGACGCCCTATACGCCTAAGGCGTGGGCTGGTGCTATTCACGCTTCCATTTGTGTTTTGACAATTTCTTCATAGTCTAATGGCGTGCTTTGTTTCATTTCAAAAACACGTTTCATAAACTCCAAATCCGAATAAACAATGACTTTCCTATCATCTACTAATTGAAAGGGATAATTGATGCTAACCATAGCCTCATAGATCTTGCGAACAGTATGTTCTTTAATCAATTCTTGACCTAGTAACTCATTCAAGATAGATACAGATTCTTGACGAGAATAATAAGTAACTTCTACTATATCTTGATTCTCTAAAGGATTAAATGGGTTCTCTATTCTTGGATAAGTTTCAAAAATATCAAAAAAATTAACATCTTTTGTAAGCAATGGTGCGTAAAATTCTTGTGCTACTTCCCCAAAAATAGAAGCATAGCCACGCCCATAAACTCGTTTACCTCCAACATACTTAACATAGCGAAATTCTTTAGATGCATTCTCATCGCCAAACATCATGTTATAACCCGTCTCATCCAAACGACCCACGGAAATCCGCATCATAATAGACGAACGGATTTTTGTCGGTAAGTCGTCAGCCGTTGGCTTTTGCATCGCAGGGATAAAGTAACAGCCTGCTTGCCGTCCTTTTAGCACAATCTGAATCAAAGCTGATTCTGCCCGTTCTCTCATCTGATAACCCAAAGAATTGATAAAAGCATTCCACTCATCCGCAATAATAAAATGGGCTTTCAACCCATATTTGTCCCATGCCCCTAATTCCTTATGATGAAGTTCCTTAGCTTTTTGTCTCATAAAATCATAACGAGCATTCATAATCGTTACTTCATTCTCAAGACCTGCTACAATATCCTCGGCTTCATAAAAAACACGACCTTTTAAAACATCTAAGTCAGATAAACTAACAAAGTCAGCACGTTTAGGATCAAATACAGTGGCTGTTCCCATCTTTAAAATCGCAACTAATAACGACCTTAAAAGAACAGTTTTACCGCCACCAGTACCACCTGAGACAAGCAAGTGAGGGTCACTGAACATATCCCAATAAAGGTTCTTCATCAGTTTAATGCCTTTACCTTCCACATACTCAACTTCTTTAACTTGAATACGATTAAGAAAAGCAGAATAAGCTAAACGATAAATGATATATTTTTCTTCATAGGTTTTCTCCATAAAATCCATAAAAAAAGTGGTTTCCAACTCACCACCAATTTTTTTGAATTTTTCTTGAAATTTATTCCCCTGCATTTCAAAATAAACAAACAAATCATAGCGATTCTGCTTCAGGTAAATTTTGGGAAACCAAATTTTATCCTTACCATGCTTTGTTTTCTTTTCATAATAGTATCGAAAATCTTTCAAGAAACGAGCAAAAACCCATAACCGCTGTAATTTCTTAAACACCAAAAAACGTTCTTCAAGATAACGCTGAAGTAATACTGTTAATAAAAAAGCAACTAAAATCATCATTACCGTCAAAGCAATATAAAGACGATTAATCTCCAAGTAAGCTTGACGATTGATAAAAACAAAAAAGCCTATTGACCCTAATATAGGTAACAATAGACTTATATAAAACACTTTTCGGACATGGAGCATGTAAGGTCGAATTCGCAAGCCTCTATAAGCAAACAAACCCTTCATCACTTACCTCCCGCAGCAACATTAAGAGGCTTTTTCTGGTGCTTTCGCAGATGGTTGTTTAATGGTCTCATAACCATCAACACGTAATGAAAAACCATAATCTGTGATTTCTTGACGATTATCACCAAATCCCACAATCGAATCAAAATTATAAATAAAAGGACTCGCCTTGCCAACAATCCTAATATCTGTCATAAACGGTAACTCTTCATAAGACTGGTTACCCGTTAATTTTAACTGTAAATTATCACCAATTTTTTCAGAATAAACAATCGCATGAGAAACATGATACTTCCCTTCAACACGTTTACCATCTTCGATAACTGGTTGTTTTTCCAAAGATAGAAATTTAAGATTTCCTAAATTCTTCACCACATCATACTCTGATGCTTCATTAAATTTATCAACATTAAAAGCCATAATACCCCCCTACTTAACCAATTTCATTGACTTTGCCGTAAAGACAATCTCACGCTTGGTCTTACCCCGTGATTGCACACTACCAACGGACATTTCCAAACCAGTAAACGTGACTTTAGATAACTTTGTTGGTACTTCTGAATTGTTTAAACCGTTCACACGAACTTTAACATCCTGTTGTTTCTCACCAGAAACATTGAATACTCGATAAGGTTCAAACATCGCACGCCCTGACGGTACACGCTCCTCAAAAGTCGGTGTTACCCAAACTTGATTGCCAACAACTTCTGTTGCCTGAACAGGCAATTTTTGTAAATCTGCCATACTTAATTCTTTCCTACTTTCTTTTGTAATAATAGAGCTTTGCCTGCCCAAGCTAACAACTGAAAGAATAGGCGTAAACTTTTTTCTGATTTTAGGAGATGATATTCTTTCAGTTGCTAGAGTGAGCAGGCAAAGCCTGCTTTGATATTGGTAAGCTAGGTTAGCTTACTGATTGACATTCTTTTTCTTAAGACCAAGGGCTGCCAAGCCTAGGGTCATAACTCCAAGCATAGTCGCAAGAAGAGATGCTTGGCTTTCTTCACCTGTGTGAGGAAGAGTCGCCACACTCGCTCCTTTAACAGGCGTTTGAGAGGCCGGTGTTTGTGGTTGTGGTTTTGGATTTTCTGGTGTATGAGTGACCACTCGATTTGATTTGACTGGGTTACCATTGACATATAAGGTGTAGTCATTGTAAACATCGCCTGCTTTGATACGTTTGACAACCACAAAGTCATCTGCCCCAAATTCAGACTCACGAGACACTTGTTTGAGGAAGTCCTCTTTAAAGGCTAACTCATAACGTCCTGTCTCTTTGTTATAGACGGTTTCCGTGTACTGAGCTAGGTCAGTCCCTTTCTTAATGACAGTGCCATCCGTCAAGGTAATATCCACCTTGGCAAGTACCTTGTCACGAAGATAAAGGTCATGACTATGTTGGAGTTGATCCACAAACTTGTACTCAAAGAGGTCATAAGAGCGACCTGTTGGCACAACCCAACCCTCTAACTTGTAAGTCACTTCATCGCCAATCTTGACCGTTCCTTGGTCAATGGATTTGCCCTCTTTATCAAGGACATCCTTATGGACGTCTAGTTGTGGTAAGTGATTGACCACGATATTGCCGTAGTAGCCGTTCGCAAAATCAATTTGATAAGTTTGGTTGGTGATGTCGCCAGAGGTAAAGCTATCCTTAATCTTGAACGATAGGTTATAAGTAATATCAAGACCCTTTTGCACATAAGCCTGATAGAAAGCTTGTGGGTCTTTAGCTACCCACAGGTAAAACTCACCGACTGGGCTAATCCCTGAAGCTTTGACTAGTTCAGCGAGTTTGGCATCAAGGCTATCTGGTGAGAGAACATGATGCATCTCAAGCAAGCTAGACACATCATCCCCATTAGCTGCCGTGATACTCTTAACCACCAATGACTGACCGTCAAGTGCTTGGTCTAGGTAATCATCCACATAGACAAAACCTTTAGCAATCGCTTCTTTTGAAGCGGTCATGCCCTTGTATTGGTCAAAGTCTTGTTTCGCCACATAGTGAAGCACGGTATTCGGTAAGACGGACTGACCATTGATAGAATTCCCTTGCTCATCCACCACATCTTTTTTCGGTTGGATAAGGTT
>JAKTNK010000018.1 GCA_029593465.1 Streptococcus suis
TTCCTTTAAAATGATTCATCGTCATTCCTCCTGCTATCTTTTTCTATTATTCTACCTTATTTGATAGTAGATTTAAAACTTTGCAACAGAACCATACTTGGTTTCTGACATAATCTCACCTCCTAATACATCTATTTTACCAAATTTTGTGTGATTTTACATGGCATTCAAGAGAGTTTTTGCCAAACGTTGGCTACCAAAAAGCGCAATGATATAGACAATACTTTTCGCAATTGATGCAAAAGCTGTCGCCCAATCCCCATCTGAAGCTTTAAACAAGTCATCTGTAACCAAAGCAGGATAGAGCTTGACGATGATGACCAAAAGCAAACCTTGTAAAGCGTAAGAGGCAAAGAGCTTGAAAAAGTTAATCGCAATTTGCCTTGTTTGTTCTGACATGAAGAAAGCTATAATGAGTGGTCCGACCGCTTTCAAAATATACATTTGAAAGAATCTCATAAAGACCAATAACTTAGCAATTACATCTGCTATCAATTCTGTAAATTTCCCAATTAAATTGACTACCTGTTTGGAAATCCATCCACTGATTCCTGACGTATCCATATCAGACTTAAACGTATTCTTCGGTAAAATACCATTGACAAGAGCAATTCCCTTGTTAAATACCAAGACGATAAAATCGAAAATTTCTGAAAAGTTGTAAACCAAGATGAAAGCTATCACATAGCCTAGCGCTACTTCCATCCAAAGCTGAACGGTTAAGCTACCGCCCTCTTGTCCTAGCCGTCTATTCCATGACATAATATCAAAGAGAAAGAAAGTCAGAATCAAGATAGATGCTACTGGTAACAAGGCATTTCCGATTTTATCCGCATACTGATTGACTGTTGAACTATATTCAGCTAGAGAATTTGTGATATTATCCATTCACTCTAGCTCCTTTCGACTTAAACAGAAATATTTTGAAGTGCTGCGATAATCGCTTGGCAAACTGCTGCCCCGATGACACCGATTGCACCCCCATTAACCATTGAGTTTGAGCCTTTTTCTTGGCGCATAGAATCATTATTGTTTCGACCACCAAAGAAGTCAATAGCTCCTGAAAGAACCCATACAAGTCCTGTAATAACGACTACTGCTTGAACAATTCTAAAAACACTAACTGCTGTATCCATAATTTTTAATCCTCTTTCTGATTTTCGTTTAAATTGATTTGTTTGATTGCATCTGCAAGGACTTTCATCTCGTCCTTGAAAAGCGTGACACCTTTGCCAACTCGTGAATGGTCATCTTTCCATGACCGAATATCATATTTTGGCTCGGCATCATTCCATGAAATGATATTTAATTCTTTTTGCCATCCCGTCTCAGTGGTGGATAAGGTTGCGATATGCTCGACCACCTCAAAGCGAATAGGCTCATTGTTGTCTTTTTTCGGGTGACGGTCAGACTGGTTTCTTTCTTCCTGTTGGTCTTCAAAGCTCCAACCATGCCCATTTTTCCAATCCGTCATGAATGTCCTCCTGTCTTTCCTTTCCACGTGCGGTGATAGCCTGTCCCAGTTAGCCTAAGAATGTTGGTCAATCCAAAACGACACCTTCTCGCAATTAAAATTCCATTTCTTTCAATCGTGCGAATTGCTGAAAAGACATCTTTGTACTCAACTTTAAGCTCTACGGTCATTGGTTTTCCTGCGACATAACCTTTTCTTTTCAGCGTGCCATACTTTGGCCTTAACGTCAAAATCTCACCACTGTCAAGATAGGCTGAAGCACCACCTTCACGTCCTAATTGTGTTAAGTCTCTGATGCAAACCTCATTGTTTGCAAGGTCTTCAAATTTATTCATTCTTTTCTCCTTCTCGAATAAATTTAGGTTGATTTACACCCATGCTGTATAGTCACGTGGACTATATCCGTACTTCATGCGCACCGTTTAAGGTCAAAACGGCAAACCTGCGATAATGCAATGTGTGACTGAGGCTAGATAACTAGCTTTACACTCCGCCCCCAATTTTGTATCTCATAGTCACGCTGTATCAGGGCAGAGGGGGTATTCAGTTGTCAAGGGACAGCAAGTAGTTTTACGACTTGCTCGGGTCAAGGGTTAAAACTAGCCGACTCCTTTAGTCTGCTGTTTCCTAATGGCTTGATTCCATTCAGCAACAATCCCATTAAAGACATATTCAGCAACCATTTCAGATGAACGGGCAAACCTTATATTTTCTAAAGCGTACTGATAGCGAACATCAAAATGAATCATGGCATAATCAGCGCTTGTTACTGAAAAGTTTTCTTTGAGGAGCTGGTCATGAACCAAGTCCCAAATATAGTCACGGTCATAGCGGGTAGCTTTATCAACTTTTCGTGATAATTGATTTTGATTCTTTTCTTCAGAATTTTGAGGAGTTCTTTCGTCCTCATCCTCAGAAAGAATATGTCTAATATCACTTTCTTTAGTCTCACTCTGTTTAATATAAGTTGAGTCGGAATTTGCGACTTCTTGAAGTCTAATTTCACGACTTCTTGAAGTCGTATTTTCCGACTTCCGGAAGTCGGTTTTTTCGACTTCCATTGATTCTACTGTCTTTAAGAGGTCTTGAGCTTCTTCAAATTCCATATTTAGAATTTGAATATCCGTGATAACATTCTTGACGTAGATACGATTAGCCTTATTCAACCCTTGTCTAACTTCATCAATCAGACCATACTTAATGAGTTCTCTTTTTAGTTTCATAACTTTATCACGACCACATCCAAGGTCTTCTGCTAAGTCCTCAATGGCATAGTAAATAAAAATATCTCCTATATCATCCACAAAACGTAAATCACCTTTACGAGTGCTATCAAGGGAAGCACTCAAGCGGTCACGACAAAGCATGAACATCAATTTAGCTTCTGCTTTCAGTTTGCGATAATATTTTGTTCCAATGATTACTTTTGGAAGCTGATAGAAATTATCACTATTCAGCGCTTGCTCTAAAGAAATTCTTCCGTAAGCCATTATCTCACCTCACCAACTTTAAGCATCATGCCACCTTGTTCAGGGAACTTAATCAAGTTATATTCTTCAAGCTCCTTCAAAGATTCAACTACTTTCTCACGTGACCAACCTGTATCATTCATCAACGATACAATGACCATATTTCTTGATTGACGTTGTTTAGCACGTAATTTTTTCTGATTTGATTTCATAGTTGAATCCTCCTAAGCCTAATTGAGCAAAAACAAAAGAGAACGTTTTTCACGTTCTCTAAATGTTATTTATTCAATTCTCCCAATTTAGGACACATACATAAGTGCTAGCATTACAAAAAGGATGCCTCTTAGGCACCCTTTAGCTTAAAAATTACTCACCAGAGTTCTTTTTGATGATTTCTTCTTGTACTGATTTCGGAACATCTTCATAGTGGTCAAATACCATCATGAACGTACCACGTCCTTGAGTTGCAGAACGAAGTGTTGTTGCATAACCGAACATCTCAGCCAATGGAACATAAGCACGAACAATTTGGCTGTTACCATGTGCTTCCATACCATCAACACGTCCACGACGAGCTGTCACGTGTCCCATAACATCTCCAAGGTTTTCTTCAGGAACAGTGATTGTTACAAGCATCATTGGCTCAAGGATTGCTGGCTGTGCTGTTTTAGCTGCTTCTTTAAGGGCAAGAGATGCAGCAATCTTGAAGGCAGTTTCAGATGAATCGACATCGTGGTATGAACCATCGTAAAGTTTAGCTTTGATGTCAACCATTGGGTATCCAGCAAGGACACCGTTAGCCATAGATTCTTCCAATCCTTTTTCTACTGCAGGGATGAATTCACGCGGAACCACACCACCGACGATAGCATTTTCGAATTCGAAACCTTTACCTTCTTCATTAGGGGTAAATTCAATCCAAACATCACCAAACTGACCTTTACCACCAGATTGACGTTTGAAGAATCCACGTGCTTGTGTAGCTGCACGGAATGTTTCACGGTATGATACTTGTGGAGCACCTACGTTTGCTTCAACTTTGTGTTCACGTTTCAAACGGTCAACAAGGACATCAAGGTGAAGTTCACCCATACCAGAGATAACTGTTTCACCAGTCTCAGGGTTAGTTTCAACACGGAATGTTGGATCTTCTTCGGCAAGTTTTTGAAGACCGATACCCATCTTATCTTGGTCAGCTTTAGTCTTAGGCTCAACCATCAATTGGATAACTGGTTCTGGAACATTGATAGACTCAAGGATAACTTTAGCTTTTTCATCAGTCAATGAGTCACCAGTTGTAGTATCTTTCAAACCGATAGCAGCAGCGATATCACCAGAATAAACAGTTTCAATTTCTTGACGGCTATTCGCGTGCATTTGAAGGATACGTCCGATACGTTCACGTTTTCCTTTTGACGTGTTCATCACATATGACCCTGAATTAAGCACACCAGAGTAAACACGGATAAATGTCAAACGACCTACAAATGGGTCAGTCATGATCTTGAAGGCAAGAGCTGCAAATGGCTCTTCATCAGAAGCAGGACGAGTCTCTTCTTCGTCTGTATCTGGGTTGATACCTTTGATCGCAGGGATATCAAGTGGGCTTGGAAGGTAATCAATAACCGCATCAAGCATCAATTGAACACCTTTGTTCTTGAAGGCTGAACCACAAAGTACCGGGAAGAATTCAACATTGATTGTTGCCTTACGGATGGCAGCTTTCAATTCTTCATTAGTGATTTCCTCACCTTCAAGGTATTTCATCATCAAGTCTTCGTCAGTTTCAGCAACTGCTTCAACAAGTTTTTCACGGTATTCTTGAGCTTGCTCCAAGTATTCAGCTGGAATATCTTCTTCGAGAATATCTGTACCAAGGTCATTCGTATAGATTTCAGCTTTCATCTTAATCAAGTCAATGATTCCGCGGAAATCATCTTCTGAACCGATTGGCAATTGGATTGGGTGAGCGTTAGCCTGAAGACGATCATGGAGTGTGCTTACAGAATAAAGGAAGTCAGCACCAATTTTATCCATTTTATTCGCAAAAACGATACGAGGAACGCCGTATTCAGTTGCTTGACGCCAAACTGTCTCTGTTTGAGGTTCTACACCTGATTGAGCATCAAGAACGGTTACCGCACCATCAAGTACACGGAGCGAACGTTGTACTTCAATGGTGAAGTCAACGTGCCCTGGTGTATCGATGATATTAACACGGTGTCCATCCCATTGGGCAGTTGTTGCAGCAGAAGTGATGGTGATACCACGTTCTTGCTCTTGCTCCATCCAGTCCATTTGTGAAGCACCTTCATGTGTTTCACCGATTTTGTGAATCTTACCAGTGTAGTAAAGAATACGCTCAGTAGTTGTTGTCTTACCCGCATCAACGTGAGCCATGATACCGATATTACGAGTTTTTTCTAGTGAAAATTCGCGAGCCATTAGGTTTCTCCTATAAATTTATTTTACTTAATTATTATAGCACTATTTAAGAAAAACGGATAGGCAGGACCTACCCGTTAGTAGTGTTTATTCGTTAAACTTCTTATTTAGAAGTTACTATTAGTACTTAGATTTACCAGATATATCAATTAGAGCTGTTTACCCTGTACAATGGCAAAGCAACAAAATTTTGATACCATAGGATAATCCTGCGTACTTTAGCCTTACCAGCGGAAGTGTGCAAAGGCGCGGTTAGCTTCAGCCATTTTGTGTGTATCTTCACGTTTCTTAACTGATGCACCTGTGTTATTTGCTGCATCCATGATTTCTTTTGAAAGACGATCTTTCATCGTGTGTTCACCACGAGCACGTGATGCGTTAACCAACCAACGTAGGCCAAGTGTTACACGGCGTTCTGGACGAACCTCAACAGGAACTTGGTAGTTAGAACCACCAACACGACGTGCACGTACTTCAAGTACAGGCATGATGTTGTCCATAGCTGTTTCAAATACTTCAAGAGCATCTGTTCCAGTAGTTTCTTTGATTGCTGCAAAAGCATCGTATACGATTGACGCTGCAGTTCCACGTTTACCATCAAGCATCACACGGTTGATAAGACGTGTCACAAGTTTTGAATTGTATAATGGATCTGGCAATACTTCGCGTTTTGGCGCTCTATTTTTACGACTCATTTTCTCTTATCTCCCTTCTGATTACCCTTTAGGACGTTTAGCACCGTATTTCGAACGGCTTTGTTTACGATCGGCAACACCTGCTGTATCAAGTGCACCACGAACGATATGGTAACGTACCCCTGGAAGGTCTTTTACACGTCCACCACGGATAAGCACAACACTGTGCTCTTGCAAGTTGTGGCCGATACCTGGAATGTAAGCTGTTACTTCAATAAGGTTACTCAAACGTACACGAGCAAATTTACGAAGGGCTGAGTTAGGTTTTTTAGGCGTCATTGTACCAACACGTGTTGCAACTCCACGTTTTTGAGGCGATGACAATTTAGTTTGCACTTTTTTATGACTGTTGTAACCAATATTCAAGGCAGGTGAATTTGATTTTTCAACTTTAGATTTACGCGGTTTACGTACCAACTGGTTAATTGTAGGCATCTACATTTCTCCTGTGAAAATTTTATTTTTGGTTGGATAGAGCAATGGTGACTTCCTCTATCCCGTGTGTACTTTTGCAACATTTGTCAGCACGTCTCTGTACACTCTTGAGAGACCAAAAGTAAAAAGTACCGTTTATTATAATAACACACTGTTAGATAATCGTCAATCCTTTTTTCTTAAGTAAGTAGAGTAATAGGTTATCTATTTGCCCCTGTTATTTTGGATGCAAGACCCCATTTTCTACAGCAAGACAATCGTGACAAAGGAAAAAGAAAAGGATTTGGTTCTGTATAAGACAAAACCAAACCCTGTCAATCATTTTTATTAACTCTTTTTAAAATCTAGTAACCCCTGCTTATTTCTGACGTTTTTTAGCAAATGCCAGTGCCGCGAAACCTACAACTGTCGCCCCAGCTACCATTATTGTAGCTACTGACTTATTATCAGAGGTTTGAGCTGTACTTGCCTGGCTCGTTTCCTTATCAGCGGTTTTTGCCAAGACCTTTGCTGTATCCGACTTTGTTTCAGAGTTAGTCGTAACGGAGGACTTTTGAGAGTCTCCTTTACCCTCTAACTTCGTAACAGTCAAAGCAGACGCCGCTTGATAGTCAGCTGTTGAAACAGGTGATGAGACAGCTGTATTAACTTTGGTCATTGAAGGTCTTGTTTTCGCCATAGCTCCAAGGACTCTGAACGATGCATTTGCAACAACTGCTGTGGCATTGGTCATACCACCTGTCACTGCATTATGATTGGTATCTGCATTCACTTGAGTAGTGACTTCAGATGGCTCAGAGACTTCTGGTCTGGTAGCTGCTATCAAGTCACTAAGCTGTTCCTTAGCTTGATCTAAGTTGCTCTTTGTCCGTTCATAGTCTTGTGCCGCTGTCTGTAAATCCTCTTGTAAGAGCTCCAATGCTTTGACATTGACTTCAAGCGATGCTTTAGCATTTTGAAGGTCGCTCTTAAGCGATCTAACCCTAGCCTGTGTGCGCTCTACAAAGTCAGGATCGCTATATTTTTGAAGATTTTCTGATAGTTTTGCCATTTGAGCTTTCAAGTTAGCAATTCTTGTTTTAGACTGAGAAGCTGCTGCCTGTAAGACCTGATACTTTTTAAGCTCTTTAGTTAAGTTATCCTGCGCAACTACCTGTTCTTGAAGACGAAGTGCCTTAACTTGTTTCGCTTTTTCCAGTTGTGTCATCAACTGACTCTTATTGGCTGCTAACTTCGTTTTCAAAGCTACAAGAGTCTTATAATTATCACGTGATGCGGATAATTGTTGACTAAGTGATTTCAATTTATCTTTAGCACGAACAACACTTGTTGAGGAAGATACCGTTGCTTTTTGAGCTTTTAAATCGGCAATTTCTGACTGAATCGTCGCCATCGCTGACTTAACTGCGGAAATTTTAGCACTATTATCAACTGTTCTAGTCGCAACAAGTGAGGTCGTGTTAAAACGAGCAGATTGCACATTGGCTGATGGAATGACATAGATATGCTGTGCATTAGAAGTCGCTGCCACCCCAAGATAGTAGGAACCCTTATTGTTGTTCTGTAGAAGACTAATCGTATGACCGTAATTTGAAGTCACGTCATTAAAGAGCATATAAACTATCGAGTTGTAGAAGTAGTTCTTTAACTGGTCAACTGTTTTGGCATTGCCAAAGAAGCCTAAACTTTCGTACCCACGATTGTCGGAATAAGACAAGCCATGATTTTGAGCTTGTTTACCTACAATAGAAAAATTATGGGCATTGTTTAAATTACCAAATCCTGTACGGCGGTAGTCGTTAGCAATAGCAGCCGCAAATTCCTGCGCTGTTTTTGTCACTGTCAAGGTCGTCAAGCCCAGTTGAGTACGAACATCGTTTAACAGTTCACCCGTAAATTGAGCCAACTCATTTTGAATCTCTACTGATAAATTATCTGGATTGATGTAACGCGTTTTATCAGCCGCAATTGACTGGTAGGAGTTAACCCCACTACCGTTGTATGATACGCCATAAACGGATGATTGAGCACCTGATTCGATTTTAGTTTTCAATCGTGCAACAGCAGTATTATAACCTGATGAAAAAGTCCAGCCACTATTTTCAATCGTTTTCAAAGCAGGGTAAACCTCGGTTTGATAGGTCGATGGCAGAACAATTTTATTAGAACCTTTCACTGACACTACTTTAACCGTCTCTTGACTTGATGTCAGTTTGCTCAGCTCACTTTGTTTGCGAGATAACTCGTCCTGTTTAGATGCCAACTTTTTAGCAAGGTCTGCATTGGCTGCCGCCGTTGCTGAGGTTGCAGCTTTCTCTGCAACTGATACCTCGCGTTCCAAACGCGTCACCTCTGCTTTAGCTTTAGTGAGGTCTGTCGCAATTTGTTCTGGAGAATTAACCAAGGAATTTAATTCAGCCACTTTAGCCGCAGCCTCAGAAGCAGAAACCGCAGCCTCAGAAGCAGCGATACTTGCTGACGTCACTGTTTGTGATTGCGAATCTGCTACCGACTGATTCACAACATTGACAGCAGACTCCGAATGAAAGGTAGAAGTTGCTGAAGTAAGCTCAGATGCTAACTCTGAGATATGCTCTGAAGTACCTTCAGACTTAACAGCAATAGCTTCTGAATGCTCGGCAACAGCGCTAGCTAATTGTTCTTCAAGAGTCGCCACTTCTGACGCTGCTGCATCGGCTTCAGTAGACTGAGAGTTAACTTGACTCTCTTTATCTGCAAAAGCTTCACTGGCACTATCCGCATCAGCTTGAGCATGAATAACCATGGCATTCGCTTCTGCAACAGTCGTTGGTACAAGTTCTGCTGTTGTCGTGGTTGCAGTCGTAGGCTCGTCAGAGACTGATGCCACCGTCAGTTCATCTGCTTGAACCGTAGCTTGATGTCCCAAGCCTAACCCAAGCAAAGCAAGCGTTGATGTCGCTGCTAACTTGCCTGAATTTTTCCTGACTAATCGTAGTTGTTTTATCATAAATACCCACTCACTAATTTTTTATTTCGAATAAACCGGTGCTCAAAAAGGGCAGGGTTCAATCAGCATAGAAATAATAACATAAGAATATGTCATTTTTGTAACATCTGCGTGTTATTTTGATAATAATTCAAACATCAATCAAAGATATTACCTGTCTCGACCCTAACATAGCTATTTTTCACATCTAGTTCCGAGACTTTTAACAAGGATTTGTACGACACATCCATTTTTTCAGCCTGCGCATTCTCGGCAAAGACAGCGACTCCAACTAGCTCACTATCAAATTCTGCTAAAAGTCCCATCATCCCTGTGACAGTACCACCACCTTTTAGGAAATCATCCACAATAAGAACACGACTTCCAGGCTTCAGACTCCGCTTTGATAGAAACATTTTTTCGATACGATCTGACGAACCACTCACGTAGTTGACAGAAACAGTTGAGCCTTCTGTGATTTTTAAATCACGGCGCACGATGACAAAAGGAACATTCAACACATTAGCAACAGCGTTTGCTAATGGGACGCCTTTCGTTGCCACTGTCATGACGGCATCAATAGTTTCCCCTTTAAAGGCATTGGCAATAATGCGTCCAACATTTTGAAGAATGCTTGGGGTGCTCAATAAATCCGTCAAATACAAATAGCCACCTGGAAGAATGCGGTCACTTTCAGACAATTTTTGACAAAGCTCTTCCACAATCTTTAAAGCGTCTTCTTTGGCAATGCTCGGTGTAAAAATAACCCCACCGCTAGCACCTGTTACAGTCTCTATTTCTCCAATGCCACTATCTTCAAAAGCTCGTTTGATAATGGCAATATCTTCCGAAATCGATGATTTGGCTGCTTGATATTTACTGGCAAAGGTATTTAAATTGGTCAATTGGTAAGGATTGTTAATCAGATAGTTTGAAATCACAACCATACGCTCACTACGTCTTAGTTTCATCGCTTTATTCCTCACTTCTAGTGACGAAACAGCATTAATTTATTAACCATTTCAATCCTAAATACACTGCTAACAATAGGTTTTGGTTATTCTGCTTTATCACTTGTTTTTTTAGTTATTATAGCATAATGCAACGAAAAAACGAACATTTTATACAATCAATGCTCGTTTTTTTCTTTTTTACCCCTTCAACTACAATCTTGGTTTGTAGAAAGAGCGGTTATCAAGAGCGAAGAGTCGTGACGTCATCTCTCCTTCACCAATCCGGCTAAGGGCCGTGGTCATCATCATCATCTCTGCATCAATATTATCAATCATATGGATAATCTCTGCCTCCATAATACGCGGTCGGACAGGGCTACCATACTCTAACAAACCATGATGACTTAGGACCACATGGCGCAGAACGGTCACATCTTCTTTCGTATCATCGATGTTTAGTTCACCTAAAACTTTCGTGATTTCTTCATCAATCAAGGCAATATGCCCAATCAGGTTGCCTCGCACAGTATATTCCGTGTTATCTGGTCCAGAAAGTTCTATCACCTTGCCCAAATCGTGTAACATAATTCCCGCAAATAACAAACTTTTATTAAGTTCTGGGTAAATGTCACTAATGGCATCTGCCAAACGCACCATGGTAGCTGTGTGATAGGCTAAGCCGGATTCGAAGGCGTGATGATTAGTTTTAGCTGCAGGATAGCTAAAAAAGTCTTTGTGATATTTGCGGTACAGGGCACGAACAATACGTTGCCAGGTAGGATTTTCAATCTTAAAGACCATCTGTTCTAGATAATCTTTCACCTCAGTAACATTCACTGGTGGTTTTTCTTTAAAATCGGCTGGGTCATTTGGCTCACCCACTTCTGGAAGACGTAGCGTAATCTGATTCACCTGAGGGGTATTATTGTAAACTTCGCGACGACCTTGCATATAAACCACTTTACCAGCAGTAAATGTCTCGACATTGTGTGGCTGTGCATCCCAGAGGTTACCTGAAATTTCACCCGAATCATCTTGGAAGGTCATGGCCAAAAAGTCTTTACCAGCTCTTGTCTTTCGTAATTCAGCTTTTTTGATAAGGTAAAAACCTTCGAAAAGCTCATCTTTTTTCATTTGATTAATTTTCATAAGAATCCTCGTCTTCTAAGGGGGGAATATCTAAGAGATTCGCTGTTGCACTATCTTGATAGCTTTCAATCGTTTGCAAAGCTCTTCGAACAGCATTTGTCCGTGTTGTCAACAAACTATCCACAGTCTTACTGGCTGTTGATAACTGCTTCTGGGCCTTAACCAGTAAGTTACCAAATTTATCAAATTCCAATTTGACATTGCCTAAGACTTTACTAATATCATCGGCATTTTTTTGAATATTTAGCGTTCTAAAACCAACTGATAGTGAGTTGAGCAGGGCAGATAAGGTTGAGGGGCCCGCAACAACAATATTTTCCTCACGCCTCAAACTGTCAAAGAAAGCTGCTTGACGAACCACTTCTGCGTAAAGACCTTCTGTTGGTAAAAAGAGAATCCCAAAATTAGTGGTATCAGGTGGACTGACATACTTCTGGTTAATAGCCTTAGCAAATCGCTTGATGCTCGCCAATAAGGACTTGCGATGGCTTTCAATTTGCGCTTTGTCCCCTGTATCATAAGCTTCTTCCAGGCGGTAGTAATCTTCCAAGGGAAACTTGGAGTCAATCGGCAGGTAAACATAGTCTCCTTGATGGGTTCCTGGCAGCTTAACAGCATACTCGACACGTTCCTTGGACTGCGGAACAGTCACAAACTCTCGTTCATATTGGCTTTCTGTTAAGATATCTTCTATAATTTGCCCTAATTGTAATTCACCCAAGATGCCTCTTGTCTTGGTGTTAGAAAGCACCTTATTCAAACTGCCAACATCCTTAGCAACCGACTTCATCTCGCCAAGCCCTTGATTAACCGACTCTAACTGTTTAGACACACTCTCAAATGAGGCTTGAAGACGATTTTGCAAGGTTTTTTCCAACTTTTCTTCAACCGTTAAGCGCATCTGCTCTAAGCGTTTTTCATTCGAATCTTGCATCTCTTTAACACTGGCTGTCAGTCTCTGACTAATCGCCTCCAATCGTTGGTCTGAGCGATCACGATTTTCAGCAAGATTCTGATGCAAGACATCACGAATAGCTGCTAATTGTTGATACAATTCCGTACGGAGTTGGGCAGAATCCTGACTTGCAGCTAGCCGCTGGTCGCTAGCTGATGTACTTAGTTGGTAAGATAGCTGTTCTGAGAGATTATCGGCATGATTATCCAATTGTTCTGCCAAACGCTCATTTAACTGAGTGACTTTTTGATATAAAAAAATCGTTAAAACAAGACTGACTAGACTAACCAAAATAAGTAAAACTTGCACTAGCATCCCTTTCCTTAATCCTTACTCTCAATAACCACGACATAGCCTTTGGGAACTGTCACGCTAATAGGCTTTCCAATAGCTTCATTACTGGAATAGATTTTTTTCTGAAAAAAATTTGCTGCTGTTAGGTCATACTTGGCTCCTAAAATCGTTAAAGTCGTATCTTGGTCGGTCATAAATGCCAAGTAGGTCATTTGAGGATGAGCATCAAAAACGTGGTTCCCTTGAGGTAAGTAGCTGACAATATTACAATTATCAACCAAACAAATCTGTCTCATATAGGGAGCGATTTGAGAATCACTAGGCAGAAAAATATTGGCTAAAAAATGATCTAATCGTCCACCAAAAGCGCCAAATACTGTTACTCGGGCTTTAGGATAGTGACGAAACACAAGTTTCAAGGCTAATTCAGTATCCGTGTCATTTTTTTCAGCAGGGGATTGATAGATTTTGGCGCCAGATAAAGCAATCTGACTCATCTCACTATCTGATACAGAATCAAAGTCCCCCACTGCCCAATCAAGAGAGTAGCCTTGTTCTAAAAGGGTCAGGGCACCGCGATCAATACCAACATAAAGGTCAAAATCCTTGCCTAAGGGAGTGTAATTTCCACCAGCTAATAGAGCTACCCTAATCATCTAAAGCCACACGTAAGGTTTCGACTTGCGCTGCTAAATCCTGTGCTTTGAATAGATAGGAACCTGCCACAAAAACATTCGCACCAGCAGCAGCAGCAGCCTTAATGGTCGTGTTATCCACACCGCCATCCACCTCAATATCAAAACTAAGACCTTTCTCAGAACGCCACTTGGCTACTGTAGCAACCTTATCCAAACACTCAGGTAGAAAGGCTTGCCCACCAAAACCTGGATTAACAGTCATAATGAGAACCTGATCCACTAAATTCAAAACAGGAATCAAACTTTCCACTGGTGTTCCTGGATTGATGACAACACCTGCCTTCATACCTGCAGCTTTAATTTTTTGCAATGCCCCGTGGATATGAGGTGTGCTTTCAACATGAATGGTCATAATGTCAGCCCCTGCTTGAGCATAAGCTTCGACAAATCGTTCTGGATTAACGACCATGAGATGCACATCAAAGACTAGTTTGCTATGTTTGCGCATGCTAGCCACAACATCAGCACCAAAACTGATATTAGGAACAAATTGACCATCCATAATATCAATATGGACATACTCAGCACTGGTTTCTTCAATACGCTTTAACTCGGAAGCAAAATTAGCATAATCAGCAGCTAAAATGGAGGGAGCTATTTTAGAATGCAACATCTTGACCTACTTTCTTTTTATCACTTTGATATAGGTTTCACGACGGTTTTCAATCTCACTAAGGAATTGCAGATAATTGTCATAACGCGATTGCCAAATAAGCCCTTGCTCTAGGGCCTCTTTGACCCCACAAGAAGGCTCATGCGTGTGAGTACAAGATCTGAATTTGCAAAAATGGCTAGCTTTGCGAATTTCAGGAAAGGCTTCACTCAGTTCAGCAGCTGTTTTAACCTCGTAATCCAGCGATGAAAAGCCTGGGGTATCAGCTATTTTACCACCATGCACATCGTAAAGACTAACCACTCGTGTGGTATGACGACCACGACCTAAACTATCTGAAATTTCCCCAGTTTCCAAGGCTAAATCAGGCGCAATCCTGTTGAGCAGGGTGGATTTCCCAACCCCTGTCTGCCCCATAAAAACAGTTACCTTCCCTTTCAAAAGCGGCAACAAAGTCTCAATAGAGGTCACAAAATCATAGCCAATCTTGCGATACTCTCGGGCAATCTGCTCCATCTCTTGGGGACTAGCTAGTAAATCCATTTTGGAAATATAAACAATTGGTTTAATCCTTCGATGTTCCAATAACACTAGAAACCGATCCAAGAGATTAGCATTGAAATCCGGTTCCTTAGCAGACATAATGACAACGGCCTGATCAACATTGACAATAGCCGGTCTCACAAGGCTATTGTGACGCTCATGAATCGCCAAAATATAGCCTTCTGAATAGTCATCTGCTGAAAAGTCAACAAAATCACCGACGTAGGGAGTTTGACCTTTCTTACGAAACTTTCCCCTAGCTCTTGTTTGATAAACCTTGCCGTCTGACTCGACGTCATAAAAGCCCGCCAAGGCTTTGATAATTCTTCCTCGCAAATGAACTCCTTAGTAAATTGAAGATAGTCCTATTATATCAGAATTATCTGTATTCTTCAGCAGAGAATCCCATTTGATAGGCAAGAAAGAGGAAAAGTCTTTAAAACATAAGATAAAGCAACTGTTCACCAATCAACGTAGCCGTCTGCATGATGACACCACAATAGAGACAAGATAGGCAACCCTTCTTAAAAAGGCTGAGGCGATGATTGGGAACTTGACAAAGAATGACAAAAGCCGAAAACAGACTCAAAAAACGCAGCAGCTGACACATATAAGATATTGAGCATAATTGCGCTAGAGGGATTAAAAACAAGGTCCATAAATAAACAAATTTCAGGCGTCTTACCCAACCTCCCTTTTGACAAGTCTCTGTCATCAGGATAAAGCATGACAAGGTGGCTAAAATCGAAATCAAACATGAAAGTGCGTGCATCATCATTTCCTTTTCTCTTATTCTTCTTACCTTTTTATTCGAAAAAGAAATCAGAAAAATGAAAAATAAAAATATTTGCATCCCAAAACACGACTAAGTCAACTCATGCCCAAACCTTACTAGAGCATCAGCGTAAATCAAAAGGAAAGCGCTTTATTTTTGCTCTGAAAAATGATATGCTTTAAGTGAGAACCATGCACTTTATCAGCTATCAAGAGACGAGTGTTTGCACGAGAGGTTCGTATGATCATACTACTTCTGGGGGCAGCGATAACGCTAGAATGGGGAAGTTATGGCAACGAAACAATCATTTAAAAACGAGATTGAGAAAATCTATTGGAACAAACAGCTGCACTTGAGTCAGGCATTAAGAGAAGAACTTTTGAAAACGATGACAGGGCTTGAAAAAGGAGACCGAGTCAGTTACCTGGCTTATCGCTTATATCCCCATGTTTTGAAGGAGACCTTCTCTAATAAAGCCGATGAACTCATATCACTAAAGAAAACATTGGAAAAAGCGAGATGGAAATATTATTTTGGTGAGGTTCTGGGGCTTGCTTTTACAGCTTTCAAGTAGCAGGGCACACTGCATACGGCAGCCTTATTAACTGAGGAGGTGGCAAATGTATCGGGATGAAGAATATGTGGCTTGGTTGAAGACTCTTTTAGAAACGGCTAATCTTACCGATTTTGAGAGCATCTGCTTACGAACCGCTTTAGACAGGATTGAAAAAAGCAACAATATTCCAGCAGCCATGTATCAGCTTAAAAACGACTTGTTGGTCAAGGCCTTTACTTTTGAATTATCGCCAGATTTATTGGACTTCTATCAGCACATCAATCGCTATTTTAGCTTGTATGGCTCAATTTTTTTTAAAAGATAAAAAAACAACCATGGCCTAGCTCTGATAAAGCTCTGTCATGGTTGTTTTTAAGGTGTTAAGAGGCTTATCCTTTCGGAACTGTCAAAGCATCCGTCTGCGGTATGTAATTGTCGCTACCAAGATAAGTCTCTGCCAATTTAGCTAATGTGCCATCTTCCTGAAGTTCTTTGATACGCTTGTTAACAAAGGTTTGGAGGTCTTTTTCACCATCAGCAAAGATGAAGTAAATGTAAGGTTTTTCCTTGGCCTCAATATCAATCGTCTTAAGGTTGTCTAAACCTTGTGATTTAATGATAGAGTTGACTGTCGGAGCATCAAAGAGCTTGAAGTCTGTTTTGCCATCGCTGAGACCACGGAGGGTCTG
Organism: Streptococcus suis; assembly: GCA_029593465.1. Lineage (GTDB taxonomy): Bacteria > Bacillota > Bacilli > Lactobacillales > Streptococcaceae > Streptococcus > Streptococcus suis_AH. Next base: position 16,712 of record JAKTNK010000018.1, read on the forward strand.
TGTGATATCCTCGCTGGAATATTTCAATTCCACTGGATTGTCAGGGTGTTTTTTATTGTAGTCTTGTAATTGGGTAACCGTCGATGTGCCTTGAACCACTTGAGTTGTGTGCCCACCGATGTCTTCGTAGGATTTAATATCGCTATCTTTTGGAACAGCTAGTACCGCAGGAGTTGTCCCTATTGGGTAAGAATAAAGGTACTTAGAGGCCCGTTCTTCTGAGAATGATAGGTTATTACCACTCATCTGATATTTTCCTGCGTCAAGACCAGTAAATATTGATGACCAGGCAATTTTTTTAAAGTTGACCTGATATTTATCGGAATCCTTGAAAACTTCACGCGCCACTTCAACATCATACCCTGTTAATTTGCCATCTTTTTCATAAGAAAAAGGTGCTGTTGTCCCTACTGTTGCAAAGACCACTTCTTTCTTATCTGACTTATCTTTGGATGCAGAACCGCTTGAAGAACAAGCTGCTAAAACAAGACCTGACACTAATGCCAATCCCGTCACTGCTAAAACGTTTTTTAATTTCATCTCAAAACTCCTCTGATTGTTTGTTTTTAAATCTATCAAAAATACTTAGTCCTATTATAGCACTCATTCTTGATTTTATTGATTGATTTGTTATACCCATTTGTTATCATGCGATAGGCAAAGACTATCACATGATAACTCCCCAGTCATTAAACGACTGGGGAATACTGTTATTTCAAAGATCGGCCATGTAATAGCTTGGCATAAACCCTTTTATCAACCCATTGATCACCTTCAAACATAAATTGCTCCCGAACACCTTCTTGTTGAAATCCTAATTTTTCAAGCAAGCGACTAGACGGCACATTATCCAACGAAACGTGAGCTTCAATGCGATGAACATCCAAAAGAGTTGGTAACTGATTTAGCAGTGCTGATAAGGCCTCGTAGGCATAGCCCTGACGCCATTCATGATTATGAATGGAATAACCTAGCTCACACCAATTCATATTGGCACGCGCTAAAATCACCACATCAATCATGCCGACATGACGACCCGACTTTGTCCAAATCGCAAAGATGTACTGCTTATCCTGACTGGCTAAATCAGCATGCTTGCCCACTAATTGCTTAAACCAATCCTCGGTACAAGGCGTCATATCCATATAGCCATCATCATAGGGAGATTGCGATGGTTTGCGACGACTAAAGCCTTGATACCATGTATCATAATCTTCTTTTTTCAAAGGTCTCATCACAAGACGATCTGTTTGTATCTGAGTAGAAAACGTCATACTAACTCCAATCTTTTAGGTTACTACTGGAGGTTTTCCTCCATACGCAAAACGACGAATGGTTCCAACATTGCTATCACAACCTTTCAAATGGATTTAAAACGCAAAAACATTTTGACATCGACTGAACCAACAGCATCGATGCGTACCCATGACTTTTCAAGAGCACTGACATGTTTCTTCTAACACTCACCTTTTTCTAAAGAGCAGATTATAGTCCCACCTCTTTGAGGGCATCCGCCAAACGTCCAAAATCGTGAATCGAGAGTGACTCGCCTCGGACATTCGGCTGCAGGTCCGCTTTTTCTAAGGCATCTTCCAGCTTCAGCTTAATACCTTCTGATTTCCCAAACCGGTTGGTCAAGTTATTCCAAAGGGTCTTGCGCCTATGGACAAAACTAGCTTTTGAAACATCAAACAAGAAATCCTCGTCCTGCACTTGAACCAAAGGATGGTCCCGACGAACCATCTTAAGAATAGCCGAATCCACGTTTGGTGCTGGTACAAAGACCGTGCGAGGCACGATGAAGGCTACCTTGGCAGTCATGTAGTACTGAACAGCGATGGATAGACTGCCGTAGGCCTTGGTGTTCGGTTGGGCTGAAATACGATCCGCCACTTCTTTTTGCATCATAACCACAAACTCCGTGAAAGGAATCTTACTCTCAATCAGATGCATGAGGATAGGGGTCGTGATGTAGTAAGGTAGGTTGGCTACGACCTTGATGGGCAGGTCTGGATTTTTGAATTGTTGAATCTCGGTCTGTAAATCAGCTTTGAGGATATCTTTGTTGATAACTTGGACGTTGTCAAAATCGCGAAGCGTATCTGACAAAATGGGCACCAAACGCTCATCAATTTCAAAAGCCATGACCTCAGCAGCATTTTCAGCCAAGAATTCTGTCAAAGCTCCAATACCAGGACCGATTTCGATGACATTAACGTTCTTGTCAATCTCCGCTGTGTCAACAATCTTCTGTAAAATATTCGTGTCGGTCAAAAAATTCTGACCGAATGATTTCTTAAAGGTAAACCCATGACGCTCAAGCACGCTCTTTGTCACGGAGTAATCTGCAATTTTCATTTGTTTCTTTCTCTATTTCCTTAGTAAGGCGTCCTCTAGCAACTAGACGCCAACTGTTAATCATAGGGCTTGGCTCATTCCTTTAACTCATGTTTTCAATCAGTTGCTTGCCCAAATGTCTCTATCAGTTCCTCAACTTCTGCCAAGGTCACTCCAAACAATTCCAACCGTTTTAGCAGTTGCTTGCCGTTGGAATAGCCGATGCGGAGGTTTTCACCTAGGTACTCACGGCGTTGTCTGCTGTCTGCTCCCATAAGGAGCCCAAGGCGCATCAGGTCTGATTTGGTAATGTCAAAATTATCCTCGTCATCAAAGTGTTGGGTAACTTTGGAGAGAGCCTGATACAAGTCATCAAAGCTAGCATGTTCAACACCCAAGGAACGTCCCTTAGTTTTCGATTTTGGGGCTGCCTCATCACGCTTAAGAAAGGCATGGCGGACTGTCGGAATGGCATCCATGATAAGACGACGAATACGTTCTCCGTTGTAGTCAGGGTCTGTGAAAACGATGACCCCTCGAAGCTCGTGGAGCCTTTCGATACGCTCTAGGTCATCTTCCGAAATAGCCGATCCGCGGGTTTCATAAGTATCAACGTCGTAAAAACGGCGGAGATTAGCCGTGTCATCCTTGCCTTCAACGACAAGGACTTCTTGTATTTTGATTTTTTTAGTCATTGTATTTTCTTTTGCTAGCCTACTTTTTTATGAGCTACCACCGTCCAGCTAAGCGACTACTATCAAGGCGAAAGCTCGCACTGACAGCCTTCTTTTTCCCCTACTCTTCCAAGCCAAACAAGCGATTGGCATTAGCGGTTGTCGCTGCAGCCACTTCTTCAACGGTCATGCCACGCAATTCTGCAATTTTCTCAACCACATAGCGGGTATAGGCCGTTTTGTTTTCTTTACCACGTTTGGGCACAGGGGCCAAGTAAGGTGCGTCTGTTTCGACAAGGATTTTATCTAAAGGCAACTGCTGTGCGGCTTCTTGGACATCGGTAGCTTTTTTAAAGGTGACAACACCCGAAAAGGAAATCATCATGCCTAAATCGACAAACCTTTGAGCATCTTCTAGCGACCCAGAAAAAGAGTGCATGATTCCCCCACGTGGACCAACACCAGCTTCCTTAATCACTTGGTAGGTATCCTCAAGGGCATCTCTTGTATGGACCACAAAAGGCAGATTAAGCTCTTTTGAAAGGGTGATTTGGCGTTTAAAAACCTCAATTTGAACTTCCTTGGGAGCTGCCATCCAGTGGTAATCCAAGCCAATCTCGCCAAGTGCCAAAACTTTCTCATGCTTGAGAACGTCTTTGAGATAAGCTTCCACCTCATCATTATAAGACCCCGCTTCTGTCGGATGCCAACCCAGTGTTAGGTAAACTTCTGGATGGGTGTCTGCAATGACAAGCGCCCTGTCAATGGTGGTACGATCAAAACCTACCACATTGTGCTTGGTAACCCCCATCTCACGCGCCAAGGCTAGTTCATCACCAACCGTTTCTGTAAAATTATCCACATTTAAGTGGGTATGTGTATCAAAGATTTCCATAGACATATTATAACATAGCGAAACGGCATACGTTTGAAATATGCTAAATCGTTTATGACTTCCTTTGCCTCACCCTTTTTTTAATGGTAAAATAGCCTCATGACAAGAATTTTAGATAACGATTTAATGGGCGATGAAGACTACATCGAACGTACACTACGCCCACAATATTTTAGAGAATACATCGGACAAGACAAGGTGAAAGACCAGCTCGAAATCTTCATCAAAGCTGCTAAAATGCGCGATGAGGCCCTCGATCATGTGCTGCTTTTTGGCCCTCCTGGTCTTGGTAAAACCACCATGGCTTTTGTCATTGCTAACGAACTTGGCGTCAACCTCAAACAAACCTCTGGCCCTGCTATTGAAAAGGCAGGAGACTTAGTCGCTATCCTTAATGAGCTAGAGCCTGGCGATGTTCTCTTTATTGACGAAATCCACCGGCTTCCCATGGCCATCGAAGAAGTGCTGTATAGTGCCATGGAGGATTTTTACATTGATATCATGATTGGCTCTGGTGAGACCAGCCGTAGCATTCATCTAGAACTGCCGCCATTCACTCTTATCGGAGCCACCACTCGCGCTGGTATGCTGTCCAATCCCTTACGAGCGCGTTTTGGGATAAATGGGCACATGGAGTACTATGAATTAGCCGACCTTACAGAAATTGTCGAGCGTACTGCTGACATTTTTGAGATGACGATAAAGCATGAAGCAGCCATTGAACTGGCCAAACGAAGCCGTGGCACACCACGTATTGCCAACCGTCTCCTCAAGCGGGTACGTGACTTCGCGCAAATCATGGGCGACGGTATTATTGATGCACAAATTACCGACAAAGCCCTCACCATGCTGGACGTTGACGCTGAAGGCTTGGATTATGTTGACCAAAAAATCCTCAAAACCATGATTGAAATGTATCAGGGGGGCCCTGTCGGACTAGGGACTTTAGCCGTCAACATAGCAGAAGAACGCGAAACGGTCGAAGACATGTACGAACCCTACTTGATTCAAAAAGGATTCCTCATGCGAACACGGACAGGGCGTGTGGCAACCGCCAAGGCTTACCAACACTTAGGCTACCATCCTACTGAAGACAAGTAAAAAACTGACTGACCCTAATCTTAGACACGACTGCTTGCTGGATTAGCCGCTGATAGCTTTGCGCCATTCTAGTCTCAGGTTAGCCTGCCAGATGATTGAACACCTCATCCTAAAAACACCGAAGCTTTAAAGGCTTGTTAGCGACATCGAAGCAAGGAGATGCTATGCATGATTTAACCAAAGGAAGTCCCATCAAGGTCATCCTTCTGTTTACGCTACCCCTTTTAATTGGTAGTTTTTTCCAACTAGCTTATAATTTTGCTGACAGTATTATTGTTGGACAGACGCTTGGAAAAGATGCTTTTGCCAGTGTTGGAGCTACTGGCAGTCTAACCTTTCTTATTCTTGGATTTGCCCAAGGGTTAACGGCAGGATTGACCATTATTACAGCACAAAAATTTGGCGCTAAAGACGACAATGGTATCCGAAAAAGTTTTGTCCATGGTAGCTTCTATGCCATGATAGCTAGCCTTGTTTTGACAGCCCTATCTCTCACCTTTTTAAGATCCAGCTTGGAGCTAATGCGTACGCCAGAGCATTTGATTGATCATGCCCAAGATTTTTTAACCGCCATCTACGGTGGTATGATTTTCACCATTTTCTTCAACTATCTCTCCAATGTTTTAAGGAGCTTGGGTAACTCAAAGACGCCTTTAATAGCCCTAATCATAGCCAGCCTGATCAACATCATCTTAGACTTCGTTTTTATTTTAAACTTCCATCTGGGAGTCTTTGGAGCAGGTCTTGCAACCATAATCGCACAGGCTTTCTCGGTTCTCTATCTGCTTATCTATATCTATCGCAAGGTGCCTCATTTCCACCTAAAGCAAACGGATTGGCATCTAGATCGTGAGAACCTCAAAAAACACGCCCAATTGGGTTTCCCTATGGGGTTTCAATCTAGTATTATTGCCATTGGTGCTATCATTCTTCAAATCAGTCTTAACCAATTAGGAACGGATGCCATTGCAGCCCAAGCTATTGCCAGCAAAACAGATCAGTTAGCCATGTTACCGATGATTAATCTAGGGCTAGCCATGGCAACCTTCACCGCACAAAATTACGGTGCTAAAGCCTATCAGCGCATTTTGCAAGGGCTTTACCGAACCATTGTTATCGCGATTCTATGGGCCATCTTCTTTGCGGCTATCTTAATTATCTTCAACCGTTTTTTCAGTGGTCTCTTTCTTTCAGATGGCAATCAGGTCGTTTACAACCTCGCCCTAATCTATTATGTCATCAACGGTAGCCTCTACTGGATTCTAGCCATTCTCTTTATTACGCGAAGCTTTATTCAAGGGCTGGGCAAAGGATTAGCACCAACTTTAGCAGGGATGATGGAGTTGATTATGCGCGCGGGAATAGCCACTATCGGTTCTATCTACTTTGGTTTTAGCGGCATCGCAGCTTCTAATCCAGGTGCCTGGATGGGTTCTCTTCTTATCCTTTTGCCAAGCACCTTTATTATGCGCAAACGTTTGAAAGCACAAGACTGATAAGAACAACATAAGCTTTAATCAAACAACAAAAAAACCAGAAGTCTCGAGCACTTCTGGTTTGCTTTTTAATAGCTTGTTAGCCCTTAAGCTGACAAGACTTTACGCCCTTTACGACGACGGCTTGCAAGCACGCGACGTCCATTTTTAGTAGACATACGGTGACGGAAACCATGTTTGCGTTGACGACGAATTTTACTTGGTTGATAAGTACGTTTCACAGTGAATACCTCCTCATAGATTTTCGTATTCGTTTAGCCGGCTATTGTGATATCAGTTACTAAACATACTCTACTATTTTATAGAAATTATAATACCTTGTCAAGATTTATTTTTTCTATGTATGTGTTCAGAATTTTTAGGTAGCGCACGGTTGATTCATCAGGGAGAACAAAAACCGAGAAAAACAAGAAAGCCCAAGCATTTTTTCTTGCTCAGCCCCTTGACAGTTTTCCTGTTATCCCTTATATTAGGAGGTGACTGAGTAAGAAAGCGCCATTTTCTTACTCGGTGTCGCAGGAAGGTCTGTTCTTGCGACTTTTTTTATGCGTTAATTTGTGTTTATTATAGCACACAAAGTCATACTTGACAAGATAAATGACAATAAAAGCACGACAAAAAGACCTTCTTGACGAAAGTTTTTTGAAATGGTGCATCTTAATAACGAATACTACGCTGATAGTCTCTTGACCAAGGTCTGCGATGTTCAGGGAAATAGGCTTTCGCTGACTGTTTCTCTCGTGGACGAGAATGGTCAGACCCTTGAGAAATAGATTGGTATTTCTCTCGCCAATCCCCAAAGAACAGCTCTCTCAAATTCCCTTCGTATAACATCACGATGAGTTGCGCCATGGTTTCTGCTCCCCAGAAGGTCCAATACATGCCACGTTTCTTCATCCGATAGGTGATTTTACGATGTTGACTCTCCATAACACCAATACCTGCAGGGGGTAAACCTCTCATCTCAGCGGATAAAGTATACTGAAAATTCGCAAGATATTGTTTCTTAACGCTTACTAAGGTCTCGAGTCTATCACTTGACTCTTCTAAACTTTCAGCGGTCTCAAATGCCATTCTGAGTTTTCCTTTATCATGCGTTTGAATCGCTTGAAAGGCTAAATCAAGCAGCTCTCGGCAGTAAGGCTTAAAGGTTTTTTTGAGGTACTTATTGACATGGTACTCATCCCAAAAATGCTCATGATGCTTGATGCCCAAGGCCTTGGCCATTTCTTTAAAAACATAAGGGGTATAGCCGTGACCCCCATCTGAATTCGTAATCAAGAGGGTCTTATCGGTGATGTCAAAATGATTGTAGAGATAATCAATCACCTGGTCTCTCGTCAAACGGTTACTGAGTGTCAGAAACTCTTTTTTACCAGTTAATACAAATCGCTTTCCACCTGCTCTTTGGCTGCCCGTATGAACCATAAAATGCGATAAGTCAAAGTGTCTGTTCTCAGTTTCTTCATGTCTCGCCTTAACCATAACGCCATCACCTTCAATATAGATAATATCAACGGCTTGTTTTTGAGGCGCTTCTTTTTCTTCAAAAAAGCGATAATCTTCTCGTTCTTCCAGTAGCTGACGAGCAAGCTTGACGGCTTTGACAACGGTTGATTTGGTGATATGAACATTATAGGTCAACCAAACCGTATGAACCACTTTGGCATAGGGCATCATGGTGGCGAGTTCTGCCACTTGATACAAAAATTCTTTAGAGTACCTGACATAAGGTTCTAAACCGAGATAGTCATCGACAGGAGTGACCCAATGCCTCCCTTTTCGCCATCGTCTTCGCCTAAAGCGAATCTCCCCAAAAGTCAGCGTGACCGTTCGTTCAGTTGACTGCACATAAGTATAACCTCGTTGCTTCATGATTGGAATCATATCTTGATCGTGTTTTGCCACCAACCGATGAAACTCCTTAATAGCTACTTCTTGACATTGTCTTTTTAAGACACGCTCGTCGATCACTTTAAAACCTCCACAATCTTGTGATTAGGTATTAGTGTACTGATTTCCAGTTTGGACTTCAAGTTCTTTTTCGCAATCAAAAACCTCTTGGATGACTGATCCAAGAGGTTTATTGACATTCCTAATACCAACTATGACTGACGACGGTTTTTTGTTAAAAAGACCCACAAGCCCATTAAGGCAATAATGGCTACGATACCTAATAGAGCAATGACAAACAAACTCAGTGCTGCTGACCAAAGGATTGGTCCACCGCCACATAAGACCATAAGCAAAAGAATCGCTATAATGGCTCCCCCATCCGATAAAAATTTTCGAAAGAACCCATACAAACACAAGAGGAAAAAGACTTGAAAGCCAAATTGACCAAATAAAGTGGCACAAATACCAGCCACAATAAACAAAGTGATACATGCCCCTATAAATCGAAGATTGATAATATACATAAGCTAACTCCTATAAATCCTTTTAATGTTTTCCCACTCACGCTCAATCACCTGTTCCAGATAGTCCGAAGCTGATTTAGCGCCATGATACTGAACTAAGGCTTCTAACTTCTCTTCCCGTGTTTTAGGATAAAAGGCCAAGGTGTACCGTTTTTTCTTTTCATAGTTCCTTGGTGCTTCTTGTCGTCGTTTATCCAAATGGTTGCTCTTCTCTCTAGCCATGTTTATTTCCCTCTTTATTATAATGACGTAACTTGTTATGTCATTATTTTACCATAAAAGAAGCCTACTGTCCATTCAGAACCTGCCATGCTAAGCAATTAACCATATGTTGCGCCAATATCTCCACCGATAATCTGAACGATCTGAAACTGATCAACTGTTTTGTTCCAATTGCCAATCAAATAAGCATTAGAGCTATTCTCCTTTGTTAAAACGACTAAAAACTGAAGAACGTCTTTTGCTTTAGAGGGGGTTACTAAAAGACTTGCTTGATCCACTTGATAGTGATTGACCAGAAAAGCAATGCCGACTGTTTCAAGCATGGCTTGACTTGTCATGCTTAAATGATTGTCAACCGTCCCTGTGACAGCTGATACGCTTTTGGAATCTGCTAGCGTTTGAAGTCCTTTGAAAAGACTAGCTGAGAGCTGCTTCTTCTCAGATGACTTAACACTTCCGTAGGGTCGCTCTAAAGCCAAAAAAGCCTGTCGATAATTTTTTTCGTTTTTAGTTTCAGTTGGTACTCTGTCTGATGACTGTTCTTTTTCTGTCGTCACCTTCTCCCTTGGTGTGGTAGTTTGGGAAGGCTTTTTATGAGGGTGTATGAATGACATTCCGACAAAAATACCGACCAACAAGGCAATGCCGACAAACATCCAATACTCTTTGAGGTATTTTAACATCTCTTCTCCTTTAACATTACTTAATATGAGCTTCTTTACCATCTGGATAGGCAAAGGTAGTGATTTCTGCTTTTTGCTGGGCAGGTGTCCAAATACGGTAGTTCCATGTGTTGTTTTGATGGAAGTAATCGTGTCCTGATAAGGGGGTATTTTGTTCCACAATAAGGATTGAGCCATTCTCAAAGACATGGCAGACAATACCAGTGTGGCCATAACCGCCACCTCCATTTTGAGTGGAGAAGATAGCCCCTTTTTTGGGGGTTGTTTTGACACGATTACCAAAAATACTGGCCCAAGCGTTTGCTTGATCTTTCCCATTACCGATAACCACTCCTGAATGCCCCCATAAACGATTGCCTAAGCTAACCGTTAAATCAACACATTGACCTGAATTTTCGACCCAACCACTACCACCATAGACTAAGCCATTTTGGCTAGGGTCAATGATATAGGATTTTAGACTCTGTGGAAGATTGTCTGGTTTATAGCCCCAAGCCGTCGCATCGGCTGGAACAGTTCCTGTTCCGTCTATCGCATCACCTGATGACCCGTCGCTACAATCACTAAACGTTTCAACCGTGACAGGCTCTCGCTTGGTATCAGATGAGAAAGAAGATTGGGAGGTTTGATAGGGCTTTTCTCCGTACTGCTCAATAGCTTTTTGATCTAACCATTTGTACTTTGTGCCTAAGGTCTGGTACATGGTGACTAACTTTGTCTTATATGACCCATCAGTCGCCCAACCACCGTCCGCAATAGCAGAAAGCGTGGCGACACCGTCTGTATTATTGATGGCTTTTTGATACAAGGTTTGATGTGCCATGAATTCTGCTTTTCCAACAATCCCTGCATCATAGCTTGAAAACCACGTGTAAGCCCCACCTGTACCATCCCCAACACTAGCTCCCGGTTTCGTTCCTGACAGGTCCACACTATCTTGGCCATAGGTTGCTAAGGTCACTGGAAAGTTAGATAGGCTAGAGGTTTTCACTCCACCCATATTATGAGCTTGCCAGAGGGATGTGCCATTGGGATTACTGAAATTAAAGCCATTTTCAATCATGGTCTGTGTGATGGATGCGGATGGCAAGAAGCCTCCCGCTTTCCACGAAAGGATATAGGCTTCCTCATGTTGCTTGACAAAGTCATCAATCGAAGCGTTGCTGGCATCCATCTCGACAGAAACTGGCTGTGGACTCACCTCACAAGAGGATGATTCCCCACTCACAGAACTGATTAATAGGCTGGTAAAAGCAACAATGACCATATACCCCAATAAGAACAAGCTACCAACCACTATGATTGCTTTTTTCATCTCAATCTCCTACCACAATCCAAGTATGGTTCGCATGATGGCATAGACAAGTAAGAAGGTAAAGACAATAATCCCTACTTTTTTCAAATCCTTGAGGAATTGACGGTTTCTCTCTGCCTGTGCCTTGAGTCGCTCTGGATCAGATGGGCCATCAGATGCAAAATACTCCCGTTCTTGTCGCATCCGTTCTTTACGAATCGCCACATAAGCCTCTAAGGCTAACTTTTGTCGGCTGAAAAAGCCTTGTTTAGACTTCATTAGTTGACTTCCTTTCTCTTACTGAATACTGCCATAACGCTCTAATTCTTGCGCTAAGAATTGTTGGTTAAATACAATATTTTTGACTCCTGCAATGTTCATGAATAGCTGTCCCTTCGCTAATTTCGGTAGGGTCTCAAGCTCTGAAGCATTCATCGCCCCATGTAAGGCGTTGGATAGAAGCCCAATACTGGTTTCATCTGTTTGTGCAAAAACCCTATATTGCATTAAGCCAAACATCCGTCTCACAGCTAACACATAAGGATCTTTGGCAGACATCTGATTAGATTCCAGTAAAATCCCTTCTAAAGAGTGAACCGCTAAGATAACCCCCGCAAAGTTATAGCCCATCCGATCAATCACCGTTGCTAGAAGAGACACACTTTGTTCATACTGAGGGTTAATCAGTGTCTGGGCATCACTGATACTCACGATATAGTGGGGCATATCCATCTCCGTCAATTGCGGATCAGCTTTTAATTTTTGACGGCATTGTTTGGCATTATTCACCATATCTGCCGACATCAAAGACAATAATGAGAACACTTGAGCATTGAGGAGATGAGGGCTATCCACTAAACCTGATAAGTCAAAGGTCACCACTTGTTCTTTAGAGATATCTTGAAAGGCGGTTGTCCCTTCAAAAATAGCCGCATGAGAACTTAAGAGTTCTTCAAAGGTATTAAGTGCTCGATTAATCGTTTTTAATTCCAATTCATCAGGGTGTTTGCGGGCTTGTCCCTGACGTTTCCGATCTTCTAGAAAGAGGATGAAATCGGACAAAATCGGATATTCTCCTGCCACCAATTGCGTGGCACGCAACTCTCCCTCATGGAGAGCAGGATTGCGATACCAAATCCTAACCTCATCAATATAGAAATCGTTAACCAATTTCCCAAAGGTTGCAAGGTCATCTCCTGTTACCTCACTATTAAGCAACTGAAAGAGATTTTTCAATTTTTGGAGGTGTTGTTGGTAGGATTTTTCTTCATCAACTTCAATCCCATTATCTTTGGTTACCGTTGGAAAGATTTGGAAAGGGTTAATGCGATTGGTTTCCCCTGACAAGTCAAGAACCAAGCCCTTTTGTTCCTTGGTTTGGTCTGTAAACATGCCACTGGCATCAAGATTACGGATGAAGTGACCTTTAGCATAAAGATCATCGGTTTGTTTCAAGAGAAAAGAGCGTTGACCCATTTTAGGATTGCCTGACACAATCATAAAAGAGCGTGTTCGACGGTCATCACGATGCAGAAAATCGAAATTAACCGCCCCTTTAGTTGGTGTCCAACCAAAATAAGAGCCTCTTTCGTCCTCTAGCTTGGTATGATTGAAAGGGTAGCCTCCTGCAAGATCATCCACCCGAATAAACGTGCCTTTGCGATGATTGGGAAGCTCTTGTTGGAGTGATGCTGGCACAAAGGGCGCTTGGTATTCCAAATCTTGTTCGCCTAATAAAATCGTAGCCTTATATTTCGAGGTCTTATTTTTAAGATTGGTCACTTGTTCAAACAAGCCTTCTCTAGTCTGATCAGACACATAAACCCTTGTGTACATGCCAAAAGTGGCTAGATTGGTCCGTTCAATTTCTTGGTGAAGTTGGGTCAATTCACGAATTTGGGATAGTTCGGTCTGATTAGCAACAACCTTGGCATTGTCTGACAGACGTGTCGCTTTTTCTTCGATGGAATCCTGCAAGACCGTTTTGATTTCTTGATTGTCTTGACGATAAAGACTTAGAAAAGCAATCGTATCAGGCAGTTGCAAAAGGTCTGTCAACCAAAAGCGAGGCAGATCAGAAGCAGGATAGCCGTAGTAATGTAAGGTCGTGTGTAGCCCATCACCTGCTTCAAAATAGCGATCCGATTTGAGAAAGGTCACATTCCCGTGGGGTTGAATGGTACTCAAGAGGGCTAAATCATAACCTTCCTTAATGAGTTGGCGTTCTTGTCGTTTCTTTAGTAATGGCATGTTTTCCTCCTTAAAGACTGTCTGACAGGTTATAGAACTGGGTTAAGAGCTGTTTTTTCTTCTCTAATCGAATAGGTTCAGGCACAAAGTCTTGATTACCACTGGTTTGTACCTTACGCACTAAGACATCCATATCTGTGATGGTCGACGCAAAGAGCCACAAAATAAACTCGGCATTATAGATTTCATGTTTGATTTGTTCTTCAATCCGAATCTTCGTTTCTAAGAGTTGCTTTCGATCCAACAATTGTTGCTCGTGCCTCTCTGAGAGAGAGGGCTGCCCCAATGCCATTTTGACATCCTCTAAATGGTGTCTCAGATGAGCGATTTGAGGGTCTGTATTGGTTGGGAGTCGTGTGGTTTCAACTTGAATATCCGCATGGACACTGGTTAACCACGTTTCAAAATTCATCAAGGTCCGTCTGATTTCACTATCGCTCAAATAATCCAAGTCCTTGCCTGAGATTTCCATTAACTCAAGGTAAGTATCATCTTTCAGCTGAATATAGTGAGGGGTCTGAGACTGAATGGCTTTGACCGCTAGTAAGTCAAGCGTTGATTTGGTTAAGTTAAAGCGTTTTGATTGGGCAAAGGCTTCCCTTTTTCCTAGTCGTTTAGTTGTGCTTTCAGTTTGTTGTTCTTGTTTTCTAAGCGCCATGCTTGCCTCCTTGCCTGTGATTAATACTAATGTAGCGTTTGCGTCTTCGTCTGAAGAATAAGACAATACTCTGCCAGTTTTTCTTGCCACCTCTAACAGGCAATAGCAAATAAACCACTATAGCAACACTTAAGAGCCAAAAGACTAAAAAGACTGGCCACTCTTGTGGGGGAAACACTCTCATGCCAAAGGTAAAGGCTAAAATCCCTGTTAAGCTGACAAAGACAATATCCATGAGAAAGATACCTAATATTTTGATTTTGGCATGGATATCACGTGGCACACCGTAACTGTCTTTCATACCTAATTCCTCCTTGATTAATGATGTTCCTATCATAAAGGATAAGGCAAAAACGTGTTCTTAAATGGGCAACTGACTAAAAAAGAACACCTCACTCAAGGTGAGATGTTCTTAGCCAGTCAAAAAACTGACTTTCTGTCACTAGTGTAATCGCTTGACCTTGATCTTTTAAGGTTTTAGCCACAAGGAGCTTTCGAGACTCTTTCTCAGGTTCAAAGAGGGAGAGTTGTTTATGGCCCACAATGAGAATATCGGTTTGCCTTGATACAAATCCTTGAATCCTTGCCCCTGCAGCTTCTAGATAACGAATAGCTTCGACACGTTTTAAGGGTCTTAGACTTCCTGTAATAACCACGTGCTTGCCCTTTAGCTCCATGGGCTATTCCTCCTCTCTTTCTGTCTCAGCTCCTTTAATATGGTTTTGTTGGTTCATATACATACCAGCCTGTGTCATCTGTTGGTTCATGGCACCTAACTGCGTCATGCCTTGTCTCGCTTTTTGGCGACCAGCGGTTGGATCAGTAATACCACCTTCTGTCGACTGAGTAGAAGAGATAGGCTTTTCTTGACGATTATTAGCATCTTCTTCTATTAGGCTTGTTGGAAGCGTTGGATCAGTAATACCACCTTCAGTATCTTGGTGACTTTGATGGTGTTGAGATGGCTCCAGAGAGGGTTCATTTTGTTGCCCTTGCTTGCCTGATGCTTTAGCATTACCTTGATGTTTCAGAGCCTCATAAGCCTTATCATGAGATTGTTTGGCTTTTTGAATAGGATGGCCTAGAGCTTGTGCGGCCATAGCCGTTGCGGCATCAATCCCACTACTGATGCCACCTTTAACCGTATCCGCTGTGCCTTGGTCTTTCCAAATATCGGTAATACCGCCAAAGGTTCCTGCCGTTTTAGCAACTCCTCCTGCGATAGCACTTGGGGTTTTCTTAACCGCATTCACTCCCATTTTACCTGCACCTAGGGCAAGATTACCAAGTCCAGTAGCTCCGCTCGCAAAGGCATTTCCTGCCATCATCGCCCCAATCAATTGTTGGGCCGTTTCACTATGACCTGTCGAAACCCCAAGCCAACGTTCGATCATGGTCACCCCTTGCATGGCAGCCATAAAGATACCCAGATAGACCACACTACAAGCAAGGAATTGTTCCCAACCCGTCATGCCTGTTGTGAATGCGCCTGAAAACTGTTCCACGGTCGCTAAGGATAGCCCCGGAAAATCCCGACAGATTTCTAAGGTGATGCGCATAATCATGACTTCAAAGACAATGCCTGCGAGAGCGCCTCCGATGGTTTTTAAAAGTTCCACATATTTCTTACGGTTAAGGGAACTATAACCTTGGATGGGCGAGATAATCCCTTGAAGTAGGATGTCCACCACCGACTTGACAAACTTAATCGACATGCTTATCAAGAGGACAATCAAAATCCCATACTGCACAAAGACGGCCGTCCAGTTGACCTTGTAGCGAGGGTAGACAGCCTCTAAAGCCTTGAGTGGAGTGCGTTCGTCCATGGAGATCACCCCATCTCGGTTGGCATTGAGTTGGTGTTGAAAGAAACCTTTCAGTCCCGTTTTCTTTGATGTGCTTTCCCATTCCTCTAAATACTTGGCATTAGTAACACCATAGCTTGCCCCAAAATCCACTTGGGTCACAAAATCAATGGAATCTTTTTGGGCAACATCGTCTGTGATCTTATTTAGTGGAATAGCCCCATCCACCACAGGCATGATATAGCCATGGTCATCCATAGGAAAGAGATTGGTGTCAAAGTTCTTATCGACCAACACTTTGAGGTCCACCACGTTATTTTTAAGCGGTTGAATGGCTAACGAGGAATAATTCGATTCGCCCTTGCCATTAGTCGATTGAATAGTGACGGCATCTTGTGCCAAGGTCTTTGAGACGGTCGTTAAGGTCATGGGTAAGATGGAGGTCACCAAGGTCACTAAGAGGAAGGTCAAAACGGCCTCCTTGTATTTGACAGGTTTGGTAAAGACCCCTGCCATAACACTGGTAATTAAGACCAAAACAAAGATAACCAAGCCTAAAGTTTGGAAACTCTGGTAAAACTGACCAATGACCGTCTTGGAATCAGTCAAATAGCCAAACAACCCAAAGAGCTTAAAAAGGTTATTAAAGACGTGTTCTAAACTAAGGGTCATCATATAGAGTGCCTTAGATATACTTCCTAATATCTTATTGATCACAGTCAAAACAGCAGGTGTCGCATCCAAATAATTGTGCCAGTATTGGTAAAAACTGGCTAATTTTTGACCATTTTCTCCTTCAATTGTCCCGTTCATATCTCCAATGGCTTCAAAAAGATCTGACAAGGTTTGGTAGTTCATAAAGTAGCCTACTTTCTCTTAGAATTCTACCTTAGTCTAAGGGATAATGGAAAACGGTTCTGTTGCAAAGTTTTAAATCTACTATCAAATAAGGTAGAATAATAGAAAAAGATAGCAGGAGGAATGACGATGAATCATTTTAAAGGAA
>JAKTNK010000019.1 GCA_029593465.1 Streptococcus suis
TGCCTGCCAGCCAATATCTTGGACATGTGATTGGTAAACCAAATCTCCCAGCTTTGCCATGTCTTGGTTAAGCGAGAAAGAGATGGCTTCTAAGCGCCTGCTTTCACCAACCGTACCAAACCGTTGTGTGGCTGGGGTTGGCTTCTGCCAACCCTTAACTTGTAAATGAGCTCGTCCTTGGATATCGCTGGTATCTACCTGAGCCAAATCAGCCTCAGATACTGGACTTGGGGTGATTTTAGGACTGGATGCCATGGCAGTAACGGCTCTAGCGGAAGCAGGCTGACTCTGACTAGGGCTAGCAACGGATGACGTCGCCTCAGCTGGGACTTGAGAAGTGGTTTCGCTGCTTTCAGCCACCTCTGAAACAGGCTCTGAAGAAAGGATGGCTGATGGATCGCTAGAATCGGTTGCAACAGAGATAGGGATAGCAGCCTTAGCAATAACCGGTTCACGAGATATTTCTGGTTCTGAGCCTGAAGTAGCTTCCGTTGCTGGTGCAACAGCAGCGACAAGCGGGCTTGCTTGAGCGGTCTCGTCAGCTAAGACACTTGGTGAAAGCAAAAGCCCTGCGGTGGTGACTCCTGCGATAACTAACTGTTTCTTGGTGAGGGGCGTTGTTGACATCTTAAATTCTCCTAATCTTTCTTAGCCACTAGTATAACAAAAAATCAGGCTTCACGCTATCTATTTTTAATAGATACCTTATTTAAGTTTATCATTCTCATAATGGTGCGTGATTTCTAATCCTTGAAAATGCTGTTGTCGCAAAGCTTCGTAAACAATCATGCATGCCGCATTAGAAACATTAAGGCTGCGAACATGTTCATCGT
This sequence comes from Streptococcus suis, assembly GCA_029593465.1. Taxonomy (GTDB): domain Bacteria; phylum Bacillota; class Bacilli; order Lactobacillales; family Streptococcaceae; genus Streptococcus; species Streptococcus suis_AH. The sequence goes on from JAKTNK010000019.1 coordinate 834, forward strand.
TCATCGGTATTCGAAGCGCCTTGTCAGCATAATCCCTCATGAAAGCCTCTGGTAGTCCTGTATCTTCACGTCCAAAGATAAAATACTGATTATCTGCTTGTTGATAATTCACATCAGCGTATGTTTTAGCTGCAAACTTGGAAATAAGGTAAACCTCTCCATCAACTTGAGCCATGAATTCTTCTAATGAATCATAGAAATAAATATCAAGTTTATCCCAATAATCTAGCCCCGCTCGCTTCATCTTTCTATCATCTATAGGAAATCCCATTGGACGAATGATATGCAAGGGGCTATTAGTTGCCGCGCATGTTCTAGCAATGTTGCCTGTATTCTGTGGGATTTGAGGTTGAAAAAGAACAATGTGATTACGCCCTAGAGATGGGTTGTTGGTGTTTTCAGCGTTCATCGTAAACTCTCCTTGTGTCATGACATAAAAATAACCACGCTACCCGGAGTCAATCTCAGCAGATAGCGTGGTTCCTATTGATTCATTACCTTAAATCATAACAGGTTTGATTTAAAGCAACGAATAGCTTACTAGTAAGTATATCACTTTACACAAAAGTGTCAACTATTTTTTCCTGACGAAGACGTGTCTAAATGCGTAAGGAAGCTCAAATTGTATTATCACCTCAGAAAACGCTAGATCTCTGACCTAAAAATAACTGAAAACAATAGCTTACTAGGTCTATTATAGCATTATAAGCTCAGAACAGGCCGTTAAATACAACAAACAGCCTTTTAAAATCACTTTTTGACAGGTTTCTTTCGCTGATATCAGTCGCTAATTTGACCGCTGTAAAAACGTCATCGCTTCAATCCCAACAGCTCATCAGAGGGATAAATGTTTTACACCGTTATACCGGAGACTTTTATGGTATAGTCCTTCTGGCGCATCAGGGGTGCTATATAATCATCGTAAGCTTTCAGTTACTCTAGGAACATTTTCTGACACAGTCTATCCATCTCTCTAACAAAGGCTTGTTCATCAAATCCTGACTGTACGTTTTATTTGACAAGAACGACAATCATCTGTTTTGTTACATGCTGTGTCTATATCAAAAGGTTGATAGCAATCCTTATCATCTTCCTCAAAAAATGAACGGTCTTCTCTTTCCAAAAATAAGTGATTCTTTTTAAGAATAGCTTTAATAGCATCAACATCACCGTTAAAATCAAGATAAGCATAGTACAAAGTTCACTAATAAATCTGGGGGGCAAAACTCCCCCACAGACCCTCTCATAAGATTAGCTGAGCCAATACCAAAAATGGCTCAATAGTAACAGTGACTCCAACTGCTACTGAAAAACCTAGACTGGAAAAATCATTATCATGATAATCAATGTAACGAATGCGAAAAGAATCAACATGCCATAACTTAGCAACTTCTTCTAAAGTCTTTAGGTATTAGCTCTCCACACGCTCATACTCCTCAAGTGTCACCAGAACACCTTCACAGACTTTACCGACATCCCAAATAGACGTCCAATCATCTCTCAAGTAATGACCCAGAACATTACGGTATTTAATATCATACTTTGAAAAACGTATTCTATATTTCACACTATTACTCCTAATCACCCATTCTACTTAAACCTTTGTCATAAGCTTCCTTACGACTGGCTTTATTTTTTAGGTCTTTTATTTTATCCGCACCTTCTCATACACTTTCCTATATGTTTAGTATTGTCTGGTGTAATAAACTTTGGATTTTTCTTTTTATTTTTGAAGATTGGTCTACCATCACTACGCTCATTCGTTTTCTCATACCCTAGTTCCTTAGCTAATTTTCAGCCTCTCTATTGATCATACTTCCCACAATCAAGGTTTGATTAGAGTGGATCGTATAATTCTTGATATCGTTTAACGCAATCAATTCTTCCATACTGATACCATGGATTAAAGCAATGCGCCAAACGAAGTCACCCGGCTGAACAGTATAGGTTTTATCGTTGTATCAGAAGCTGCTGCACCAGCTTCTGATATAACTAGTGTTTGTCCAGGATGGATGAGATTATCTGTGATATGATTCCACTTAATCAAATCACTCATGGCAATGCCATGGTTATGGGCAATTGACCAAACGGAGCAATTCGCTTATATCAACAATCCAGAGATAGTAAGCGCTTAAAAATCCCAATATCATTATATTAAAACCAAAGCTAAGAGGAAATCGCCTATGATGACTTTTTTATGACAGAATAATGTCTTTGTTATGACATCTCCCTTCTCAAACAGGATTGACTCTTCAAGATTAATAGCTCAATATTCCTACTACTAAATCAAAGGAAGATTGTCATCCCTTGTCTCTTCCTTTTATGCTTAAAATGATACGATCACTTTCCCGGATGCTAAAGATTTAGTTTCTAGCTACATGCTAATTTTTTTCCATCAGCTAATGCATTTTCCGAAAAAAAAGGGTATCATAGGAGGTGATTACTATGGAGGAAAGTTATGCAAATCATTTTAGTCGGTGGTGGTAAGGTTGGTGCTGCACTTTGCCGCTCGCTCGTCGAAGAGAATCACGATGTGGTCTTGATTGAACAAAAAGAAAGTGTCCTCAAATACCTCACCAAACGTTATGACATCATTGGCCTCTTGGGAAATGGGGCAAATCACAAGATTTTAGAACAAGCTGATATTCAAGATTGCGATATTTTCATTGCAATGACCGATAAGGATGAGGTCAATATGATTGCAGCCGTACTGGCTAAGCAGATGGGAGCCAAAGAAACCATCGTCCGCGTCCGTAACCCTGAATATTCTAACACCTACTTTAAAGAGCGTAATTTCCTCGGTTTCTCATTGGTCATCAACCCAGAACTACTAACAGCACGCTATATTGCCAATAGCATTGATTTCCCCAATGCAAAGTCTGTTGAACACTTTGTCAATGGGCGTGTCATGCTGATGGAGTTTTCTGTCTCTGAACAAAGTATCCTTAGCCACATGACCCTCAGCCAATTTCGCAAGCGCTTTGGTAATATTGTCATTTGTGCTATCCAGCGACAAGATAACATTCTAATTCCCGATGGTGACCAGAGCATCCTTCCTGGGGACCGTATTTTTGTGACGGGTAGCCGAGTGGAGATGGTGTTGTTTCATAACTTTGTCAAACATAAACTCATCAAAAACATGATGATTATTGGTGCTGGAGGCATTGCCTACTACCTCTTATCCTTACTGCGTAACAATAAGATCAACCTCAAAGTGGTTGAACGCGATGAACAGCGTGCCCAATGGCTTAGCCAAGAGTTCCCTCACTTGAATATTGTGGTTGGTGATGGAACTGCCAAGGACGTGCTTTTAGAAGAAAATGCTGCTAACTATGATGCTGCGGCTACCCTGACAGGGGTTGACGAGGAAAATATCATTGCCTCCCTTTTCTTAGAAAAAATTGGTGTCCCTAAAAACATCACCAAGGTTAACCGTACCAGTTTGTTAGAAATTGTCGATCACAACTTTGTGTCATCCAGTATCGTAACCCCTAAGAGCATCGCAGCAGATACGGTCATGCACTTTGTTCGTGGACGTGACAATGCCCAAGACTCCAACCTAGATGCCATGCACCACATTGCCAACGGTCGTATCGAAACCCTACAATTTGAAATTCGTGACAAAAACAAGATGGCTGGGCAACAATTATCAAACATCAAACTAAAAGACAATGTCCTCATCGCGGCTATTATCCGCCAAGGACGCACCATCTACCCAACAGGAGTCGATATCTTAGAAGTCGGAGACAAGGTTGTTGTGATTACACTACTTAAAAACATTACTAACATCTACGATGTGATGAAGAGGTCCCGTAATGAATAGGGCCATGGTACGCTATTTACTATCCAAACTCTTAATCATTGAGGCAGTACTCTTATTAGTCCCTCTTATCGTTGCCTTCATCTATCAGGAAGACTGGTCAGTCAAGTTTAGCTTTCTCAAAACGATTGGCCTTCTTCTCCTATTAGGTGGCATAGGGAGTTGGTCAAAACCACAAAATCATCACATCTATACCAAAGAAGGGATGCTGATTGTTGCCTTGTGCTGGTTATTTTGGTCGTTCTTTGGCGCTCTCCCCTTTGTCTTTTCTGGGCAAATTCCCAATTTCATTGACGCCTTTTTCGAAGTCACATCTGGCTTCACAACAACTGGTGCCACTATCTTAAATGATGTTTCTGTCCTCACGCACTCCTTGCTATTCTGGCGCAGCTTTGCCCATTTGATTGGGGGTATGGGGGTGCTGGTATTCGCCCTAGCGATTATGAGCAATAGTAAAAACGGTCACCACGAAGTGATGCGTGCGGAAGTCCCAGGCCCAGTATTTGGCAAGGTTGTTGCCAAGTTAAAACATACGGCGCAAATTTTATACATCATCTACTTGGGGATGTTCCTTGCCTTTGCTATCCTGTTATGGCTATGTGGCATGCCACTCTTTGATAGTATCATCACGGCTATGGGAACTGCCGGAACAGGTGGTTTTGGGGTTTACAACGACTCCATCGCTCACTACAATAGTCCACTCATTACCTATCTCATAGCTTTTGGAGTTCTCCTCTTTGGTATCAACTTCAACCTCTACTACTTAATTTTGATGCGGAAATTTAAACTCTTTTTCAAAGACACGGAGTTACGAACTTATTTAGGGATTATCTTCCTTTCCACTGCCTTGATTATCCTTAATACCCAGCATCTCTACTCATCTCTCAGCCAAGCCATTCGAGTCACCTTTTTCCAAGTAACCAATGTGATTACGACTACGGGTTTTGGCATTACAGATTTGACAACTTGGCCATTGTTTGCTCAGTTCATCCTCTTGCTCCTGATGTTTATCGGTGGTTCAGCAGGATCTACTGCAGGTGGCTTCAAGGTGATGCGAGCCTTGATTATCACTCGTATTGTCAAAAATGAAGTCTTAAAAACCCTTTATCCTCGTCGTGTTGTGTCTCTTCATATCGGTCAAGAAGTCATTGACAAAGAAACTCAACACAGTGTCCTAAAATACTTGGCTATCTATACCATGATGTTCCTCTGCTTGGTCTTTTGTCTGACAATGGACCAGCAAACCAATTTTCTAGTCGTGGTGAGTGCTGCCGCTTCAAGTTTTAACAACATCGGTCCGATGCTTGGAACCTCAGAAACCTTTGCTATTTTTAGCCCTTTCTCAAAACTGCTGATGAGTTTTGCGATGATTGCAGGACGTTTGGAAATCTATCCCATTCTCCTTCTCTTTTTAAAACGTACTTGGTCAAACTATTAACCTAACGAATCAAAAAGCGACTCACTTTTGTGAATCGCTTTTTTGCTGGTTTCGTTTCAATGAAAATCGATCTGGTACAGGGTCAAACCCTTTCTGTGACAAGGGATGACAACGTAAAATCCTAGCAATCCCCATCAAAATCCCTTTTAAACCATGTTTTGTAATCGCCTCTATCATGTATTGCGAGCACGTTGGTCTAAAGCGACAACTATTAGGGGCTAATCCTGATAGATGCTTTTGGTAAAACCGGACACCTGCTATTAAAACTGCCTTCATTTGATTTTATTGACCGCTAAATTATGCAGTTGACTCACTTCCTTTTTGTTAAGTCGTCTTGACTCTCCCGGACGCAAGCCTGTCAAATCAAGGGTTCCAAAACGAGTCCGTGACAATTTATCAACCAAAAGGCCAACTGCTTCAAACATTTTTTTAACCTGATGATGACGGCCCTCATGAATCACTAACTCCACGACCGAACGATTTTTATCAGCATCGACTTTAATAATGTGATAACGAGCAGGTTTTGTTTTTTTACCATCAATCACAACACCACGTGTCAGAGGGCGTAGATTATCCTTGGTCGCTAACCCTTTTAGCCGAGCCACATAGACTTTGTCAATCTCATTACGGGGATGAATCATTTTATCCGTAAAGTCGCCATCGTTTGTCAAAAGTAATAATCCCGATGTGTCCCAATCGAGACGGCCAACAGGGTATATGCGTTCCTTGACATGGGGGAGCAAATCAACAACCGTCTGGCGGCCCTTTTCATCCGAAACACTTGAAATCACACCGCGCGGTTTGTTTAATAGGTAATACACCTTCTCCTCATTGTAAATAGGAGTTCCCTCGACCTCAACCCGATCACCAGCTTTTATAGTGGTTGCTAGTTCCGTGACCACCTTACCATTGATGGTGACCAGACCTTGTTTAATCAATTCTTCCGCCTTGCGTCGGCTGGCGACACCGGCATGGGCAATGTACTTATTAATTCTCATTTTCTTTCCTTATTCTTCTAAAGACGGACGGTCAGCAAATAACGCCACTTCCTCTTCTTTGATATCGATATTAGACACGTCGACCAACTCATCCAAGCTATTGATGCCCATATAATCTAAAAAATAGGCGGTGGTGGCGTATAAGTTGGGACGACCTAGAACATCTTTTTTACCAACTTCTTTCACCAAGTCAAAGGCCTGAAGTTTACTAATTGCCCCACTAGAGTTAACCCCTCGGATAGTATCAACCTCGATACGCGTGATAGGCTGCTTGTAGGCGATGATAGATAAAGTCTCCAAGCTAGCTCGTGATAAACTTTGGTTAATCGGTGTCTTAGCATAACTCTTGAGCAGTCCTGCGTAGGCTTCTTTGGTCACCAATTTGTAGGTGTTTGCTGTCTCTAAAATGCGTAAAGCTGAATCACTATCTGATTCATATTTTTCAACCAGTTTATCCATTGACTGCTGCAAACCTGATGGGGGCAACTCCAAAAGTTCCGCTAACTGACGAATGCTCAAGCCTTCATCTCCTGCCACAAAGAGGAGGGCTTCGATTTGTGATAATGTGGTCATGCTACCTCCTTAACCAATGTGACATCTGAAAAATTAGCTTGCTGGACAACTGTAATGGTTTGCCTTTTGACCAATTCCAAAATAGCTAGAAAAATCGTAATCATTTGCTCTTTACTATCCGCTTTGTGGAACAAGCGACTCATGCCAAACGGTTTCTTTAAGGGCAAGGTTTCTTCGACAAAAACCATCATGTCTTCAATCCGATAATCATCTGCTGCAATCGTCGTGTGCTCTTGATTAAAAGCAACTTGTTTTTGAGCCATCATTTTTGAAAAAGCGAGGTAGAGATCAAGTGTTGTCTTATCCTCTTTCAAGGTAAGATCTTCCGCCAACAACTCTGTCTTGGGCTTGGAAAATAATTTAGCACGCTCTTGATGTTGTTGTTCCATGAGCTGACCAATAGCCTTGAAACGTTTGTATTCCTCAAGTTGAGACAAGAGCTCTATCTCCATATCTTCTTCTAGCGGCATCTCCTCTACCACTTTGGGTAACAATTTGCGACTTTTGATGAGCATGAGCTGACTAGCCATGACCATGTATTCACCTGCGACCTCAAGCTTCATGGCCTGTAACGTCGCTAAATAGGTCAGATACTGCTCGATAACCTCTACCAAGGGGACATCGTAAATATCCACCTCATACTTTGACACCAAGTGCAACAGTAAGTCCAAGGGGCCTTCAAAATCTTTTAATTTAATATCCATTAGTTAAAATATTTTTCAATGGTTTGCGTGGATTTTAAACCAAGCAGTTTGGCAATTTCTCCCGCATCCTTTCCTAGTGCTTTTTGATGATGTATAAATTGCTGGCGCAGAACCTGTGCGGTGACGTCCTTTAATCCAACACTGGCTAGATAGGTCTTTAATTGCAGGAAAAACCATTGCCGTGAATAGGGCTTATCACCATGACCAAAAAGATAAGTGTCTGCAGAACCTTCTGGCAAGAGATCTAAAATCAGCTGAGGCAAGGGAAGGATACGCAACTGCCCGTCTCTAAGGACTTTAATCACCCTAAAATCCCGGTCAATCATATCATACTTCAAGTTCGCCATTTCTTTAAGCGTGAGGCCCACCAAGGCAATGAAGCTAGCAATCAACCGTCCTGTCGGATAGTCACTATCTCGCTCCAAAAAGCTCACATCAAGCGTCTGTCGTTTTTTAGGAGACGGCAGAGGCTCACGCACTTTCGCCAAACGATAGTAACGCTCGATTGCCCCTGAATCGTAAAGGTAAAGCAAAAATTGATTGACTGATGAATGCTTACGTTTTTGCGCACTTGTTTTGAGTGATTTCAAGAACTCCTGATAATATAACAGGCTGGTAGCGTTGATATTTCCCTCTACCAAATCTAAAAATTGCTCTAAATCATAACAATAGGCTTTTTTGGAGGCTTCTGAGACGCTTTTTTGTGCTAAAAAATCACTAATCTTAGTTGTCGAAACCATGATCACCTTTCCGATGGATGTCATAATCCTCTGTAAAATCATGCAAAAGCGCATTGACAGCCTTTAAAATGGAGCGGCGTGTGATAATTCCCAAGAAATGCTTCCCACTATCCAAAACAGGCAAGAAAGGATTATCCACTAGCTTATGCATCACCTCAGTCAGGGAAGCATCCGCTAAAATGGTCTCTAGCTTATCATTAACAGCTAAAGCAACATCCGTCTGTGACACCTCCCAATCTGACAACTGATGCTCTGATTGATAGGTCATGATATCCGAGATAGCAATGGTCCCACAATAAATCTTATCTTTCGTAATCACTGGAATACGCGAGTACCCACTGCTGGTCATCAAAAGCATCACATGATCCATGTTATGGGTATCCACCACAATAGCCAAATCTTTAGCTGGAATCAAGTAATGATCAGTGTAATTCAGTAAAAATGTTTCAAATTCTTTTGCAATCATCTGGTAAATTCCTGTGATAAGCCTGGGTATAGCTGGTGTTTCAAATCAAAAAAGTCAACCCTAATCACCTCATCTGTGACATGAACTTTGGCATACAATTTTTCACCAATGTCACCCCGTGGCTGCAAAACTGACCCAGGATTGATAAAGACGATTCCGGCTTCCTGCCAAGCAGCGGGCCGATGCAGGTGCCCATAGAAGCAAATATCAGCTTGATGTTCCTGTGCAAAATAGACCAAACGATCCCACATGAAGTTGATGTGATAAAGGTGTCCATGCGTTTGAGCAACCCTGAGGTTGGGCAAAGAAACAAGATTATCCTCAGCATAAGCAGAATCATAGTCACAGTTGCCTTTAACAACTGAAATCCCTTGCCATACAGGGTCAGAGGCAGGCAATTCCGAGTCTCCATTATGGAAAATCGCATCTACCTTTCCTTGATAGTACTCTTTGATGTTCTCCACAACTGCTTTGTCGCCGTGGGAGTCACTCATGATAATTAATGTTTGTTCTGCCATGATGGAAATTCCTTCATCAATTTTTGCATCGCTAGAGCACGATGAGAGATAGCATTTTTTTGTTCAAGGCTGAGCTGCGCTGCTGTTTGACCTGTCTCTCCGACTAAAAAGAGCGGATCATAACCAAAACCACCGTCCCCTTTTGGTTCATAAGCGATATAACCTGGCCAATCAGCTGACACAACAAGGCTTTCTCTGCCCGGCGCTGCTACTACTAAGGTCGAATGAAACTGAGCGCTGCGGTCTTTTTGCTCGAAAACCATTGCCAACTCGTGCAAGAGTTTAGCGTTGTTCTTCGCATCGGTAGGATCAGGTGCTGAAAAACGTGCTGACCAGACTCCTGGCAAGCCACCTAGAGCATCAACCTTCAGGCCTGAATCATCTGCCAAAACCATACGGCCGGTCAATTCTGAAATAGTCTCTGCCTTCAGGCGAGCATTTTCCTCAAAGGTCATTCCTGTTTCAGCTACTTCTGGTAAGTCAGGGTAGTCATTAAGGCTTTCAACCTCAACTCCCAGAGAGAAAAACAGGCTACGAAATTCTTTGACCTTGCCTTCGTTATGACTGGCAATGAGAAGCTTATCTCCAAAGTCTGCTGCTCCTCCCCCAAAGAAATCCATCGTGTCCACACCACCAGTTGGAAAATGAACGGCAAGCAATCGCTCTTCCTCGGTGATAAGAAGGGTTCCCTTATGGTGTTGAACTTTCAGTTGACGATTATGGTTCTCATTGATCATCGTTAGCATAAAGGTTACGAGATTGAAAACCGATGAATAATGGACAACTGTTACCCGGTAGCCTCTTGGTTGGTTATACTCCTCCTCAGAAAGCATGTCTATACCCACAACGCTATCTATTAAACGATTGATACCTTCTAATGGCGTCCCAAACGGAGGCTCATCCCCCAGATAGCTTAAGGTGTTGTGCCCCGCCATATCGCCAATGAACCAGTCATGTTCATCCTTGTGTTCATAAATCTTCGTCGTCATTTAAAACCTCCTCAAGATTAACATGCTCGACTTGAATGTCTTTTCCCAACCAAGTTTCAGCGATTTCTCGAAAAATAGCCGCTCCCGCTGTCGTGTAAAAACGGTCCTCTTTCATCGCAGCCTCTCGACTGCGGTTGATGTCAAAATAATTTAATAATACTGAAATATCACGTACGGTCTCTGCCCCGCTATCAATCAGCTTGACATCCGGTCCCATGACATTCTGAATGATGTGTCGCAATAAGGGGTAATGCGTACACCCCAATATCAGGGTATCCACCTTTCCAGTTAAATCAGATAAGGTTTCATAAACCACTTTTTTGGCAACGCTAGAATGGGTTTCATTGGATTCCACCAGTGGTACAAAGCGCGGACAAGCCAGGGATAGGACTGAAATACTCGGGTCTAGCAACTCCACCTTCTGCCTATAGATGTCTGAACGCACGGTCATCGGTGTTGCAATGACACCCACGCGCTTTGTTCTCGTCGCCTTAATGGCTGCACTAGAACCCGGAAGAATAACACCCAACACCGGTATCTCTAAGGCGGCTTTAATTTCTTCCCAAGCCACCGCAGTAGCCGTGTTACAAGCAAACACAATCATCTTGACATTTTTGGTTAATAAAAAGCGAACCAGCTGCCATGTGTATTCTCTAATTTGTTCTGCTGGACGTGGGCCGTAAGGAGCTCTGGCAGAATCCCCAATATAAACAATTTCTTCGTGTGGAAGCTGACGCATCAATTCCCGCACAACAGTCAAGCCACCGACACCTGAATCTAAAAAACCAATGGGACGATTATCCATAGTCTCTTCTTTCCAAAAAAGGCTGAGAACGCAGCTCCCAACCTCTCTTCATTTTTATTTTTTCTTTTTCGCTACTGCTGCTTTAGACTGCTTAATAATATTGCGGTAGGTTTGCTGCACCTTAGCTTCATTTGGCTTTTGACCCATTTGGCTCATCATCTCACGGATAGCGTCTGGTGTCAAACGTGGGTATTGACCGATTTCTTTTTCAATTTGTTTACGAGCGATGAAAATACCACCAAATACTCCGCCGATAGCTGCTAATACAACGATTAAAATCCATAATGCTGTTGACATACGTTCGAATACTCCTAGTCTTTTTTACGGTCTTATTATAGCAAAAAAATCATGGCTTTACAAATGTCGCAACACCCGATCAATCGTTCTAGATCAAAACACTGAACCTCAGTAAATGCCTCATCTGTTATCAGCCATCAATTATTCAATAAGATACTATTAATTCTTTAAGCAAGACCCGATAACAATAAAGGCATCATAGGACACACCTTCTTAGCCCAGTCTATAAAAAAGCCTGCCTTAGGCAAGCTTTCTTTCGGCTTAATCAAAGTCAAATCCTGTAATGGTCGCAAAATAATCTTCTGGTGTCTCAGCACGGCGAATGAGGCGGGCTGAACCGTCCTCCTGATAGAGAATTTCAGCCGAACGTAGTCTGGCATTGTACTGATAGCCCATTGAAAAGCCATGAGCACCTGTATCGTGAATAACCAAAGTATCGCCAATACGCGCCTCAGGAAGCTCACGCTGCTTAGCAAATTTATCATTGTTTTCACAGAGCGATCCGACCACATCGACCACCTCAACCTGACCATCGGGATTGCTCATATTCGTAATATGATGGTAAGAGCCGTACATGGCAGGACGAAGAAGGTTAACCGCTGAAGCATCAACACCTACATAGTCTCGATACGTTTGTTTGCGGTGCAAGACCTTAGTGACCAACAGTCCGTGAGGGGCCAACATAAAACGACCAAGTTCGGTGAAGATTTTAATATCGCCTAGACCTGCCGGTGTGAGGATTTCTTCGTAAACTTGACGAACACCCTCCCCAATCACTGCGATGTCATTTGCCTCTTCCTCTGGACGGTAGTTCACTCCGATGCCACCAGATAGGTTGATAAAGCTAAGTTCAACTCCAGCCTCATCACAAATCTCAACAGCTAGCTGAAAGAGCTGACGAGCCAGCTCTGGGTAGTAGGCGTTGGTTACTGTATTAGAAGCTAGGAAAGAATGAATCCCAAAGGTTTTAACGCCTTCAGCCTTCAAGTCCTTGAACCCTTGGATGAGCTGCTCGCGGGTCATGCCAAACTTGGACTCTTCAGGATTGTCCATAATGTCGGTACCAAGTGCAAATACACCACCAGGATTATAGCGAAGCGAAACCGTCTCTGGTAAGCCAACCGTTTCTTTCACAAAAGCAATCATCTCATAAGCATCAAGGTTGATGGTTGCTCCAATTTCCTTGGCATAAGCATACTCCGATGCAGGAGTGTTATTTGACGAAAACATGATGTCTTTGAAGCCCATTTTATGACTCATCAACAGCTCAACTCCTGTCGCACAATCCACACCACAACCTTCTTCTTGGAGGATTTTCAAAATGGCTGGCGTAGGTGTCGCCTTAACGGCAAAATACTCTTTGAAACCCTTGTTCCAGGCAAATGCCTTGTTTAACGCGCGTGCTTTTTCCCGAATCCCCTTCTCATCGTATAGATGAAAAGGTGTCGGAAATTGTTCGGTAATCTTATCTAGTTCTACTTGACTAATAAACGGTTTTTTCATAAAAATCTCCAACTGTTCCCTGTATTAGGATTATTATAGCATAAAAAACGCTTTGCCGTTAAAGGAAGTGACGGGAGATTAGTGGCCAACTATGAGCATATCAAAAAGCTGAGTTAGTCAACTCAACTTTTGATATAATGACTAGCTTATAATAAAGCCTTGAATTGAATGTCTGAATCTTCCAAGAAGTAATCGTCAAAACCTCGTGGATGATGGTATTCAATACGGTCTTTATCTTGAGGATAGGTGTATTTGCCACCAACCTCCCAGATGAACGGATGGAATTTGTATTGCAAGCGTTCCTTACGCATTTTCCATAATGCCAAAATTTCATCTGTTGAGGCCATAAAGTTTGACCAAATGTCATAATGCACTGGGATAATGACTTTAGCACCAAGGTTTTCAGCCATGCGTAGAAGGTCGATGGAGGTCATCTTATCTTGAATACCGATAGGGTTGTCACCATAGTTATTGATAGCGACATCAATGTCAAAATCACGACCGTGTTTTGCAAAGTAATTTGAAAAATGAGAGTCTGCACCATGGTAGATGGTACCGCCAGGAGTCTCAAAAACATAGTTGACGGCTTTGCTTGCCATAAGCTCATCGCTGACAGGGAGACCAGCAAGGCTGTTGCCGTTTTCTTCATAACCCTCAATTGGAAGCGTCACAAGACAAGTCCGGTCAAAGGATTCCACAGCTGTCACTTTGATGTCTTTGAAGGCAAAACTATCACCTGGTTTAACGACTTGAATACGGTCATCAGGGACACCCCAACCTTTCCAAATATCCGCACAGCCACTTGGACCTACGAATTTAACATGGCTGAGTTTTGGATTGTTTAAAATAGCTGCTGAAGTAGCAATATCCATATGGTCAGAGTGGACGTGCGATACCAGATAGTAGTCCAACTCATTGATGGCAAAAGGATCAATCACCATCGGCTGCACACGCAAGTTGGGTTGAAGCTTGCGGACACCTGCCATATTCGCCATTTGGTGTCCCCAAACCATATCTTTCACTTTTTTTGTTGCCTTACCACGATTAGCCCAAAGATCCATGACGACATTAGCACCGCCAGGTGTCTTAATCCAAACCCCACAGTTGCCGAGCCACCACATGGCAAAATTGCCTTCTGGAACAACTTCTTCTTCAATTTCTTCATTCAACCAAGTGCCCCACTCTGGAAAAGTGGACAAAATCCATGATTCACGTGTAATATCTTTAACGTTTGGCATAATAGTCCTCCAATGTTATCTTGATAATTCTAGTATATGCCTTTTAGCCACTGTAAAAAAGCCCAAGAAGTACACAGCAATGTGTTCAAAAGTGGACGTTTTAACCTTCCTTAACGAACAACACACACAGCTATCAGCTGTGTGTGTTGTGATTTGATATTCATTTCGTCTGCGATAGCAAGTCTGAAACCACATCTTGATAGATTACTTGCTCCAAAGACCTTGTCAACTCGTCGATACGTTTGCAATTGGGGGCAAATTGCTCAATACAAGCCCGTATTTTCTCTTGAATCCTCTCTTGCTCTAGCCGATGGTTGCCCTGCTTGGCTCGTAATACGCGAATCAAGTCATTGTCGGTCATCAAAGGGTTGACAAAAATAACTTGCCACTTGGTCTCTAAACTATCATGCGTGGAAATCACAAAATGAACATCCAAAAGATCTTCCACGCTTTGAAATTGCTCAGTGGTGAAAACTGCCTCAACCCTTAAGGAAGGAATAAAGCGCTGCGTTCGGCTGAGCAGAAACTTTTGAATCGCAATGCCATCATCACTCACGATAACGGCTTTTTGCTGATGAGAGCCACTTTGATCTCTGCGAATAGCACCGCCGATATGAATCACAATATAGGCAATCTCATCGTCATTTAGGCTCACTTGCCACTCCCCTTCCAAGAGGTAAATGGTGGAAGCAACCATGGTAAATAAGCGTTCATAATTGTCTTTAATCGTTTCGGTTAGAGGATTATAGCTAGGAATACCGTATTGTTTGCGGTAAAGAAGCGACTTGCAGTGCATGAGTAATTGCTTTTCCAAGTCCTCCTGATTAGCGAAATGGGTATCAAACTGCTCTTGAAAATAGTGGAGATAGGTTGCGATAGACTCTCGCAAACTATCATAATCACTACTGTCTAAATGAGTGTCTCTATCCTTACGAAAAGAGAGTAACAAAAGTGTAATGATATCGACTTCCAGCGCTGTTAAGGCAATGCCAAATGTCTCTTGCAAGGCTTTATCCAGCTCTTGAACAAGTCCGTATTCCAATCGCTGGTGAAGCTGCTTTAATTCTTGGCGTAGTAAGGCTTTAAACTTATCAGGGTATTTAAACTTACGGTAGGCTAGCAATAAAAATGGTAAACTTGTGACCAAAAAATGATGCTCTTTTTGATTCAAAGCCTTCCCCAATCGCACCTCCGCATCAGCAAAATAATCCCCAATAAACTGGCTAACCTCAGCTGAAGCTAACACCTGTTCTTGATTAATTGCCTTTAACTGGTCAAAAACAAGCTTAGAAAAAGTATTTGAGGCTGTTTGCTCCAAAGATAATAAGATACCATAGCTGTATTGAATAAAAGCCAATGGGTGACCTTCAAAGTGGTAGCCCGCTGATTTGGATACCGATAATTTTAAACCCAAACCTGTTTTTGTCAAATCATCCCGAAGCGTATTTAAATCACTAAGAACCGTATTTCTCGATACCTGACAGATAGCAATCAGCCGATCAATTGTCATGCGCTTTGAACTCGTTGCAATGGCTAGTGTCACTAGCATTTGCCGCTCTTTGGCACTCATGACATAAAAGTAACTATCTGTTTGATTTAAGAGGTCTTGACAGGCTGTTTTTTGGGCTTGATTTAATAAGATGCCGAGGCGAGGAATACTCACAATGGGGGCAACACCTTCAGGAAGAGAATCATTGATTTTCTCCAAATGATAGTAAATCTTACGGCGTGATTGTTGCAACTGCTCCGAGATGAGACTAACCGTTTGATGACTATCCAAGGCCAACAAGTAAGCTAACAAATCATAACTTTTTTTATCCAATAACAACTGCTTTACCTCCTTTGGCACTTCTTTATTATACCTCAGAATGAGTCAATAAATCTTGTTTTAGAAAAGTTTCATTGCTAAACAACGATACAAACGCCAAGTTTATCCCACAATCATAAGTCTAGGAGCAGCTATAACGGCTACTCCTAGTGATGGTTCCAAATTAGTGCTGGTCCTTTTTTTGACCGTAATAAGCATTAGGTCCATGTTTTCTCAGGTAATGCTTGTCTAAGATATACTGAGGTGCTGACTCAACACGAGGGTTGATTTGCTCCGTAAAGCGGTTCATTTTGGCAACTTCTTCTAAAACAACAGCATGGTAAACCGCTTGTTCAGGGTCCTTACCCCAGGCAAATGGCCCGTGGTTTCGAACCACAATACCAGGGACTTCTAAAGGATTTAAATGACGTTCCTTAAAGGTCTCTATAATGACCGTACCAGTTTCTTTCTCGTAAGCTGATTCCACTTCGTTCGCCGTTAACGACCTCGCACAAGGAATTGGGCCATAGAAGTAATCGGCATGAGTGGTTCCATAAAAAGGAATATCACGCCCAGCCTGTGCCCAACCGACAGCTTCTGTTGAGTGTGTGTGAACAATTCCACCGACTTCAGGCCAAGCCTTGTAGAGTTGAACGTGTGTCGGTAAATCAGATGATGGATTAAGCTCTCCTTCAACCACATTCCCATCCAAATCAGTCACCACCATATTCTCAGGCGTTAACAAATCGTAATCGACACCAGATGGCTTAATCACAATGCGTCCGAGTTCTCGGCACACCTCAGATACATTTCCCCAAGTAAACTTAACTAAACCGTGGTCTGGTAAGGATTTATTCGCTGCGCACACACGTTGACGCATTTCTTGCAAATCTTTAGCCATCACATAACCTCTGCTTTCTTCATTAACGGGTATAAGAAATCTTGTGCTTCCTTGATGGCGGCACGTGTTTCCTCAATCGTTTCACAATTTTCAGACCACATCTCAATCAAGAATGGGCCATTATAGTTGCTGCGTTTTAAGACTGAAAAGACCTCTTCCCAATCAACACAGCCCTGTCCAAAAGGAACGTCTCTAAACTGCCCTTTTGATGTTTCTGTCACAGGGTAAGTGTCTTTCAAATGAAGGGCTGCAATAGACCTATGACCATTGTAAAATTCACTCCAAAGATCATTATGCCAAGCTGATACATTACCGGTATCTGGATACACAAAGAGGTAGGGAGAATCAACTTCCTTTTCAATCGCTAAGTACTTTTCGATGGAATTGATAAAGGGGTCATCCATAATTTCGATCGCTAGAATCACCTGTGCTTCCTCGGCCCAATCACAGGCTTTTCTAAGGTTTTTGATAAACCGTGTCCGAGTTTCAAAGGATTTTGCCTCATAATAGACGTCATAACCCGCTAATTGAATCACCCGAACCCCCAAATCCTGAGCCAATTCAATGCATTTTTTCATAGAAGCAAGTGCTTCTTTCTCTAAATCAGGATTGCTGGAGCCAAGCGGAAAACGGCGATGCCCTGAAAAACAGATACTTGGAATTCGCACGCCGGTCTCATAGATGGCTTTCACAAGATTCAAGCGTTCTTCTTTTGTCCAATCAAGACGGGCCCAACGGGCATCAGACTCATCAATTGACATTTCTACAAAATCAAATCCCAATTCCTTAGCAAAGAGCAAACGCTCTTTCCAGCTCAATTGTTTTGGCGTTGCTTTTTCATAAATACCGATGGGACGTGTCATAAAACTACCCCCAGATCCGACGAATTTCGTCTTTGAAAGCGCGAGCTGCTCCAGCTGGATCTTCGGCTTCTGTAATCCCACGACCAGCGATAAAGGTAAAGACATCTACCCCTTCAAAGAGTTTGAGGGTATCTGTGGATAGACCGCCGGTTACAGAGACACGAAAGCCCATATCAATCAATTTCTTAACCTTGTTAAGGTCTTTTTCACCCCATGTTTCGCCTGCAAGGAGGGCATCACGAGATTGGTGGTAAATGGCTTGTGAAATACCAGCATCTAACCATAGCTGTGCTTGTTCAAACGTCCAGTCACCATATAGCTCAATTTGGATTTCTCCGCGCTCTCCACGAACCTCTTTAATCGCTTTTAAAGCCGCTTCCATCGTAGGAATCGTTGCACAGCAAATGCAAGTCATCCAGTCCGCACCACGGATAGCATTATTCTTAGCCACTGTACCACCCGCATCTGCACATTTGGTATCTGCGACAATAATTTTGTCTGGAAATAAATTGCGCAAGACCTCAACCAACTCACTACCCACTTGTAGCAAGCAGACCGTACCTGCTTCAATAACATCCACTTCATGACCAACAGCCACAGCCGCTTTAATAGCTCCTTGTAAATCCGAATGATCCAGAGCAACCTGTAAATTTGGTAACGATTTTTTCATCATGCAATCCTCTCTATTTCTAACTAATCATTAACTATCCAAGTCCAAACCTTCCAAATAAGGGCTATCCTTGGATTCTTCAACCATGGCTAGAACTTCTTCTGGTGTTTGGCAGGCGAGTAAACGTTCAATGGCATTGTCCAACTCAAAAAGGGCAATGATTTGAGGAATAGCAACCGTTGTATGAATAGCAGGATCCGTTGCTGCTAAGGTTAAAAAGACAGAAGCCTCCTTGCCATCTGAAAACGCAACTGGCTTGGTCAAGGTGATTAAGGCAAAAGCATCTTTAAAAACCCCTTTTCCAGCTTCAGCATGAGGCATGGCCATGCCTGGCATCAGGACATAATAAGGCCCATATTTTTCGGTTGAAGCAATAATCGCATCATAGTATTCTGAACTGGCCGCTCCACTCTCAATCAAAGGCTGAACCGCTAATGCAACAGCTTCTTGCCAAGTCTCAGCAGTCAAACCAAGACGAATAGAGTTATTTTCTGTAAACGATTGTTTTAAATTCATAGATAATCCTTTCAAGCTTATAGGATAAGGAGTTGTTAGCCAACTCCTATCTCCTTCTTATAAGATTTCACTCAATTTTGTTTTAATTTCATTATCGTCCATCAAATTGTCTAGTCCAACCAGTTTACCGTTCGTCCGACCGTCCAACTCATGAATCAAGTGGTTTGAAGCCACAACAATATCATACCCAGAAGCCAAACTTTTTGCTTCACCGACTGAGCAGGACGCTGATTGAATATCTGTGACACCCAAATCACGCAGTGCTTTTTCAACTTTCATTTTAATCACCATTGATGAGCCCATACCATTACCACAAGCTGTCAATACTTTAACCATTATCAATTCCTCCGTACATCATAAATGTTTATAAGACACGTCATCCTATCTAGTCACTTTTGACTAAACAATCAAACCCTTATCACTAAAAAACTGCTATACCTTACTCTTGAACATCTCCTCGATAGTAAGCTTCCTTGTCTTTTGCCTTAGCGAATTGTAATTGTGGAATCACCAAGAAGAATAGGCAAACAAGCACGTAACCCACAATACCAAGGTATTTAAAGAGATAGCCGATTGGTAGCCATGGAAGAACCAAGTCAATATTGCCATGATAACCACCAGTCAAACCAAGAAGTCCTACCGCAACCGCACCAAGCGCTACTTGGAGTACCCCTGAAATGAAGGACAAAGCAACGGCTGCTTTCCAACCACCACGTTTATCAGCGTAAACAGCAATAGCAGCATTATCAAAGAAGACAGGTACAAATCCAGTAATAATCAAAATTGGATTTTTAAAAATAACCAATAGGGCAATTGTAATAAGCTGACCAATCAAACCAAAAGCGAATCCTGATAACACAGCATTGGTAGAACCAAATCCATAAGATGCTGCAACGTCAACCGCTGGGAATGACCCTGGGAGAAGCTTATTAGAAATTCCTTGGAAGGCATTTGTCAACTCAGCAACGAACATCCGAACCCCTTGCATCAAGACAAACAAATACACTGAGAAAGTTAGAGAGGTTTGAAGAATATACATGAAGAACGCTTGTTTAGCTGGGTTATAAGCACCTGCTCCGATAAGCTCTGCGTTAGACATGATATCTGGACCAAGTACAGCTAAAATTGCACCGAAGAAGACCAACATCAAGGTCGCTGAAGCCACTACTGTATCATGAAAAATAGTTAAGAAAGTTGGTAACTTCAAATTATCCAAATTGTCTTCTTTTTTCCCAAAGATAGGAGCTACCTTATCCACAAACCAGATAGCAAATTGTTGTTGGTGACCAATCGCAAAGCCACCACCACCTGTCAAGCGTTGTGTTGCTTCAACAGTCATGTTTGAACTAACGGCCCAATAAAGACCACAAATGATACCTACAGCCCAAGCACCAAAAGCATTTTGGAATTGTGGAATCAAAAGAAGAACAAACACAGAGATGGTCGCTGCTTGCTGCACCATGATATGCCCTGTAATGAAAAGCGTCCTAACCTTAGTCACCTTACGCAAAGCAACCATCAGAATATTGACACCAAAACCAATCAGAAGGGCTGTTGTAGCTACACTGATAAAGCCCATGGTTTCTAGCTTAGCATTGGCAGCTGCTAACCCGAAATAAGGATCGATAACCGCAGCTTCTAATTTAAATTTTTCAGCTAACGCTACCAAAATCGGCCGGAAAGTCGTTACCAACCCACCTGCACCAACATTTAAAATCAAATAACCAACTGTAGCTTTGATGAAACCTGCAAAAACTTCATGTAGCGGTTTTTTCAAGAGCAGGTAGCCAATCAGTACCAAGAGACCTACAAAAAAAGCGGGATTTTGCAAAATATTTTGCGAAAACCAGTTAAGGGGAGCTAGGAAAATATCCATGGCAACTACCTCTTTCCATTAATGATATGTTATTGATACCTTAATTATAGTGTCTGTAAGCGCTTAATAAAAGACCAAGAATTGCACAAATAAGTGTTCAAAAGTGGGAGGAAGAATAAAAAAACCACCTTAACAGGTGGAAAAAATTATAAATACTCTACCTCCAGCTAATATCAGGCAGGCTAGCAGGAAGGCCTCTTTGGACGTCAAGTCCATCATCAAAGATTATCAATACTTCCTAAACCGTTCATACCTCTCTTGCAATAACTGTTCTTGCGGTAGGGTTTTAAGATGGTTTAGTTCTTCAATCAAACTTGTTTTTAACATGTCTGCAATCTCACTTGAAAAATAGCCATGCTCTGGAATGACCTTATCAACTACCCCCATGTTCAGCAGCTCACCAGCTGTTATCTTCATTAGCGCTGCGGCTTCTGGGGCACGACTACCATCCTTCCATAAAATGGAAGCAAAACCTTCTGGACTGAGGACGGCATACATGGTATGTTCCAGCATCCAAACCCTGTCAGCCACCGCCAAGGCCAAGGCACCGCCAGATCCACCCTCACCAATGATAATCGCAATAATCGGCACCTTAAGATCACTCATTTCCAGCAAATTACGGGCAATGGCTTCCCCCTGCCCTCGTTCCTCTGCTTCAATACCAGGATAGGCGCCAGCAGTATTGATAAAGGTAATCACCGGGCGATTAAACTTCTCCGCTTGCTTCATAAACCGTAAGGCTTTACGGTAACCTTCTGGATGAGGCTGACCAAAGTGACGCTGTAAATTATCTTGTAAATTACGACCTTTTTGAATCCCAATAATCGTCACCGGTTGCCCCTCTAGGCGGGCAAGTCCTGCCACAATTGCTCCGTCATCAGCAAATTGACGATCGCCATGCAATTCCATAAAATCATCAAAAATCGTCTCGGCATAATCCAAAGTCGTCATCCGATGTTGATCACGTGCTTCTTTTAAAATTCTTGATACATCAGTCATCATCGTCCTCCATGAAATGCTAACAGATTTCCGATCACCTCTTGCAAGTCCACTCGTTTAACAATGCGATCGACAAAGCCATGCTCAAGAAGGAATTCTGACTTTTGAAAATCCTCTGGTAAATCCTGCTTCATCGTTGTTTCAATCACCCGACGACCCGCAAATCCGACCAAGGTTTGAGGTTCCGCTAAGATAATATCACCCTCCATGGCAAAGCTAGCCGTCACCCCACCAGTAGTCGGATCGGTTAGAATCGTTAGGTAAAAGAGTCCCGCATTCGAATGCCTTTTCACAGCTGCTGAAATTTTAGCCATCTGCATCAGAGACATAATCCCTTCTTGCATCCTAGCTCCTCCAGAAGCAGTGAAAATCACCACCGGTAGCTGCTCCTTTGTTGCCAATTCAAATAAACGCGTGATTTTTTCACCCACAACAGTTCCCATAGAAGCCATGATAAAATTAGCATCCATAATCGCCAAGGCTGTTTTTTGCCCCTTAATCTCAGCCAAACCAGTCAAAACAGCTTCATCTAGACCTGTTTTGTCACGCGCCTGAGCTAGTTTCTCTTGATAATTGGGGAAATGAAGAGGGTCCTTAGTCACAAGCCCTGAAAACAATTCTTCAAAAGTGCCGTCATCAGCGGTAATGGCTAAGCGCTCTAAAGCCGAAATTCTAAAATTATAAGAACAGGTCGGACAAATTTTAGCCAAACCCAAATCCTTTTGATAAATCAAATGTTTACACGCAGGGCATTTGGCAAATAGTTCATCAGGAACCTCTGGTTTAGGAGTCTTATCTCCTTTTACCGAACGATTGGGATGGATTCTAAAATACTTGTCTTTCTTATCAAATAAGCCCATACATCACCTTCTTAGTCTGTCTTAGTCTCTTCTTTCTGATACTCTGGTAAAAACTGCTCCATCAAGAAAGAGGTGTCATAATCACCAGCAATGACATGTTGATCGGAAATAAGGTCTAGCTGAAAATCGGCATTGGTCATGACACCCTCAGCCTCAAATTCATAAAGCGCTCGCTGCATCTTCATAAGCGCATCAAAACGGTTTTCACCATGCACGATGATTTTAGCAATCATACTATCATAGTAGGGGGGAATCGTGTAGCCGTTATAAACAGCAGAATCAACGCGCAAACCAACACCACCTGCTGGCAGGTGCAGCTCAGTAATCTTACCTGGACTAGGTGCAAAATTAAATTTGGGATTTTCAGCATTGATGCGGCACTCTATGGCATGCCCTTGAATCACAACATCCTCTTGTGCAATGGACAAGGCTTGACCAGCCGCAATCCTAATTTGCTCTTTAACAATATCAACCCCTGTAACAAATTCTGTTACTGGGTGTTCCACTTGCACACGAGTATTCATTTCCATAAAGTAAAAGTCACCTGTTGACTCATCCAATAAAAACTCAATCGTTCCAGCATTCACATAAGAAACGGCTTGAGCAGCCCGTACAGCAGACTCTCCCAGTTTCTGACGTAAGGTTTTACCAATGGCAACAGATGGGCTCTCTTCCAACACTTTTTGGTTATTACGCTGCAAGGAGCAATCCCGCTCACCAAGGTGGATAACCCGACCAAAGCTATCGCCGAGAATTTGTACCTCGATATGACGGGCAGGATAGACCACCTTCTCAATATACATGGCAGCATTCCCAAAAGCTGCCAGAGCTTCTTGAGAAGCCGACTCAAAGGCGGCCACCAGCTCATCAGCCTGCTTAACTTTACGAATCCCTTTACCACCACCGCCTGCTGAAGCTTTGAGCATCACAGGGTAACCAATCTTTTGGGCAATCGCTAAAGCTTCCTCAGCAGTGAACACCTCCCCATCAGAACCTGGAATAACCGGAACACCTGCAGCCATCATTTCTTTGCGAGCGTTTATCTTATCGCCCATTTTATCCATCACTTGAGCAGAGGGTCCAATAAAGGTGATATTCATCTCCTCACACATGGTTGCAAACTTTGAATTTTCACTTAAAAAGCCAAAGCCTGGATGAATGGCTTCGGCTCCAGTGACAATGGCAGCCGATAAGACAGAACTCATATTTAAGTAGGAGTCCGTTGACCGAGCTGGTCCAATACAAATTGCTTCGTCTGCTAATATCGTATGCAGAGCCTCTTTATCAGCTTCTGAATAAACAGCAACCGTAGCAATGCCTAATTCACGCGCAGCTCGAATGATTCGAACGGCAATTTCACCACGATTGGCAATCAGTAGCTTTTTAAACATTTGATTTCTCCTTTACCACAATTTCTGATCATCATAGTCACATCATCAGATATTGCCAAACAGCCTATTGACCAATAGCAAATGTCAGTGTCCCACTAGCTGCTAACTGACCATCAACCTCAGCCTTGGCTTCGATGACAGCGATACTACCACGACGTTTCACAAACTTAGCTGTCATGATTAGTTGATCCCCTGGAACAACCTGTTTCTTAAACTTAACCTTATCCATCCCAGCGTAAAAAACCAGTTTGTCCTTGTTGGCAGCCTTGGATAACTCTAACACACCTGCGGTTTGGGCCAGTGCCTCCATGATCAAGACCCCTGGCATCACTGGATATTCTGGAAAATGCCCATTAAAAAATGGCTCATTAATAGTGACGTTTTTTAAGGCAACAATTTCATCATCACTTGACGACAACACACGATCCACCAACAACATGGGATAGCGGTGGGGGAGAGCTTCACGAATAGCTTTGATATCAATCATTTTAAGCGTACCAATCCTTGTCCATATTCGATTACATCTTCGTTAGAAACCAATATTTCTGTCACAACACCATCTCTAGGAGCAGGAACCTCATTCATGACCTTCATGGCTTCAATAATGAGTAGGGTTTGCCCCTTCTTAACAACATCTCCAACAGATACAAAAGGCGGTTTATCAGGTGCAGCTGCTAGGTAAGCAACCCCAACAAGTGGGCTTTCAACAGCTTCCCCTTCTGGCGTCACTTCCTCACTAACGATAACTTCAGCAGGCTTGACTGTCTCCACATCCGCAACAGCAACAGTCTCCGCAGTCCCTTGTCCGACAGCTTCTTGTACAGGAGCTTGTGGCCTTCCTATTGGAACTTCTGGATGGTCATTCTTACTAAAACGCAGCTCATAACCATCTTGCTTTAATGACAATTCACGAAGACTTGATTGGTCAAATTGAGTCATCAGGTCTTTGATTTCTGAAAGATTCACCTTTACTCCTCCCAACGCTTAAAGGCTAACACAGCATTATGCCCTCCAAAGCCAAAGGTATTTGAAATGGCATAGCGAACATCTGCTTTTAGCCCTTGTCCCATCACAACATTGGCTTCAATATCTTCTGATAATTCTTTGGTCCCAGCCGTCATAGGAATAAAGCCATGACGCATGCTTTCAATCGTTGCAATAGCTTCAACTGCCCCAGCTGCTCCTAAAAGATGCCCTGTGAACGATTTGGTGGATGACACCGGAACTTCTTTTCCTAATACCGCAACAATCGCTTGGCTTTCACCTTTTTCGTTTGCTGGTGTTGATGTGCCGTGCGCATTGACATAGTCCACTTCACTTGCTTCAATGCCTGCTTCTGAAATGGCTAAGGTCATTGCCTTGGCTGCTCCAGAACCATCTGGACTAGGACTTGTTTGATGATAGGCATCGCAAGTATTGCCATAGCCAACCACTTCTGCTAAAATCGTTGCTCCCCGTTTTTGGGCATGTGCCAAACTTTCTAAAACAAGCACACCAGCACCCTCTCCCATCACAAAACCGTTACGATCCTTATCAAATGGAATGGACGAACGTTCTGGGTCTTCAGTAGTGGACAGGGCTGTTAAAGCATTGAAGCCACCAATTCCGATTTCATTGATAGTGCTTTCAGAGCCACCCGCCAAGACGACATCTTGAAACCCAAATTTGATTTCACGAAAAGCTTCACCAATGGCATCATTAGCCGAAGCACAAGCTGTCGTAATAGACTTACACACACCATTAGCACCAATCCGAAGCGCAATATTTCCAGCCCCCATATTCGAAAGAGCCTTAGGAATAAACATCGGTTGAATACGCCTCATCCCTTTCTCATGCATGCGGATAATTTGCTCCTGCATCGCTTGAAGACCACCGATACCTGATGACACAATCACACCGACACGATCACGATCAACCTTCTCCATATCAAGATTAGCATTTTTTAAAGCTTCTAAAGTGGCGTAAATCGCGTAAAGCGAATAGGTGTCCATCCGGTTCTTATCCTTACGAACAAAATACTGAGCAAATGGAAAATCCTGAATTTCCCCAGCATTATGGACAGGAATCTCTGAATTATCAAATTTTGTAATTGGTTTTATACCAATTGTACCAGATTCTAAGCTTTTCCAAAACTCTTGAGGTGTATTTCCAATAGGTGAGGTTACACCATAGCCTGTTACAACAACACGATTCGTTGACATCATTTCTCCTTTACTCTTTCTATCAAGCGAGCTAATCAGCCTTTAAGTTTTTAAAGCCACAATTGTCACCAATCTTAAATCATGGTCATTCCACCATCAATAGCAATCACTTGTCCTGTTAGGTACTCTTGCTCTGCCAAAAAAACGGCTACTTTTGCCACTTCTTCAGGCTTACCAATACGCTTCATAGGAATTTGCCCTAGAATGCTATCCTTCATTTTTTCAGGAATGGCATCCGTCATATCAGAGGCAATAAAGCCAGGGGCAATCACATTCACACGAATCCCTCGCCCAGCAACTTCCTTAGCCACGGATTTGGAAAAGCCAATTAAACCGGCCTTTGACGCAGCATAGTTGGCTTGTCCGACATTTCCTGTCAAACCAACGACCGAAGAAAGATTGATAATGGCACCTTGACGGGCTTTCATCATTGCTTTTAAAACCGCTTGGGTCATGTTAAAAGCACCGGTCAAATTGACTTTTAGCACCTCTTCAAAGTCAGCCTCTGTCATTTTTAATAACAATTTGTCATTTGTAATGCCGGCATTATTGACGAGAATATCGATACTACCAAGCTGTGCTATCGCCTCTTCCACCATGCGTTTGGCATCAGCTTCTTGAGAGATATCCCCTGAAATGCCAATGACTCTGATACCATAAGCATCAAACTGGTGCAGTAACTCATCCGACAGTTCTGAACGGCCATTTAAGACAACATTGGCGCCACGACGAGCAAATTCATGAGCAATGGCCAGCCCAATCCCTCTTGTTGATCCTGTCACAAAAACATTTTTATCCTTAAGTTCCATTATCACTCCACCTCTTGATTGAGTAAGGCCATTAAACTAGCCTGGTCATTGATGGGAAAAGCTGGTAAGGCTTTATCGATTTTTTTGACAAAGCCTGATAAAACCTTCCCTGGTCCTACCTCCACAATACGCTCAACTCCCATTTCTTGCATATTAGCAATAGACTCATAAAAACGAACGGGTTCCATCACTTGACGAGCTAATAGAGATTTAACAGCCTTCTTGGACATCACTCTAGCTTCTGTATTGCCAATCAAGGGCACTTTAAAATCATCAAAAGTAATACCATCTAACACCTCAGCCAAACCCAGACTAGCTGGTTCTAAAAGCGCTGTATGGAAGGGACCCGAAACCTGCAAAGGAATCATGCGTTTCACACCAGCTTCTTGTAACAGTTCCAAAGCTCTATCCACAGCTGCCACTTCACCGCCTATAACAATTTGGCTAGGGGTATTGTAGTTGGCTGGGCTAACGATTCCCAAATCGGATGCTTGATGGCACGCGCGCTCAATCAACGACGTATCAGCATTCATAATAGCTACCATCTTGCCGCTTCCAAGAGGAGCAGCTGCTTCCATCAATTCGCCTCGTTTGGCAACTAGCTTGAGCGCTTCTTCAAAGCCAAGTGCCCCAGAAGCCACCAAAGCTGAGTATTCCCCTAGCGACAAGCCCGCCACAATATCTGGTGATAGACTGTTTTCCTGCAACAAACGGTAGATGGCTACCGACGTTGTCAAAATAGCTGGTTGTGTATAGCGTGTTTGGTTAAGCTTGTCCTTATCCTCATCAATCAATCGGCGAATATCATACCCTAATATTGAGCTAGCTTCTTGATAGGCCTCTCTCACAAGGGCATAATGGTCATACAATTCTCGTCCCATCCCTTGTGACTGAGCACCTTGTCCAGCAAATAAAAAGGCCGTTTTTTTCATGTTTACTCCTTAGCCTAAAGCATTATTCCTTCCAGCGTTCTGCTTCCTTAGCGATAGTCGCTTTCGCTCCCTGATAGAGGTCTTCTAAGATTTCCGCACAGGTCTCCTCTTTGGAAACCAGGCCTGCAATCTGTCCCGCCATCACAGAACCATTAACAACATCACCGTCAACAACCGCATTGCGCAGAGCACCTGCTCCTAGCTCTTCAATCTCTTCAGCTGATTTTCTACCAGCTAAAAATTCTTTCTCCGCCTGACTATAAGCCGTTGCTAGTTTATTCTTAATGGCTCGGACGGGATGCCCAACGACTGAAGCGGATACGACGGTGTCAATATCCTTAGCTTTCAAGATTTTATCTTTAAAGGCCTGATGAGCATTAGACTCCTTGGCAACAACAAACCGTGTCCCGACTTGCACCGCTTCAGCGCCCAGCATAAAACCTGCTGCTATCCCCTTACCATCAGCGATACCGCCTGCTGCAATAACCGGAATAGTAACCGCCTCAACCACCTGTCTAACAAGGGTCATTGTAGTTAATTTTCCAATATGCCCACCGGCTTCCATCCCTTCTGCAATAACCGCATCGGCACCAAGTTTCTCCATTCGCTTAGCTAAGGCCACGCTAGGTACCACCGGAATAACGGTAATCCCTGCTTCATGGAAACGTTCCATATACTTGCCAGGATTACCAGCTCCCGTCGTCACAACCTTGACACCCTCTTCAATAACTAAATCAACAATGTCTTCTGCAAAAGGTGATAGCAACATGATATTGACCCCAAAAGGCTTATCCGTTAAGGCTTTAGCTTTGTCAATATTCGCTTTGACAACTTCCTTAGGAGCATTACCACCACCGATAATGCCTAAACCTCCTGCCTTTGAGACCGCACCTGCCAAATCACCATCAGCAACCCAAGCCATGCCTCCTTGAAAGATAGGATACTTAATCTTTAAAAGCTCTGTAATTCGTGTTTTCATAGATAATTTCAACAATACTTTCTGTTTTAAATGATTTGATAATCAAATTATATCCTTAAAATTAAGAGGAGTTGGTAACAATTTATCACTCTGCAAAGCGCAGCTGCTAATTGTCTATCCGACTCCCATAAGTGACTGTATTAAGGCTTCATACGCAGTCTCAATACCACGCTCACCTAAATCTTAATTTTAGTTTGCTTTCTCTTCCACGTAAGCAACCAAGTCGCCTACAGTGTTAAGACCTTCTTCTGTTTCGATTTGAATATCAAACTCATCTTCAATTTCAGAGATAACTTGAAACACATCAAGTGAGTCCGCATCAAGGTCATCAAAAGTTGTCTCCAACTGAACCTCTTCAGCATCTTTGCCAAGTTCTTCAACGATAATTTCTTGTACTTTATCAAATACTGCCATAATTTGTCTCCTTAAAAATAAATAAAATATAATAATGTGCTAATGCACTAAAGTAACTAAATTTTAACAATTAGATTTCCCCACGTCAAACCTCCACCAAATGCGGATAGAAAGATCGTCTGAGAACCATCTAATTTGATAAGCCCTTTGTCCACACTTTCTGACAACAATATCGGGATACTAGCCCCACTTGTGTTGCCATAATCTTGCATATTAGCTAAGAATTTCGCACGTTCAACCGAAATCTTCTTAGCCATTTTATCCAAAATTCTGATATTGGCTTGGTGTAGCAAAAAGTAATCAATGCTTTCTGTATCATGCTCATCTAAAAGTTGGCGGATGCTCTTTGAAACGGTTTTGATTGTGAAATCAAACACTGCCCGACCATCCATCGTTAAGTAGGGGCTTTCAACCTCACTTATATGACTAAAGGGAGTCGCTAAAGGCTTAGCCCCCGACTGTAAACTCTGCCAC
This sequence comes from Streptococcus suis, assembly GCA_029593465.1. Lineage (GTDB taxonomy): Bacteria > Bacillota > Bacilli > Lactobacillales > Streptococcaceae > Streptococcus > Streptococcus suis_AH. The sequence continues at coordinate 30,615 of JAKTNK010000019.1, forward strand.
TGCTTCCCTTTGGTATGAAGCGATTCTCCCAGAAAGTGTTTCTCCTTAGAAGTTTCAAGCAAGACACCACCTGCACCGTCTCCAAAGAGAACTGCTGTCGAACGATCTGTCCAGTCAATCACCTTAGACATGACCTCTGCGCCAATGACAAGACCTTTTTGATAGGCCCCAGATGACAAAAACTTTTCTGCTGTCGCCAAAGCAAATACAAAACCACTACAAGCAGCTGTCACATCAAAAGCAAAAGCATTGTGAGCACCAAGATTCCCTTGTACCTTAGCCGCTACAGACGGCATATTATAATCTGGTGTGATGGTTGCTACGATAATAAAGTCCAAGTCTTCTGCCTTTAGACCAGCTTTTTCAAGTAAGGCTACTGCCACTTTTGTCGCTAAGTCACTCGTATCTTCTGTTTCTGACAGGTGTCGGCGTTTAATCCCCGTACGGGTCCTAATCCATTCGTCAGTCGTATCCAACAATTGCGTCAAATCATCATTTGACACCACACGACTCGGCACGTAATGTGCTACTTCTGTTATTTTGGCAAACCCCATTATTTAAGGTCCTCCAAAAATTGATTGAGATTTTTTAAGCCACGGCCCAAAACATCAAATTCATCATCAGTAAAGCCATCGGTAATTTGTTTGACCATCTTCATATGAAATTTCTGATGTAGGCGATACAGCAGGCGCCCTTTAGGTGACAGGGACAAATGAACCACTCGGCGATCGACATCAGAGCGCTTCCTGATAATGTAGCCTTTTTGCTCCAACCGATTAAGACTGGTTGTCACCGTTCCCAAGGTCACCATTAAAGCCTTAGCAATATCGCTGGGAGTTGCTTTTTCTCGATTGCCAATTTCATCAATCGTATGCATTTCTTTAATCGAAACGTCCTTAAAACGACTGGTCTTTAAGCTTGCTTCTTCAATAATAAGTACATTGTTAAAAATACCAACCAGGTAATCATTAATTTCCTTATAATCCACCGAAACAACCTCCATAAAACTTTGGCTATCAAATTATATCAAAGGTGAAACTATTTTGCAAGGATTTTTCTAACCAGCCCACTGTCCAAGAAAATCAATCCAATAACCCATTACCTACAAATTGAGGTCTTCGGCGTTCAGCATGCGCCCTGACACCTTCCTTAAAATCATCTTGAAAGGCTAAACGCTCTTGCCAACTCAACTCCTTAGAAGCATAGGCTTCCCGGTTCTGTTGCAAAGTTTTAAATCTACTATCAAATAAGGTAGAATAATAGAAAAAGATAGCAGGAGGAATGACGATGAATCATTTTAAAGGAA
>JAKTNK010000002.1:0-66341 GCA_029593465.1 Streptococcus suis
ACGAAACGGATTGCCTAAACAGATGGATTTTACCGATATTTCTCAGCACTTTTTATCAGCTATAGCTGATAAGAGGAATAAGATTCCTAGAAAGTATTTGAATTATCAAACACCCTACCAAGTTTTTCTGAGTTACTTGAAAAAGTCTAGCTTAATTTGACAATTTAGGATTATTTAAAGGAATCAAATATCGATGTTATAAAAGAGATTGAGAAAATTGCTCATTCTGATGGTAGAAACTCCTTCCATGATAAAAATGGTAATCAACTTTTAGGAATGAAAACAACCCATAAAATATTAGGAATTTTTCCTGAATATCAAATCAAAACTTATCCTCTTGAGGTTAGGGTGAAAACCAATATAGAGGGATTAAAAGTTCAATCTAAAGATGTTGAAAAAGATAAAGAAGCAGTTGTTGCTACAACCAAATTCGTTCCTACGAGTTACCAAGTGACAGGAAAAACAGATTTAGGCAGCTTAGATACAAAAGTCACGACAGATGTTAAACAAGCTAAGGATAATAAAGTTGTATTATCACTTCTGACAAATACTTATGAGATTCAAGCATCATTGCCTAAAGATATTAGTAATCCTACCAATATCAAGTTATTTGCCAATGATAAAGAAATTACTACCAATCTCACTAAAGACATCAAATTGGTGGATAATCAAGAGGTCACCATTTATGCTACATTCGTCTACGAAAATGCAACATATAAGACTAAAAAAATCAGTTTGACAGCAGACCCCGAGACTCATATCATTGAAGCAAAGCTGGCCTTAGACGAAGAGGCACAAAGTAAGATAAAGAAAACGCAGAAAGAAAGGGAGCACAAAGAAGCTCAAGAACAAAAAGAACGAGAAACTAGAGAAAATATAGAATCCTTTGCCGATTCAAATCTTAAAGTGACGAAAAAAGGCCTTGATTTAATGGCTATTCAGTTGGGAGATTATTCTAATATTGCGGGACGGTGGTCAGATGGTCAAAAGACCATTGATTTTGCTCAAGAGTTAACCAAGTTTACATCAGCGACTGATGTTACTGTTACTTCTAAATTGAAGGGGAATTCCTTAGAATTTCTGATGCAACCTGATGTTGGTGTAGGATCATTTGCCTATTTGATTTACCCAGCAGGCACTGCTACGATGGATTTGAAAGGCGCTAGAATCGCCAATTCAGATGATATGTCTAAAGATAGAATCTTAGTTATGCACGAGGTATATGGTAGTTTTTTCTATCGTGAGAGTCATAGCGGGGGAACGGATACCAAAAATTCAGTCAATGATTTTACAGGGATTGAAGCGGACTTAGAATCGTTTATGAATGCTTATAGAAGTGCTGTTAATAAAACGATTAGCACGAAAAAAGACTATATGGCTGATTTATATGTTTCTAAAGAGAATCCAGCCTATGAAGAGACGTTGGGGTGGTTTTTGGACGCAAATGAGCCCTATCAAAATGTATCAACAAAATCATTTTCCAATATTCAAGAAGAGGGGGACACGATTAGTTTTGATGTTTTGATTGATAATAATGGAACAGATTCTAAACGTTTTTACAAACTCAAAAAAGTCAAGGATGGTTACAAAATTCTGGAATTTAGGTATTAAACAGCTTTCATTTGTTAGATGACAGTTTATCTTTTGAGCTAGACTAGCTTGGGGCATTTTCGTTATCCGATGAGAATGACAAGAACAATCCTCCTAAATTCGTGTTATAATGGTATCACTAAAAGGTTAGAAGGAGATACGAATGTCTAGAGAAGCACAATTTTTAAAGGATTTTAAGGAGTGGGTTGATACACAGGTTGTGATTAACGACGGTGCGATGAAGGCTAGCCAGCAGGTCTGGGAAGAAGATCAAGATGAGCGAGCAAAAGATGCGGTTATTCGTTATGAGAGCCGCTTGGATGCTTATCGCTTTCTTCAAAGTAAGTTTCATCAGTTTGAACAGGGGCAAGATTTTCATGATGTGCCAGAGGACTTATTTGGAAAACGGTCTTATTAAGGGGAAATGATGGAGCGTTCTCAGATAATTGTAGCAGCAGAAGCATTTGTGAAAGAAGCCTTGAGTGGTGAGGCATCAGGACATGATTGGTATCATGTTGATAGGGTGCGTCATATGGCTGTTCGCCTGGCTAAGGAAGAAGGGGCAGATGTTTTTATTTGTGAATTGGCAGCTCTGTTACATGATGTTGCTGATGATAAACTCAATCCATCAGAAGAAATTGGCTTAAGTAGGGTTGCAGCGTGGTTATCTCAGCATCCAATAGATCGTCATGAAACTAGTCATATTGTGGCTATTATTCGTGACATGTCTTTTAGAGGTGGAACCAATCGTGATAGGGTGTTATCGCTGGAGGGACAAGTTGTTCAGGATGCGGATCGCCTAGATGCTATTGGAGCCATTGGGATTGCTAGGACGATGGCTTATGCTGGTCATAAGGGGAATGCTATTCATATCCCAGGACAGGTAGTTCGTAGGGAATTGACCCTAGAAGCCTATCGAAACGAAGAATCTACGGCTATTGTCCATTTTTATGAAAAATTATTGCTATTAAAAGAGATGATGAATACTGCGACTGGAAGGCGATTAGCCGAGAGACGTCATGCCTATATGGAGAACTTTTTGAGCGAATTTTATGCTGAATGGGATGGCAACTGCTAAGTTTTTGGGATATGGGGTAAGAGTTGTTTTTAGGGCAATATAGATGAACAAAGACGATTTCAACAGAAATCGTCTTTGTTCTTGGTATAATGATTGAAGCTAGGTGATAAGTATGGGGGCATGATGCAGTAGTTTCATTTTAGAAAACAAACGGTTGATTATTGTCTAAAATGTTTAGAGATCAATCTCCATCATGATTGGCGTATGATCCTGGCGTTCCCCAGATGAAATCATCTCAGATTTGAGGATTTTATCAGCGATGCGATTGGACGTTAGCCAGTAGTCAATTCTCCAGCCAGTATTGTTGATTTTACTGGTTTTGCTACGTTGTGCCCACCAAGTGTAAACGTTTGGAATATCACCATGTATATGACGGAAGCTGTCTGTAAATCCTTGATTTAAAAGATTGGTAAACCCTTGGCGTTCTTCGTCAGTAAAGCCAGGGGAACGGCGATTGGCATTGGGATTGGCGAGGTCAATTTCGTGGTGTGCGACATTATAGTCACCGGTTGCTAGGACAGGTTTTTCGTGATCAAGTTCTGATAGATAGGCAGCGTATTGCTTGTCCCAAACTTGTCTGTCTTCCAAGCGTTTCAAGCCGTCTCCAGCATTTGGGGTATAGACCTGAGTGACAAAAAAGGTATCGAATTCGAGCGTAATAATACGTCCTTCATCATCCATGGTTGATGGGGCACCGATTTTAGGGAAGGTCACGCGAGGGTTGAATTCTTTTTTGTAAAGGAACATGGTACCAGCATAACCTTTTCGTGCTGGTTCTTGAGATGAACGCCAGACATTGGCGTAATCTGGGAAATAGCTCTCTAGTATGTCGAGGTGTTTTTTTGTAGGGCCTTTGGCAGAGAGCTTTGTTTCTTGTATGGCAATGATATCGGCGTCTTCTTTGACCAAGGTATCAATGACAGCACGAGATAATAAGGCACGCGCAGAGTCGCTGGTTAGAGCAGCATTAAGAGAGTCAATATTCCAAGAAATGAGTTTCATGAAGTCATCCTTTTCTAAAAGTGAATTAGCCTTATTATAGCAAAAATGCTGATTTGAGGCGAGAAGGGCGTTTCCCTCCTACATCTGGCAGTTGAAAAAGTGCTGGGACACCAGATTGTTCTTCAAAATGCTGACGAAAATGCCTTGCTTCAACAAGGAATGATTGGTTGAGGATAAGGCAAGACAAAGCTTTAAACTAAGGGCTGGAGTTAGTGGAAGCTAAGAGTTTTGTGAAACAGGGAAAAGCATCGTTTGGTATGTTATAATGCTAATGAGTAAGCGTAAGGAGGTTGGCGATGCGCAAAAAAGTGTTTGTACTGTGTTGGGTGCTGGTGATGTTGGTATGGTATTGGTTTTACTTACCTCCGTTAACCATCTTTAGTTTGTCGTTTTGGCTATTTTTGTTTGTAGGGACTTGGTTTGGCATTGCTCTAACCTATCTATACCAACTATTTCAGAGTGAATGGTGGCGCAGAAAAGCAGGGCCACAGAGTGGGGTTAAGCGGACGGTGCGATTCGCTTCTCCTTCGAGACCTAAAGTGTCTGCGGTTGTTAAATGGGCTTTTTTAGGGAGTGTTTTAATTTTTGGCGGGATTTCTCTCTTGAACTTTTCGCAATCACGTGTATTTCGTGCTAAGAGTTATGCTAGGGTCATAACGGTGAAAAATGCTTCCTTTGAGAAAAATTTTCCCAAAACGGATTTATCGCACTTAGCGTTATTAGATCGTCAATCTGCTGAGAAAATAGGGGATACTTATTTGGGGACGATTGATAAAGTCTCGCAGTTTGGGATTTCGGATGCTTATCGTCAGATCACGATTGGGAACCAGCCGTTTCGTGTCTCTCCTTTGGAGTATAAGAATTTTTGGAAGTGGTTATCCAATCGTAAAGAAGGTATTGACTACTATGTTAAGGTGAATCAGACGACCGGTAAGGCAGACTTGGTTCGTTTGGATAAGGCGATGCGTTACTCTGATTCCGAATACCTATGGCGAGATACCAAGCGTCACCTCAGGTTACAATACCCAACCACCATTTTTGAAGACCCTTCTTTTGAGGTTGATGATGAGGGTCATCCCTATTACGTTGCCACCACGTACCAGCCTAAGTTTGGCTTGACGTCACCAGATCCTAGCGGGGTTGTGCTCTTAGATGCTGTTACTGGCAAGAGCAACTATTATTCGTTAGAGGACGTTCCCAAGTGGGTTGATCGTGTGTATTCGGCTGGTAATGTTTTAATACGTGTCAATGACCATTATAAATATCAAGATGGCTTTTGGAATACATTGTTTAGTCAGACAGGGGTTAAGAAAACAACGGATTTGTACAATTACATCGCAATTGATGGGGACATTTACCTTTATACAGGGATTACTTCTGTGACGGCAGATGCGTCGAACCTTGGGTTTATCTTAGTGAATATGCGAACCCGTGAGGTGATAAATTATAAGTTGGGTTCGGCCACAGAATCAGCCGCTCAAGCTTCAGCTGAAGGTGAAGTCCAGGAGAAAAAATACAAGGCTACAGCACCGACCTTGGTTAAGATTAAAGATAGGGCCTTTTACCTAATTTCACTCAAGGATGATGCGGGTCTGGTCAAATCCTATGCTCTAGTTGATGCCGAAGATTACCAACAAGTGACGGTTAATAATAATATTAAGACTCTTCTGGCCCAATTTACAGATGGCGAGACAGACCAGTTAGCTGGTCTTGGAGATGCTTCTAAGAAAGCTAAACGCATTTCAGGGACGGTTGATGCCTTAGCAAGTCAGATTATCTCTGGGACAACGGTTTACTATGTCTCTATCAACAATCAGATTTATAAGATTAGAGCGTCTAGCAAATCCTTAGATGGCTTACCTTTTTTAAGGGTTGGTGATGTGGTTGAAGGTCAAATTGGTAAAGACCACTATCTGGAAGAGGTCAGCATAACACCGCAGAAAGCCCAATAAGCTTTTTAGGCATATGATTTTGATGAGCCAGGAAGCTAAAAGGGTTGCGACAATTTTGATGGGATATGCTATAATGAAGTGTTATTAAAAACGCATCGCATTTGTGCGTGAAAGGATTACCATGACTGAGGAAAAATCATTTTACATTACAACACCAATTTATTATCCGAGTGGGAAATTACACATCGGATCTGCCTATACAACGATTGCTTGCGATGTTTTGGCACGTTACAAGCGTTTGATGAAGGTACCGACCTTTTACTTGACGGGGCTCGATGAGCACGGGCAAAAGATTCAAGAAAAGGCGGAGCAGGCTGGTTTAACGCCACAAGCCTATGTTGATGGGATGGCTGAAGGTGTTAAAGACTTATGGCAGTTACTGGATATTTCTTATGATAAGTTTATCCGTACGACAGATGACTATCATGAGGCAGTGGTTGCTGCTGTCTTTGAACAGTTGTTGGAACAAGGTGATATTTATCTTGGCGAGTACAAGGGGTGGTATTCCGTTTCTGATGAGGAATTTTTCACCGAAAGCCAGTTAGCAGAAGTTTTTCGAGATGAAGAGGGCAATGTCATTGGTGGTATTGCACCGTCAGGGCATGAAGTGGAGTTGGTTGCTGAAGAATCCTACTTCTTCAAACTTAGTAAGTATGCGGACCGTCTGGTTGCCTTTTACAAGGCCAATTCTGACTTTATCAGTCCCAAAGGACGTATGAATGAAATGCTTAAAAATTTCATTGAGCCTGGTTTGGAAGATTTGGCTGTTTCTCGGACAACCTTTACCTGGGGGATACCCGTACCGTCAGATCCTAAGCATGTGGTTTACGTTTGGATTGATGCCCTTTTAAACTATGCAACAGCTCTTGGCTATGGACAGGCTGACCATGAGAACTTCGATACCTTTTGGTTAGACCATACAGTGACCAAGTCTTGGACTGACCAAGCAGGTAAAACATGGGATTTCACGGTTAATCCAGGTATTACTCATATGGTTGGTAAGGATATTTTGCGCTTTCATTCCATTTACTGGCCAATTATCTTGATGGCACTTAATTTGCCACTGCCAAATCGTCTGGTGGCCCATGGTTGGTTTGTGATGCAAGATGGCAAGATGTCTAAGTCTAAGGGGAATGTAGTGTACCCTGAGCTATTGGTAGAGCGTTTCGGCCTTGACCCACTACGCTACTACCTCATGAGATCTTTACCAGTTGGATCGGACGGTACATTTACCCCTGAGGATTATGTCGGTCGTATCAACTATGAACTAGCCAATGATCTTGGAAACCTTCTCAACCGTACCGTTGCGATGATTAACAAGTATTTTGGCGGTGCTGTTCCGGCTTATCAGCAGAATGTGACAGCTTTTGATGATGATCTTGAAAACGTGGTCGCTGATCAAATCGTTGCTTATCATCATTATATGGAAGCCGTGGATTATCCAAAAGCCTTAGAGGCTGTTTGGACTATCATTTCGCGTACCAATAAGTATATTGATGAGACAGCTCCTTGGGTTTTGGCTAAAGAAGAAGGTGGTAAGGAAGAACTTGCGGCTGTCATGGCACATTTGGCATCTAGCCTTCGTGTGGTTGCTCATCTTATTCAACCATTTATGATGGAAACGTCAAATGCCATCATGGCACAATTAGGGCTTGGCTCTAGCTTTGATCTTCCTAACCTTGCCTTATCAGGTCTTCCGGCAGGTCTTAAAGTGGTTGCCAAAGGAAGGCCAATCTTCCCACGCCTTGATATGGAAGAAGAGATAGCTTACATTAAAGACCAAATGAATGCAGGCAAAGCTCCTATGGAAAAAGGTTGGGTTCCAGAAGAGGTTGAATTGACCTCAAACAAGGAAATGATTAAATTTGAAGATTTTGATGCGGTGGAAATCCGTGTTGCTGAAGTGATTGAAGTGGAAAAAGTTGAGGGTTCAGATAAGCTACTTCGTTTTCGCTTGGATGCTGGTGATCAAGACCATCGCCAGATTTTGTCAGGGATTGCCAAGTATTATCCAAATGAACAAGAGCTCGTTGGTAAAAAGCTACAAATTGTAGCCAACCTCAAACCGCGTAAAATGATGAAACAATATATCAGTCAGGGCATGATTTTATCAGCAGAGCATGATGGTCAGCTAACCGTGTTGACAGTTGATCCAAGTGTTCCAAATGGTAGCCTGATTGGCTAAACAGCGCTTTAACGATGAAGGTAAGAGAAACATGCTCTTGCCTTTTTTGATGATGAAAAGCCTTGATTAGATAGAATAGAAAGCACTCAAGAAATGGTGAACTTACAAGTGTTTTGCTATAATAGAGTTTAAGCATTTGATTGGAGAAGGATTGATAATGTCATTAGTCGAGTTAAGTAAGGAACGATACGAAGACGTTCTAAAACAATTTTCAGAGGTGTCTTTCACCCAGTCTTTGGAAATGGCAGCATTGTTGCAACAGCGTGGGTTTACGGTGTATTTGCTGGGCTTAGAAGTGGATGACCATGTGCCCGTTGCAGGGATTTTATACAGTAAGCCGATGCTAGGAGGGCTACGGATGGAGATGAATACCGGACCTGCTAGCACTGATACCAGCTATCTTAAGGCGTTTTATCAAGAGTTGCAGCAATTTGCCAAAGGGCATAAGGCTTTAGAACTCATTGTAAAGCCCTATGACACTTATCAGACCTTTACCAGCAATGGTGAGGCTGCTAATGAGGCATCAAATGGGCTTCTTGAGACTTTGATTCAATTAGGATTTAGTCACGATGGTTTACAGACGGGGTATCCAGGGGGAGAGCCAGACTGGCTTTATGTGAAAGACTTGACCGGGGTGACGCCAGAAACCTTGCGTCAGTCTTTTTCCAAAAAAGGAAGACCCTTGCTCAATAAAGCCCGTTCTTTTGGGACCAAATGGAGACGCTTAGAACGCTCAGAGTTGCCACTCTTTAAGGAAATAACCGCTTCAACTTCGGAACGACGTGATTATACCGATAAGCCTTTGGATTATTATGAAGCTTTCTACGATGCCTTTGGTGATAACTGCGAGTTTATGGTAGCCGAAATTAACTTTGAAGATTACCGAGCGCACTTGCAAGAGGATTTACAGCAGTTGCTGACCCAAGTTGCTGCTTTGGAGGACAAGTTGGCGGTTAATCCGGATTCGCGCAAGTATCAAAACATGAACAAGGAGTTGCAATCGCAGGTAGAGACTTTCAAAGCTCGCATTGCAGAAGCAAATGCCTTGATTGAAAAATACGGTTCTCAGGATGTGGCGATGGCAGCGAGTCTCTTTGTGTACACGGCGCGTGAAGCAGTCTATCTGTTTAGTGGCTCTTATACCGAGTTTAATAAATTTTATGCACCAGTAGTCCTTCAAGAATATGTGATGTTAGAGGCGCTGCGTCGAGGCATTCCTACCTATAACTTCTTAGGCATTCAAGGGGTATTTGATGGTAGTGACGGTGTTTTACGCTTCAAGCAACAGTTTAATGGCTACATTGTTCGCAAAATGGGGACTTTTCGGTATTACCCTCATCCTTTTAAAAAGAGGGTGATTGACACGATCAAGAAATGCTTGGGACGAGCATAATCCGAGTGTGTTGCTACTTGTCCTTGTGCTAAGTAAAAAGTGTAACAGTTGATTGCATTCGCTAGAAAGCCAAAAGAGAGGTTAGCTGTGTTTGAAGCCATTAATTATTATTTGAGTTTTCAGGGACACCAGTATTCGAAACCTGAGAGAGCAGGGGATAGGGCTGAGGTTATGGAGGTGTTTAAAAAGAGTGGTCAGGCAGCTCGCTTAGAAATGACCACCTTGTCACAGACCATCGCTGGTCATTTGCCAGACTTTCGGATGGGTCGGGTTAGCAGTTGGCTTAATCAAGCTCAAATAGCTCGCCCTCATTTCTGGACCTATTTTCATGGTCTAGCCGATAAGCCAGATGATGTGGGAATGGCCATTCGTCTCTATGGGCGAGAAGATGACTTTGGCCTATCCGTGGAGGTCAGTTTTATTGAGCGACACCGCTCAGAAAGTACCTTGACAAAGCAAGCTAGGGTTCTTGACATTCCCATAAAAGCCCCCTTATATTACTGGGTGCAAAAAGAAGGAGAGAGTTATCGAGAAGAGGGTACGGAGAAAAACCGCCAAAGGCTCAAAGCCGCTTTGGCAAATGGTGATATTCGTAAAGTCTTAATTAAAACGGACATTCCCATCTCACTTGACATGACTACCGAGGAACTGGTTGCTTCTATTCTTGAGCGTTTTCAGCTCCTTTATCCCTATTATTTAGAGACAAAAGATGAGCCAATGCCTTCTCCTTTATTGACTAACTAATGTCAGCAAATATCGCTTTAGCCTTTGGATTATTGCTGGGAAATACCAGGTCATCTTTAATGGATGGAAGCAAGGAGGCTGATTGTTGAGTTTAGGCTGTCTATTGACCATTCCCTGTTATGAGGGAATGGCTTTTTTGCAGTCGATATTATCGAGGCTTTTATCCCGCTCTTTCTCTGCTTTTTGTTGGTGATCTTATTTCTGGACGGAAAGACTGGTGAGAAGATATAGCTCCTAAGAGACGTTTGTAGTCATCATGTAGAAAATCATTTTGAAAAGCATATTTTTAGTGTGATTATGTTAAGGACTATCTCCTGACAATCAGGAGATTCGTTAATTGCGGCTTGTTTATTTTTGTTATGTGGGAACAATAGCCATTCTTTTGGGAGAAAGGCAGCAACAAACTAGGCTTGTGGCTATTTTGAAATCCTCTTAGTTTGCAATAAAGGCTCGGTCTTTGTCGGTCATGCTGTCTTGGTCATCTTTGAAGCGTTCGACTTTCATGGTCAAGTGATATTTTTGGCGTAATTGAAGGATTTGTTGCATGGTATCGGAATCATGGTGAGCATCCAGTGCGTCTTGATTTTCCCATTGGTCGATGAGTAATAGCGAATCGTTATCTGCATAAGGAATGAAGTAATCGTACTGCAGATTTCCTTTCGTGGCTCTGATTTTATCAACAAGACCACTTGATATCATTTCATCAGCAAACTGTTTAGCCGCCCCCTTAGGGCCGGTGTAATAAATATGAATGGTAAGTGTCATGTTAGTCTCCTCCTATCAGTTGTAAAACATTGTGTTCAAAAATGGCTTGTTTAGCAGTTGGTGAGAGTGGTAGTGACTCGATAGCCTTAATAATCATTGCTGTTGCTCCTGCTGGTGCAATCCCTAAGGGAGCATCAGTACCAAAGAGAACATGCTCGACCCCAAAATAATCAATAGCTAATGCTAAGGCTTTGGGATTACCAAGTAAGGCTGTATCCACATAGAATTGTTTGAAATCCTTGGCTAGGTCTTTTGGCAAAATATGCTCAATGCGTCCAGCAAAGTAAGGAACCATAGCGCCAGCATGATGGACGATGATTTTTAAACGAGGGTATTTTTTGAAATAAGCAGCTGTTACGATGTCAAGCATGGCATGGCTTGGCTCAGTTCATACTCCCATGAAAAGAGTATATTATTATCAGGTTTTCGCTCGTCAAAAACAGGATGCAGCCAAATGGGAATATCATGGTCATGGCAAAAGGTAAAAATCCTCTCAAACTCTGAGTCTGCAATGCTTTTCCCAAGAGCCTGGGTGAACAGTTGGATACCAACCATCTCTTTTTCTTTCAATACTTGCTGCTTTAATAGCTCTAGTGCCCCGTTAAGATGATTCATTGGTAACATGGCTAGGCAGGCATAAACCATATCAGTATTTTGCTTGACCATGGCAATCAATTCCTCGTTCCCTACCCGGCACATCTGGTAAGCGAGCTCAGGTCTTGTATAGTCTTCTGGATTGATATTAACAGACGAAATAATCTCTTTGGTTTGACCATCCCAGTACTGTCGTTTGTCTGACTGATTTTGTAAAAGGGGATGTTTGATAAAGGGCAATTTCTCTGGAATGCTTGGATCGATGTCCAGCATGCGCTGATAAAACTTTGGTGGTAATACGTGGGCGAAGGCGTCTATGCGAGTCATTAGGCTTCCCCTTCCCAACCGCCTCTTGTATCCACACCGGATTGAATGGCAAGTTCTTCTAATTGCTGGAGCTCAATAGGTGTCAGCTGGAGCTGTTTAACGGCTATTAAATCCTGCACTTGTTCTTTGCTAGTGATTCCGATAATCGGTGACGTTCCTTTAGCCATTGCCCAAGCAATTGCTATCTGTGCGGATGTTACGTGATACTTTGTAGCCAAGTCTTTCAACTGCTCCAACAGATGTCGTAATTGAGGAAAGAAGTGGTTAAACCGTTCTCCACGGCGTGACCCTGCTGGAAGAAGGTGTTGTTCGTCATATTTACCAGAAAGAAGCCCTTGCTCTAAGACCATGTAGGAGTAAAAATCGATGCCGTTTTCCTGACAATAATCTAAAAGACCATCGTCTATTGATTGACGATAAAGCAGGGAAAAATGATTTTGAACAGCCGAAAGGCGAATGCCGTGAGGTTTTAAGATCTCAACCACCCGTTTGACTTGTTCGAGATTATGGTTTGATACCCCAATGCTTTTGATTTTCTTTGTTTTCACAGCATCAACCAGATAAGGTGTCCATTTGTCAATATCAGAAGAATTGTGAATCCAATATAGATCGACAGCCTCTATCTTCATCCGTTTGAGACTCCCCTCTAACATCGTGATTACTGGGTTGGATGTCTCTAACTGAGCTAATTGTGGGGTAAATTTGGTGGAAATGCGAAAGCTATCTCTAGGGTAAGCTGCCAACAATTCTCCGAGAATGCTTTCAGATTGACCATTGGCATAAGCATAGGCGGTATCAAAGGTGTTGATTCCATTTGTCATGGCTAAGTCAATCACAGGTGTCAAATCTTGAGCCTCTAGTTGATGGCCAAAGACGGTATCGCCCCCTGCAAAACCGCCACTACCCCAGGACCATGTGCCAATGATGATTGCTGATTCTTGTGTCATAATAGTGCTCTCCTTTAATCTTTAAATAATTGTACTAATAACCGATCCACTAAGTCATAAATAGTGAAGAAGATGAAATCTGACTGCACTTCAGCCAAAGCAAGGCGCTGTTTCTTGGTTCCGAATGTGTAAACATAAATTCCAAACAGGTAAGGAAAGAAAGCATAGATAAAGGCTTCTCTCCTGTCCTTGGACCAGGTCTCAAGATACTGTGATAGCATCTTGTCGATAAGGCTAAGCAGGTCTGAATAGGCTTGCTTGAAATATATGATAATCTCCATCCGACTAAATTCTTCAAAATCTTCGATATTATTCGACAGCAGTTTCAGCATCAGAGGTTGCTCAGCCAAACGCTGTGCTAACAATACCCTCAAGTCATCTTTACTGGCTTTTGGTGTTTGTTCCATATACTCGGTGATTTTTTGAGCAAATAAGTGGTACTCTTTAGCTAAAAGCACTAAAAAAATCTCTTCTTTGGTCTGAAAGTAGTTATAAATAGAAGGGCGGCTGATTGAAGTTATTTTACTGATTTCGTTGATATTAATCTCTCGATAAGACATCGTTTCATAGAGTTTTCGCGTCGCATCAAGAATTTCAATAGCTCTTTTTTGTGAAAACAAGGGCATTCTCTCACTTTCTATAGGATGAAATTGACACTGTGTCAGTTTATAGGTTATTATACACTTTTCTGACACCGTGTCAACAAAATGATTGTTTTTTTGAGGATTTTAGTTGATAAGCCCTGTGAGTTAAGAGGTATTGGCGTTTACGGATACTCATCTGCCCACGAAAAAACCTCCTATTTAGGATGATTGCCTAAATAGGAGGTTTTCGTTTGTTTATCTTGGTTGTGACGGGCAGTTTTAGCGGATAACCTCAGCTCCCCCCATGTAAGGACGAAGCACTTCTGGGATAGTGACTGAACCATCTTCGTTTTGATAGTTTTCAAGGATAGCAGCGACGGTACGGCCAACAGCAAGTCCTGAACCGTTCAAGGTATGAAGGAGTTTTACCTTGCCATCGGCTTCATCACGGTAGCGAATCTGAGCACGACGCGCTTGGAAATCTTCCGTGTTAGAACAGCTTGAAATTTCACGGTAGGCATTTTGAGCTGGAATCCAGACTTCAAGGTCATAGGTTTTAGCAGCTGAGAAGCCCATATCGCCGGTACAAAGGGCTAGGACACGGTATGGCAGGTTTAATTTTTGGAGAATGTTTTCAGCATTGGCTGTCATTTTTTCTAATTCGTCGTAAGAGTCTTCTGGCTTAGCAAATTTAACCATTTCAACCTTATGGAATTGGTGCAGACGAATTAACCCACGAGTGTCACGGCCAGCTGAACCAGCTTCAGAACGGAAAGAAGGGCTCATAGCAGTGAAGTTGATTGGCAATTCTTTACCATCAATAATCTCATTACGGTAGTAGTTGGTAAGGGGAACTTCAGCAGTTGGAATCAAAACATAAGGACTGTCAGAAAGTTCGAAAGTGTCTTCTTTGAATTTTGGATATTGTCCAGTACCAAACATGGAGTCGTGATTAACCATGTAAGGAGGGATAACTTCTTGGTAGCCTTCTTTAATATGTTCATCAAGCATAAAGTTGTACAAGGCACGCTCCAAGCGAGCTCCCAAGCCTTTGTAGAAGAGGAAGCGAGCACCAGTCACTTTGGCACCTCGTTCCCAATCAAGGATACCGAGATCTTCTCCTAAATCCCAGTGAGCCTTAACGTCGAAATCAAAGTCACGAGGCGTTCCCCAGCGACGAACTTCCATGTTATCATCTTCATCAGCACCTACTGGCACAGAATCATGCGGTGTGTTTGGGAGAATAGAGATAATAGTACTTAACTTGTCGTCTATTTCGTTTAATTCCGTATCAACGGCCTTGATGTCAGCTGATACGGCTTGCATCGCAGCAATTTGTTCAGAAGCGTCTTCCTTGTTGCGTTTGGCTTGGGCGATATTGTCGGATGCCAAGTTACGCTTTGCCTTGAGCTCTTCTGAAGTGACGAGTAGGGCACGACGTTTAGCGTCCAGTTCTTTGAGCTCTGCCAAGGTTTCCTCAGCGACACCGCGTGTGGCGAGTTTAGCAGCGACCGTTTCAAAATCATTCCGAATGCGTTTAATATCTAGCATAGATACCTCCTGTTGACTAAAAAGCACAGCCTGCTTGTTGTTGGAGCGCCGTAGCGCGGTTCCATCCAACTTCACAGACTGTGCACTTAATTACGATTTTAAAATAATACCACGGTAGAATTTCATAAAGCTAAGAGATCTGCTCACAGCGACCGCAGACTTTCTGAACAATTAACATTACTACTTATCCGTTAGGCTTATTATAACAAAAATGAAGTGTTACTGTAAACCATAATGCAAGGATTTTAAGGATTGATTTAGCAGCACCAGTTAAATGTCTGGCTTAGATGGTAGGACTGGTTGAAAATTCGTTGTTTAGGTATCCGCTAAAAGTCATTTTTCGCTTGCTTTACTAAGCACGCTTAAAGCCTAACTTTCTAGCGATGAGTTGCAGTAGGGTCGGTAATTTAACTACCTTATCATTGCCAATGTTATCACGAGCAATTTTAAGAATTTTTCCAGAGTCTTTTGACGAAAAGAGAAATTTTCCAGAGTCTGTTACCACTTCAAAATGCCGACTGATATGCCTTCCAGAAACATTCGCACCAATTTGCTGAATACTGGTCCATGGAATTTGAATGTATTGTTCAATGTTAACATCGGGATAGAATTCAAGTGCCTTATCACCGACAAGAAATTTGCCAACCTTCCCCCCCATACTAAGGTAGGAAACGCCAGTTGTTTGTAGTAAAACGGTTGTGTTTAAGGATTGAACCATTGTATCATCTTCCTCTTGTCTATATTCTTTTATGATTAGTTATATCATATCATAAAAAGTGTTTCCAAGCGGAAACACTTTTTTATTACATGATACCAGCTAAACGAGCTAAGATACCTACTGCAAAGAGTGCGATGATGATAGCGATAGGAGATACTTTCTTCTTAAGCAACCACATACATAGGAAGGTAAGGGCAAGTCCCATCAAACCTGGAATCAAGGAGTTCAATTGTCCTTGAAGGGGTTGTGCTTGAACTTGGTCCAAACTCATACCACTGAGGGCTTGACCGAGGATACCTTTCAATTCAGCCCCTTTAACGGCACCTTCTGGGAAGACAATATAAGCACCTTCTGACAATTGTTTACCAGGAAGATTTACTGTGAAGTTGATAGATACCCAACGTTGTACCAAGACAGCCAAGATGAACATACCAAGGATAGAAGCACCTTTAGTGATGTCTTTCAAGATACCACCTGACATGTCTTTAGTGATTTCAGAACCAGCTTTGTAGCCAAATTCTTGAGTGTACCACAAGAAGGCCATACGGATTGCGTTCCAGCCAAAGAAGAAGAGAAGTGGACCAACAAGATTTCCTGAAGCAGCAAGTGAAGCTCCAAGAGCACCGAGGATAGGACGAACTGTAAACCAGAAGACTGGGTCACCGATACCAGCAAGAGGTCCCATCATACCGATCTTAACCCCTTGGATTGCTGCATCTTCAATTTCAGTACCGTTTGCTTTTTCTTCTTCAAGGGCGAGTGTTACACCGATGATTGGAGCAGCAACGTATGGGTGAGTGTTGAAGAATTCCAAGTGACGTTCAAGTGCAGCCGCTTGATCTTCTTTTGAAGTGTAGAGTTTTTTGATAGCTGGGATCAAAGCATAAGCCCAACCCAAGTTTTGCATACGTTCATAGTTCCATGAACCTTGCAAGAATTGTGAACGCCACCAAACTTTTTGACGATCCGCTTTTGAGAGTGTAATTTTTTCAGCCATGTTCATACCCCTTTCTAGTAGTCTTCAAGGATGTCGCCGATTGGGTCGCCAGAACCTGAAGCAGTTCCGCCACCATTACCACCTTGTTTAGAAAGGTTGAGGTAGATGAAGGCAATAGCTACACCGATTGTACCAAGGGCGATAAGAGTGAGGTCGTTGAGGGCTGCAAATGTGAAACCAAGTGCAAAGAATGGCCATACTTCACGAGTTGCCATCATGTTGATAACCATTGCGTAACCGACGGCAACGACCATACCACCACCGACAGCCATACCACCTTTTAACCATTCTGGCATA
Organism: Streptococcus suis; assembly: GCA_029593465.1. GTDB lineage: Bacteria > Bacillota > Bacilli > Lactobacillales > Streptococcaceae > Streptococcus > Streptococcus suis_AH. The sequence goes on from JAKTNK010000002.1 coordinate 16,725, forward strand.
AGGTTGAGGATGTCTTGTACATTTTCAGCAGGGATTGCAAGAAGGAGGGCAGCTGGAACAGCGATACGAAGACCTTGGAGAACAAGGGCAAACAAGTGAGCGCGTTCAACAGCAGCGATGTTACCATCTTTTGCAGCATTATCAGCAGTGTGGACCAAACCGACTGAGATTGTACGAACAATCATTGTAAGGAAAAGACCAGCAACGGCAAGAGGGATAGCAGCAGCAGTTGCAACGTTGATACCAACGTTTGTAAAGTCGCCACCTTTGATAAAGATGATAGCAGCAGCTACTGATGCAAGAGCAGCGTCAGGGGCTACAGCAGCACCGATATTTGCCCAACCAAGAGCAAGCATTTGAAGGGCACCACCAAGCATAACACCGGCAGTTAAGTTTCCTGTTACGAGACCGATAAGGGTACATGCAACGATTGGTTGATGAAATTGGAATTGGTCAAGGATACCTTCAAGACCAGCCATGAAGGCAACAATAACAACCAATACCGCAGAAATAATTGAAATATCTGACATAGTTGTATTCCTTTCTATTGTACGTTTGCTTTGTTAATCAACTCAAACAAATCTTTTTTACCATCATTTGGTACTTTACGAACATCGAATTGAACACCGAGGTCACGCAATTTTTCAAAGGTAGCAACGTCATCTTTATCCATAGAGAGAACGTTGTTAACCATTGTTTTACCAGTTGAGTGTGCCATTGAACCAACGTTGAGTTCTTTGATTGGCACGCCACCTTCGATAGCACGTAGGGCTTCTTGTGGTGTCTCAAAGAGGATGAGCGCGTGTGTGTTACCAAAGCGAGGATCTTTTGCAGCTTCGATAAGCTTAGCAATTGGGACAACGTTAGCTTTAACACCGTTTGGTGCAGCTTGTTTGATCAACTGTTTACGCAACTCGTCTTTAGCCACATTGTCAGAGGCAACGATGATACGATCTGCTTTGGAAGCAGGTGTCCAGTTTGTCGCCACTTGTCCGTGGAGAAGACGTGTATCAACGCGTGCGAGGTTGATTTTAAGTTGTCCATCACCGATGACAGTCCCTGGAGGGATTGCACCTTGAAGTGCAGGAGCAACTGTTTCTGTAGTTGAAGCTTCTTCAACTGGATTGAGCTCTTCTGGAAGAGCCTTAATACCGTCTTTAGCTTCTTTGATAATGTTTGCAGCAACTTGTTCAACACCTGCAGTCGCATCCATCATGCGTTCTGTGTAGGCTTGAATCAACATTGGCAAATTAAGACCAGTGATGATGGCAAACTTGCGATCTGGGTTTTCACCCATGACACGGCTTGCTTGGTTAAATGGAGATCCACTCCATAAGTCAGCAAGTACAAGAATCTCATCATCAGCATCAAATTGAGCGATAGCATTGTTGAAGTGTGCATACAAATCATCAGGTCCTTCGCTTGGCATGAAAGTCACTACTTGAACTTTCTCTTGATCGCCAAAAATCATAGAACCAGATTGATGAATGCCTTCAGCAAATTTACCATGGCTGGCAATAATAATACCGATACCCATTCGTGTTCTTCCTCCTATAAATTATTTTTCTTAGGATAAAAAAGAATCTCTCCAGATAAGGCCCATAGTTGGGCACTCTTTTTTATCCTAAAAATTGAGAACAATTCATTTTAAAACGTTTTCAATAAAAATGCAACCCTCTTTTGGAAAAAAGTGCAAAATGGTTCGATATATTGCGCAAACCTTCAAAAAAATGATTGAAAATGAACGAAAAAAAGAACAGTTCGATTAATACTGCTCTTTTTTGAAAGTTTGGATTAAATTATCTTATAACTCTATAAAAAGAGTTTGTCCAGTTGTCGTGCAACGCCATCTTCTTCATTAGTATAGGCTAACTGCTCATCTGCATAAGGCAATAACACTTGGCTAGCATTTTTCATGGCATAACCTTTTTTGGCAAAATGTAGCATCTCCGTGTCATTGTGCTCATCACCAAAGGCAATCAAATCATCGGCTGTTTTGTTAAAAAGAGATAGTAAGTAAGAGAGTGCGAAGGCCTTGTTGACGCCTTTGGGAGAGACTTCTAAAATATTAAGAGGTCCCCCCCAAGAGTCCACTTCAATCTCATTGTTGAACTGCTCTTGAATGGTTGAGGCTAGTTCAATTTTATCACTAGCACGCGTCTGCATCAGCAATGCATTAGGATTACTTGTAATTTTTTCAGGATGCAATCTCAGTTTTTCAGTGATTTCATCAAGACCGAATAAGGCTGGGTCAATACGGTCCGGGTAGTCAAAGGTGATATAAACTTTTTTACGGTATTCGCTGGCGATAAAATCCATTTCATAGCGGTCGCTAGCTGCTAGCATATCAAACAGATATTTCTTGTCCAGAGTGACGGATTTTTCGTAATCCCATTGTTTACCCGGGAGATGAGTGAGGGAGCCGTTGAAGGTAATCATAGGGGTATCTAACTTGAGGCGCTTATAGTGATCTAAGGCCATACGATAGGGTCTGCCGGTTGCAATGACAACATGATGCCCCTGTTCTCTCACTTTTTGGATCGTATCAACAGTATAGTCAGAAATCGTATTGTCGCTGTGGAGCAGTGTCCCGTCTAGGTCAATAGCAATAATTTTCGTAGTCATAGCAGTATTATAACAAAAAATAGCAGTCAAGTGTGCTTGTGCTCGTTATTTTCTTAAGTTCAACTATTTATATGCAAACATCATCATAATAGGATAATGATCGGAAAGTTGTTGTGTTCTTAGGTATGGCGCTAGATAATCGTTCTCTTATAAGAGAATGATATGAATGTTTTCAATTCAAAAAATGCTAAATAAATCTTGAAAAACGAATGTTAATTTAATATAATGTAACTATCGTTCGAAAAAGGAGTTTTGTATCACAATGGAGACTTTTTTCCGTCTAAGAGAACACCATACCAGTGTTCGTACTGAAATCATGGCTGGTTTGACAACGTTTTTTGCCATGAGTTACATTCTGTTTGTTAACCCAACGATTTTGGGAGCAGCTGGTATGCCGACACAGGCTGTTTTTCTGGCAACCATTATTTCAGCGGTTATTTCAACCTTAATCATGGGACTTTTTGCTAATGTTCCTTACGCTTTAGCGCCAGGAATGGGCTTGAATGCCTTTTTTACCTACACGGTTGTATTTGGTTTGGGCTTTAGTTGGCAGGAAGCTTTAGCCATGGTCTTTCTCTGTGGCCTGTTTAATATTTTCATCACAGTGACCAAGGTTCGTAAGAGCATTATCAAAGCCATCCCGGTTAGTTTACAACATGCTATTGGTGGTGGGATAGGTATCTTTGTGGCTTATCTTGGTTTTAAAAATGCTAATATCATTGATTTCTCTGTTTCGGCAGGAAACATCGTTAGCATCAATGGAATGGCTCCTGAAAAGGCTAATTTGACTAAAGGTGTCAGCTCAGTGGTTGCTAATGGTGGTGTTGTTCCAGAAATCTCAAACTTTACGGATCCAGCGGTTATTTTAGCGGTTATCGGTCTTTTCCTAACAGCCATTTTGGTCATTAAAAATGTACGTGGTGCGATTTTAATCGGTATTATTGTCACAACTATCCTAGGTATTCCCATGGGAGTTGTTGATTTATCAACGCTTAGCTTTACCAATCATCTGGGTTCGGCTTTTGGGGAGCTGGGAACGACCTTCTTGGCTGCTTTTAGAGGGATGGGGTCATTATTTAGCGATTCGGCCCGTTTGCCGCTTGTCTTGATGACGATCTTTGCTTTCTCTTTATCAGACACCTTTGACACGCTAGGAACATTTATTGGAACGGGTCGTCGTACCGGCATTTTTTCTGCTGAGGATGAAGCCTCTCTTGAAAATTCGTCAGGTTTTTCATCTAAGATGGATCGCGCCTTATTTGCGGATGCTATTGGAACCTCTATCGGAGCTCTTTTTGGAACGTCCAATACAACCACTTATGTGGAGTCTGCAGCAGGTATTGCTGAGGGTGGCCGTACGGGCTTGACAGCTGTTTCCACAGCCGTTGCCTTCATGCTATCAGTCTTTTTGTTGCCGCTTGTTGGTATCGTTCCAGCCGCTGCAACAGCACCAGCTCTGATTATTGTTGGTGTGATGATGGTTTCTTCATTTCTTGATGTTGACTGGAGTAACTTTGAAGATGCCTTACCAGCCTTCTTTGCTGCTTTCTTTATGGCCTTGTGCTATTCCATTTCCTATGGCATTGCCGCAGCCTTTATCTTTTACTGCTTGGTTAAGCTTGCGACAGGGAAGTCTAAAGAGATTCATCCCATTCTTTGGGGAGCAACAGGGCTCTTTATTCTCAACTTTGTTATCTTGGCTATTATTTAAAGGATTTGAAAAACATCATCAGCCAACCTGCTGGTGATGTTTTAAGATGGTCAAACTAAACGACTCATGACAAACCCTATCCCCTATGGTATAATGAGTACCATGTATAAAGTAAATAGTGCATCTGAATTGATAGCCTTTGGTGATAAGATTGGACGCCGTTTAAAATCAGGAGATATCCTTATTCTGACAGGTGATTTAGGGACAGGTAAAACAACTTTTACCAAAGGTCTGGCTCAAGGGCTTGGTGTGAAGCAAATGATTAAAAGCCCAACTTATACTATTGTTCGTGAATACGACGGTAAGTTGCCCTTATATCATCTAGATGTCTATCGGATCGGTGATGATCCAGATTCGATTGACTTGGATAGCTTCTTATTCGGAGATGGTGTGACAGTGATTGAGTGGGGAGAATTGATGGAGAGTCATCTACCGCAAGATTATGTACAACTCTCTCTGTCACTTGATGGTCAGGGACGTCTCATAGATATAGCTGGTCAAGGCCCTAGGTATCAAGAGCTGTTGATTGACTTTTTCGCCTAAGGCAGTATCATCTTCTCCTCGTGGAAGCATGAGGAATCGAGTCATCATTACCAGTGCCTCACAGGCGCTCAATCAGACGGATATGTGTATGATGATAAAACGGTTCTGATGTGATTGAGAAGACGTGGTTAAATAAATTCTTAATATGTAAACTGATAGGTAACGAGAACTAATGAAATTAGGCAAAAAAATCTTTTTGATGATGATGCTGATTGTAGCCACTAGCATCATTGCTATGGGGACCTATTTTGGGTCTGCCTATATTTTTTCAACGGGAGCATTTTCAAAAACCTTTAAAAGTTTTGACGGTGAAAAGGTCAGTCAAGCCATCGATAAAAATGAACCATTTTCGGTCTTATTGATGGGGGTTGATACCGGAACGGCTGAACGGTCTTCAACTTGGGAAGGAAACAGTGACTCTATGATTCTTGTCACGATCAATCCTAAGACCAAAAAAACGACCATGACCAGCTTAGAGCGTGATATTATGGTCACATTAAAGGGACCAAGCTCCAATAGTCAAAATGGGGAAAAAGCTAAGTTGAATGCTGCCTACGCGGCTGGTGGTGCTCAGATGGCTATGATGACCGTTGAGGAAATGCTTGATATTGACATTGACTACTACATGCAGATTAACATGCAAGGCTTGATGGATTTGGTTAATGCTGTTGATGGGATTACTGTGACCAATCATTTTGATTTTCCGATTTCAATCGCTCAAAACGAACCTGATTACACAGCAACGGTCGAGCCAGGGACTCATCATATCAATGGCGAGCAAGCTCTTGTTTATGCCCGAATGCGATACGATGATCCAGAAGGCGATTACGGTCGGCAGAAGCGTCAGCGTGAAGTGATCCAAAAAGTCATGAAAAAAGTGCTTGCTCTAGGCAATAGTGTGTCGTCTTACAAAAAAATCTTGACAGCTGTTACAGGCAATATGCAGACGGATATCAAGATTACTTCTTCCACCATTCCTAGCTTGTTCAAATACGCCGATACCGTCAAACATGTCACCGAATATCAGCTAAAAGGAGAAGATGCTGATATCAATGGTGGTTCTTATCAGATTCCAACAGCTAACGAGATTTTGAAAGTACAAAATACCATAAAAAAACAGCTGGGGGACCAGACCAAGACGCTTGAACAGCTACAAACGAATGTCATCACTTATGAAGAACTGCATGGGCTCAGTATCATTTCTGAAGGGACTTATACGGAAGAGAGTAGTGAGGACTTTTACGCTCCTACAGACAGTTATGCTTATCAAGAATCGCAAGATGGTTATCCAAGTGTTGACACGACGGTACCACCTTCAGAGACGGTCTATAACGATCAAATGCTAGCAACACAATGGTAATAGAAGATTTGTTTATTCATAGAAAACTACCTGTGCGTTAATGCGCAGGTAGTTTGCGTTTAAGTAATCTAGAGCTCTTGTTTTTGCTAAATAGGTTTGTTTGAACAGTGAGCATCAAAAACTTGCAGATGGTCAACTGATATGATATACTTTAAGCGTCTTCAGGGCAGGGTGAGATTCCCGACCGGCGGTGTCTAGTTAAATCTAGGAGTCCGCGAGCGAAAGCTGATGTGGTGAGATTCCACAACCGACAGTAAAGTCTGGATGGGAGAAGACCGCTTTTTCAGTGTTTTTGAGATACGCTAAAAACGGGAACTTCTTTCAATTTTTTTAAATTGGAGGAATTTTTTAATGTCTAAGACAAAGACTCGTCAACTGGTAATACTTGCTATCCTAGCAAGCCTATCCTTTATTTTGATGTTGTTTCAGTTTCCAATCCTACCGGCGGCTGACTTTTTAAAGATTGACTTTAGCATTATCCCTATCTTATTAGGATTAGTGATGTTTGATTTAAAAAGTGCTTATGTTATCCTTTTGCTGAGAACTTTGTTAAAATTATTTTTAAATAATAAAGGAATAGGCGAACTCATTGGACTTCCGATGAATATTATTGGCATGGGAATCTTTGTACTTGCCTTTGCTATTTTCTGGAAACACCAGCAGTCACGTCGGTCTTATATTGTAGCTAGTGTCATTGGAACCATGTTATTAACGCTATCCATGTTAGTCCTTAATTATGTTTTTGCGATTCCCTTGTACGTTAAATTGGCTAACTTTGATATTGCTGCTTTTATCGGTATTTCTAAGTACTTGCTAGCCATGGTGATTCCCTTTAATCTAATCGAAGGAGTGATTTTATCGCTTGTTTTTGCCGTCAGTTTTCTAGTATTGAAACCGGTATTACAACGATACAGTTGATATGAAAGAAAAACAAACTTATTTTTTGAGAGGCTCGATTGCCCTCCTCTTATTTATGATACTTGGCTACACAGTCAAATTTTATCCAGAGCATTTAGAGGTTTTTGATAGTCGTATTCAGACAGCTATTAGGGGGAACCTCCCTCAGGAAGTCACAGCATTTTTCAGAAGTCTGACGATTTTAGGGAATACGACAACCTTCGTTTTTGTCCTGCTAGTAGCTGTTTTCTACCTCTATTTCGTTAAGAAATGGAGGATAGAAGGTCTGTTTCTTTCCCTTAGCGGCGTTGTTTCGGGCCTTTTGATCGTTGCAACCAAGGGATTGTATGCTAGGGGTAGACCGGCGATAGAGCATCTCGTAGTGGCGCAAGGCTTCTCCTTTCCTAGCGGGCATTCGGCAGGATCTATGATGATTTATGGATTTATGTTGATTATCGCCCACCAACGGTTGACATCAAAACCACTGCGCTTACTAGTTGAAGGATTTTTCCTCGCCTTAATCTTCTTAATCGGGTTATCGCGGATTTATCTAGGTGTCCATTATCCAACGGATGTCTTGGCAGGCTTCTTGCTGGGATTTGCCTGTCTTCAGTTCATCTATCCTTTTTACGACCAAAAGCGATTTGAAGCGCGCTTTCAAGGAAAACAAAAGTAGTCTATCCTGTCATAGACTACTTTTTATTTACCGTTTAAAGAGTTTGAGATATTCTAGCCAAAAATGCTCCCTTAGAAATAATATTCGAACCTCCATATTAATCGATGTCGCGAATATTAAAGGAAGCGTCAAAAGGCGATTAGAGCAGTCTTTCGGAACAGAACCATGTCAAAACAGACAATCACAGAGATAAGGCGTTTGCCTGCTTTTCGTTGAAACGTGGCTAGTCTAAATGCTTGAGTTTACCACGGAAATCGTCAATGGTTTGGTAACCTTTTTCCTGCATAATGGCTTGTAATTCAGCTTGGATACGTGTAAAGATAGGAGTATCTTCGTAGCCAAAGGCAGAACCGATTTGAACCATACTGGCTCCGCAAAGGATGTGTTCGAAAGCATCACGCCCGGATTTGACGCCACCAGTTCCGATGATTTGGATGGATGGTTTTAGGCGTTGATAAAAGGCATGGACATTCGCGAGAGCTGTCGGTTTGAGGTAGTCTCCGCCGATACCGCCAAAACCGTTTTTGGGTTTAATGACAACCGTTTCATCCTGGATGACCAGACCATTTCCGATAGAATTGACGCTGTTGATGAAGGTTAGTGGGAACTGATTTAAAATCTCAGCCATTTGATCAAAATGCACCAAATCAAAATAAGGAGGAAGTTTGACTCCTAGTGGTTTGTTGTAGTAAGTAAAGATTTCAGATAAGAGCTTTTCAGTTGTCTCAAAATCATAGGCAATTTGAGGTTTTCCTGGAACATTTGGGCAAGAAAGATTGAGTTCTACAAGACCTTGATAGTTACTGTTTTGGATAGTTTGTAAGATGACATGCGTCTCCACTTGTGACATGCCGACAACAGAGAAAAAATGTGATTGCTGAGGTTCTTTTTCCTGCAGGGAGAGTAAATAGTCGAGATAATACTGGAAGCCTTTGTTTGGTAGTCCCATTGAATTGATGGTGCCAAGAGGAGTGCTTACCATACGTGGCGAAGGATTGCCAGCGCGTGCCTCTAACGTTGCTGTTTTCGTAACGAAAGCACCAGCCTTGGAGTGACGAATGGCCTCCAAATCGTTGATAGTCATGCAGCGAACACCAGCAGCATTCATTAAGCAATTCTCAAATTGAAAAGAACCAATCCGTGTAGATGTTAATACCATAATTTCCTCCTGTATGGAAAGGGCAGAAGCTGCCAGGTTTTAGACAAATTTTTTCTATTCTATCACTCTGCTGGAAGGAGAGCAAGATTTTTTTTGAGATAGGTTAGGAAAGTTCGTCTTTTTGAAGCATTAAATCCTTGAAGGAAACGTTATCATAGATAAAATTGTGATTTGACTAGCTTTTTAAACTGATTTTGGGTAAAATAAGGAGGTAATTGGCGTTAGCCAAGAATATGGGGTTGAGACTTCTTGACCCATAACGATTAAAGGAGTTACGTTAAATGGTAAAATTAGTTTTTGCTCGCCACGGTGAGTCAGAATGGAACAAGGCCAATCTTTTCACTGGTTGGGCAGATGTTGATCTTTCTGAAAAAGGAACCCAACAAGCAATTGATGCGGGTAAGTTGATTAAAGAAGCTGGCATTGAGTTTGACCTTGCTTTCACATCTGTTTTGAAACGTGCCATCAAGACAACTAACTTGGCCCTTGAAAGTTCTGACCAACTTTGGGTTCCTGTTGAAAAATCATGGCGTTTGAATGAGCGTCATTATGGTGGCTTGACTGGAAAAAATAAGGCAGAAGCAGCTGCGGAATTTGGTGATGAACAAGTCCACATTTGGCGTCGTTCTTACGATGTTTTACCACCGGCTATGCCTAAGGATGATAAGTACTCAGCTCACAATGACCGTCGTTACGCTCAGCTTGATCCGTCTGTCATCCCAGATGCTGAAAACTTAAAAGTTACTCTTGAGCGTGCCCTTCCATTCTGGGAAGATAAGATTGCACCAGCTCTTAAAGATGGCAAAGATGTTTTTGTAGGAGCTCACGGAAACTCTATTCGTGCTCTTGTCAAACACATTAAAAACTTGTCAGATGATGAGATCATGGATGTGGAAATTCCAAACTTCCCACCACTTGTTTTTGAATTCGATGAGAATTTGAACCTTACAGAAGAGTACTACCTTGGTGGCGAATAATCGCCTATCAAAGAATCAAGCCTTCAGGTTTGGTTCTTTTTTAACTGAAAAAATCTTGCTAAAGATAAGGCTTACATCATCTTATCCTGTGATAATTATGGTAGAATAGAGAGTATATGTGATCTATGGAGAAGAAGTGTGAAAGCTGTGTTACATCGTTTACTGTCTAGTTACCGTAACCTTCCTTTAATTGCAAAAAGGTTTTATTTGCTTTTTGGAACGGTTGTTTTTTTGTTTATTATTTTGATTATTCGACTGGCTAATATGCAGCTGGTTAACAAGGATTTTTACGTTCAAAAGTTAAAAGCAACAACCACTTATAGGGTGTCAACCTCAACTGAGCGCGGACAGATTTATGATGCCAAAGGGGTTGCTCTGGTGACGAATACATCTAAAAAAGTTCTAACTTTCACCCGTAGTAACACCATGTCAGCTGAAACCATAAAAACCATCGCTCAGCGTTTATCAGAACTTGTGACTCTTACCGAGACGCATGTTTCTTTGCGAGACAAAAAGGATTACTTTTTAGCCACAAGGGATAATTACCAGCAGATCGTAGAAGCTCTCCCACATCAAAAAAAATACGATAAGTTTAACAACAGTTTATCGAATGCTGAAATTTATGCGAATGCTGTTGCAGCTGTACCCAAAAAAGCAGTTAACTTTGATGAAGCAACCTTGAAAGCAGTGGCTCTTTTTAGTCAGATGAATGGCACCGCCATTTTTGATACCACACGATTGACGACAGATGATTTGACAGAAGCCCAAGAACAAGCGGTTATTGATAATGCTTCTGATTTGGTTGGTATAACGATTTCTTCAGGCTGGGATCGTGAGGATAGCACGACTAATTTAGCTCCTTTGCTGGGACGTATTTCCAGTGAAAAGACGGGTCTGCCGCAAGAAGATGCTGAAAAATATCTTAAAAAGGGTTACTCCATGAATGATCGTGTCGGGACGTCCTACTTGGAAAAGGAGTACGAGTCTGTCCTTCAAGGAAAGCATCAAGTAAAAACAATCACTGTTAATAAGAGCGGTAAGATTATTGATGAGCAGACGCTCTCAAAAGGACGTAAGGGCGATAATCTTAAGTTAACGATTGATTCAGGCTTTCAAGCTGGTGTCGAAGCTATTTTGCGTCAATATTATCAATCCGAAATCAATACAGGCAATGCGGTTTACTCAGACGGGGTTTACGCAGTTGCTATCGATCCGAAAACAGGAGCCATATTATCAATGGCAGGTCTTTCCCATAAGAAAGGCAGTTTACAAGCCGAGTCGGATGTTTTAGGGACTGTTAACGAAGTCTTTACGCCTGGTTCAATCGTCAAAGGGGCGACTTTGACGGCCGGTTGGGAGAATGGTGTCCTTGAGGGGAATGAAGTCATCACTGATATGCCGATTGTTTTTGAAGGTGATAGCACTAGCATTACCTCTTGGTTTACTAGTGGTTCAATGCCGATCACGGCTACTCAAGCTTTGGAATACTCATCTAATCCTTACATGGTTCAGCTAGCTCTACGTTTGATGGGTCAGAACTATACTTACGGCATGCCTCTGACAGAAAAAGGTTATAAAAAGGCCATGACGAAATTGCGGAAGGCCTATGCGGAATACGGTTTAGGAACGAAGACGGGAATTGATCTTCCCAATATCACAACTGGCTTTGCTCCTAAAACCTTTACGGTATCCAATACCTTAACAGAATCTTTTGGACAGTTTGATAACTATACCACCTTGCAATTAGCGCAGTATGCCGCTACCGTGTCTAACAATGGAAAGCGTATGGCAGCGCATTTAGTTGAGGGAATCTATGGTGATAATCCTGATGGTGGCTTGGGTAATTTAATTAAAGCCAAAGAAGTCAAAGCTTTAAATGACGTCAATATCACTGCCGATCAAATGGCGATTATTCGTCAAGGGTTCTATGACGTGGTGAATAGTAATAGTAGTCTAGCAACGGGTTCTAGTTTGAGGGGACGCAGCACTGTTATCAGCGGCAAAACAGGTACTGCGGAAACCTTTACCAAAGCGACCAACGGGCAAACGGTTAGTGCAGTAAACCTCAACGTGGTTGCTTATGATCAAAACAATCAAATCGCCGTTGGTGTGATGTATTCAAACTCTTCTAACTCCCTCTCTAAAGCCCACCAATATATCGCTAGAGATATTATCGATCTTTATGTCTCAACGTTTGCCCAATAATATGTGATAAAGGAGAAAAGTGTGTTATACCCTACACCAATCGCCAAATTGATTGATAGTTATGCTAAACTCCCAGGGGTCGGAATCAAAACAGCGACACGTCTAGCTTTCTACACGATTGGGATGGCTGATGAAGAGGTTAATGAGTTTGCAAGGAATCTTTTAGCAGCCAAACGTGAACTCACTTATTGTTCGATTTGCGGCAATCTGACCGATGATGATCCTTGTAAGATTTGTACGGATGATAGCCGTGACCGCACGGTTTTATTGGTTGTTGAAGAATCCAAAGATGTTTCCGCCATGGAAAAAATTCAAGAGTATCATGGTCTTTATCATGTGTTACATGGTTTGATTTCACCGATGAATGGAGTAAGTCCAGATGATATCAACCTAAAGTCTCTGATTACCCGTTTAATGGATAGTGAGATTACGGAAGTTATCATCGCAACCAATGCCACGGCTGATGGTGAAGCGACTTCAATGTATATCTCACGCGTCTTGAAACCGGCTGGTATCAAGGTCACCCGCTTAGCACGTGGCCTTGCCGTCGGTTCAGACATTGAATATGCGGATGAATTAACCCTGTTAAGAGCTATCGAAAACCGAACAGAATTATAAGGCTAATGACCTCAAGAATGTCTTGAGGTCATTATTAGTGACAACATCATTTGCTCAGATTATCATTCTCCATTTTGACAAGTTTGGGAATGAGGCCTTTTGTTTTTGAAAGGGAATTATGATATGATAGAAAAGCTGAGAAATGGCGATTAGGAGTCATTTTGACAGAACTTTTTAGCATGTTAATCATCTAAAGTAAATCATTTGACATCAGGTAAGAAAAGGATTTTCTATGACCAAACAAACATTATTATTGCTATATGGTGGACGTTCAGCAGAGCGTGAGGTGTCCGTGCTTTCTGCCCAAAGTGTTATGCGGGCGGTTAATTATGATAAGTTTCACGTCAAAACGTATTTTATCTCTCAAAAGGGAGCGTTTTTTAAAACTCAGGAATTTACGAGCCAACCGGGTGAAGATGACCTGCTGATGACTAATGCCACTATCATTGGTGCTCACCCCATCAAACCATCTGATATCTATGAGCCGAATGCGGTTGTTTTTCCAGTCCTTCATGGGCCTATGGGAGAGGATGGCTCTATGCAAGGCTTTTTAGAAGTCCTAGGATTGCCTTATGTTGGTACTAATGTCTTGGCATCGAGTGTAGCCATGGATAAAATCACAACCAAACATATTTTAGAGACTGTGGGTGTTCCTCAAGTTGCTTATACGGTTTACATTGAAGGTGGCGATTTGGAGGCCTGCCTTCGTGATAGTATGGAAAAGCTGGTCTTCCCAGTCTTTGTCAAGCCGGCTAATATGGGGTCTTCTGTTGGCATCTCTAAAGCCAATAATGAGGAAGAATTACGCTTGGCTATTAAAGAGGCCTTGGCCTTTGACAGCCGTATCTTGATTGAACAAGGGGTTGTGGCGCGTGAGATTGAAGTCGGTATTCTAGGAAATACAGATATCAGAACAACTGAGCCAGGTGAAGTGATTAAGGATGTTGATTTTTACGATTACAAGGCTAAGTATATCGATAATAACATCAAGATGGCTATTCCGGCAGAGATTCCAGTTGCTGTCATGGAGCAAATGCGAGACTATGCTGCGCGGGCTTTTAGAGCTTTGTCGGGTTCTGGTTTATCGCGTTGTGATTTCTTTTATACAGAATCCGGTGAGATTTTCTTGAATGAGCTCAACACCATGCCAGGCTTTACGCAATGGTCGATGTATCCTTTGCTTTGGGAAAATATGGGCTTGGCTTACCCGGATCTTATTGAAGAGTTGGTTAGGCTGGCACAAGACATGTACGCCAAACGTGAACGTCACTTACAATAAAAAAGTTTCCGTTGGGAAACTTTTTTATTATGGTTATGGATGTTGATAATTATTGGTTAGGGTTTAAGAGTTGACGATATTCTGGAATACGATTGAGTTGAGGGAGGACTGCCATGGTAATGATAATTCGGATGGGAATCTCAAAAATCTTAATCCAACGTCCAGCGATAAATTGAGCCATGATTGGGACATGGTAGTAGTGTTGGATGAGCCAAGGGGTCATGATAAAGCTACCAAGGATGGTAATGACACTGACGGCTAAAGAGACATAGAGCCAATCTTTCTTAGAGGAGCAGCTAAAAGATTTGCCGTAGAAGAAAGCACCGTATAAAAAGCCGATGATGGCTTCCATAACTGTCCAACCGATTAAAAACATCCCTGCTTTTTCAGAAAATAGGGTATCTACGATGTCGAAAGCTCCCATCGTTAAAAAGCCTAAGATAGGGCCGGTCACCGTACCGATGATGGTTTCTAAAACAAAGGTAAAGCTAATGACCAGCTGTTTGGGAATGATAGTGATTGAAAAACGCCCTATGAGATAAGACAAGGCTAGTAGGATACCGATAGTCACTAAGCGTCTAAGGCTTAGTTTTGGTAGGGTAAAAAATGTTGACATGGATAAGCTCCTTTTCAGTTAATCATGGAGCTGTCAGGGGTTCTTCAAGGCGCTATTATAAATATAACGCCTGAATAGCACTCACAGCGGATGCAGTGACCTATCGCACTTGCGTTTCGTTATGTGACAACATCCCATTCACATACACTTGACGCAGGTCACTCACTCTGTTGATTGTGTGACAATCTATTGTTATCATATCACAAATGCCTAAAATAGCAAGTCTGCTGAGGTATTATTCTTTAGAGCTTTTATGGTAGCAATCTGATAATCTTTAATCACTTTAAGAAAATTATGATATAATGGAAGCATTATTGAATGAAAAAGAAGGATTGTCAGATGAAACTACAGTTGCATGAAGTTGCCAAGGTTGTGGGAGCTAAAAATGATATATCTGAATTCGAAGATGTTGAACTGAGGCATATTGAGTTTGATTCTCGTAAGATTGCAGCCGGAGACCTCTTTTTACCGCTAAAAGGAGCTCGTGATGGTCATGATTTTATCGACATGGCTTTTGCCAATGGGGCGGTAGCAACGTTTTCTGAAAAGGTTATTGAAGGACATCCCTACCTTTTAGTGGATGATTGCCTGCTTGCTTTTCAGACCTTGGCTAGTTATTATGTGGAGCGCAGCCGGGTTGATGTGATCGCTGTGACAGGCTCAAATGGTAAAACAACGACTAAAGACATGATTGCTCAGTTGCTAGCGACGACTTACAATACCTACAAGACGCAAGGCAATTACAATAATGAGATTGGTTTACCTTATACGATTTTGCACATGCCTGACAATACGGACAAGTTGGTATTGGAAATGGGTCAGGATCATCTGGGAGATATCAAGCTCTTGTCTGAGATTGCGAAACCTCATATTGGTGTTGTGACTCTGGTGGCTGAAGCCCACTTGGCCTTTTTTGGCAGTCGAGAGAAGATTGCTGAAGGCAAGATGCAAGTGACAGAAGGGATGGGAAGTGACGGTATTTTGATTGCACCGGCTGACCCAATTATTGACCCTTACTTGCCAGAGCATCAAACGGTTATCCGCTTTGGGGAGCATGAAGACATTTTTCTGACTGGTTTAGAAGAATTTAAAGACTCATTGCGTTTTACAACAAACTTCTTGAAAGAAGCCGTTACCCTACCGGTGACAGGGAAATACAATGCGACAAACGCAATGATTGCTGCCTACGTCGCCAAGCTGTTAATGGTTCCTGAGGAGGCTATTTACCAAGCCTTTGCGGACTTAAGCCTGACCAAGAACCGTACAGAATGGAAAAAAGCTGCAAACGGGGCGGACATCTTATCAGATGTTTACAATGCCAATCCAACGGCTATGAAGTTGATTTTAGAAACTTTCTCGACGCTTCCTAAGAATCCTGGTGGAAAGAAAATAGTCGTTCTTGCCGATATGAAAGAACTAGGTGATGAGTCGATTGCTCTCCATGAGAGCATCATCGATAGCTTATCACCAGAAGCGATTGACTTGGTCTTTTGTTACGGTCAAGATATTTTCGCCCTGTCGAGATTAGCGGCTGAAATTTTTCCAGATAATACTGTGTTTTACTTTGAAAAGTCAGAAGGCACAGATGAGTTTGAGCAATTAGCACAAGCTGTTATCGCAACTCTTTCTCCAGAAGATTACATTCTTCTGAAAGGAAGCAATTCGATGAATTTAGTGAGCTTGGTAGCTGCTCTAGAAAAGGTTGATTAAAAATACTTATGACAACGATAATGTCCTTTATTACAGGAACGCCGAGTCACGCACCGACTATAACACCATTGGGTTATGGGATACTGGTGAGTCTGCTCCTGGCCTGTTTCTTTTTGACCCATACCCACTATGCTTCAAGTCGCTACCAGAGGTTTTGGCGCAGGGTTCAGTATTTTCAAATTATCGGCCTTTATGGCTGGTACCTTTTGATGCATTTTGATTTGGCAGAATGTCTTCCGCTCTTTCATTGTCGTATCGCGGCACTGGCTGTTCTTTTTCTCCCATCAGGGAAGTTGAAGACTTACTTTGCCTACCTTGGTATCGCTGGGGCAAATTGTGCTTTGTTAGTTCCCGTTTTTGACCCCTATCCCTTTCCTCATTTGACTATCTTATCTTATGTGATTGGTCATTTGGCCTTGTTGACCAATAGTTTGATTTACCTTTATCTCTCTCGTGATCAAGAGGTCAGCCAGCTGACTTTTCCGTTTGTCTTAAAAGTAACCTTGTTGACTAATATGGTGATTGGAGCGGCAGATGTCTTGTTGAGAGCAAACTACGGTTTTTTGCGAGAAACCATCTTGATAGGTAGTAAGAATGGGCTGTTTAACCTGTTGGTCGTGACGACGGTACTGTCGATAATGGTCTTTGCCGTTCAAAACGTGGTCATGAGACACCCCGAACAGGGCCTACTTGCTAGACGGTCTTGATTTAGCTATAATAAAAGAGTTGTAACAAGACAGCTCTTTTTTAGTGCACTAATATTAGAAAGATAGTGAGATTACCTGCTTTGAGAGGACTCTGTCTTTGGAAAAGAGCTTGAAATAACGCTGTTAGGAATAAAAGAAAAAGGAATGTATTATGTCATTACAAGACGAAATCAAACGTCGTCGTACCTTTGCCATCATCTCTCACCCGGATGCTGGTAAGACGACGATTACAGAACAATTGCTCTATTTTGGTGGTGAACTGCGTGAGGCAGGTACTGTCAAAGGGAAAAAAACAGGAACCTTTGCTAAGTCCGACTGGATGGATATCGAGAAGCAACGTGGTATCTCGGTGACATCATCTGTGATGCAATTTGACTACGCTGGCAAACGCGTCAATATCTTGGATACTCCAGGTCACGAGGATTTTTCAGAAGATACCTACCGTACGCTAATGGCAGTGGATGCGGCTGTTATGGTGGTTGACTCGGCTAAAGGGATTGAGGCGCAGACGAAAAAATTATTCGAGGTGGTCAAACACCGCCATATTCCTGTCTTCACCTTTATCAATAAATTAGACCGTGATGGGCGTGAGCCTTTAGAGTTATTGGAAGAGTTAGAAGATGTTCTGGGCATCGCTTCTTATCCGATGAACTGGCCAATCGGTATGGGACGCGCTTTTGAAGGCCTCTATGATATTCATAATCAGCGTCTAGAGCTCTATAAAGGAGATGAGCGTTTTGCCAATATTAGTGATGGCGATCAGCTTTTTGCCAATAATCCTTTCTATGAGCAAGCTAAGGAAGACATCGAACTTTTGAGTGAAGCTGGTAATACGTTTTCACAAGAAGCTGTTTTAGAGGGCACTCTGACCCCTGTCTTCTTCGGTTCTGCCCTGACCAACTTTGGTGTTCAGACTTTCCTTGATACCTTTCTAGAGTTTGCGCCAGAGCCACACGGCCATAAGACCACAGATGATAGGATGATTGATCCTTTGGACAAGGATTTCTCTGGCTTTGTCTTTAAAATCCAAGCTAATATGGATCCTCGCCACCGTGACCGTATTGCCTTTGTGCGCATTGTCTCAGGTGAATTTTCTCGAGGGATGTCGGTCAATCTCCCACGAACAGGGAAAAGTGTCAAGTTATCCAACGTGACTCAGTTTATGGCTGAGGCTCGTGAGAATGTGGAAAATGCTGTTGCTGGGGATATTATCGGGGTCTATGATACGGGAACCTACCAGGTCGGTGATACCTTGACTGTTGGTAAAAACAAGTTTGAATTTGAACCCCTACCAACCTTTACCCCAGAGATTTTCATGAAGGTTGCTGCTAAAAACGTGATGAAGCAAAAGTCCTTCCACAAAGGCATTGAACAGTTGGTTCAAGAAGGTGCCATTCAGCTCTATAAAAACTACCAAACAGGTGAGTATATGTTAGGAGCGGTGGGGCAACTTCAATTTGAAGTTTTCAAGCACCGTATGGAAGGGGAGTACAATGCGGAAGTCGTGATGACTCCTATGGGCAAAAAGACAGTGCGCTGGATTCGACCAGAAGACTTGGATGAAAGAATGTCATCAAGTCGAAATATCTTGGCTAAAGACCGCTATGACCAACCCGTCTTTCTCTTTGAAAACGACTTTGCCCTACGCTGGTTTGCGGACAAATACCCAGATGTCATCTTGGAAGAGAAGATGTAGCCAGTATGATGCCTCGGTGTTTGATAGTTAAGCAAGTTTTATCCGCTTTAAGTTACCTTTAAGGAAGGTATCCTATACTATAGACACTCCTAAATAACTTTTCTTTATTATAATCTCCTAAATACCTAGCCCAGTGGCTAGGTATTTTTTGTGGTTTACTGCTGTGGTAGATATCATTTGGTGTCTTACGGTATCCTCTAACGCTTTTATTGGTTTAATCTGTCCAGTCGGTCAGCTTAGGCGTTTTGTCGTGAGGATGGTCGCTACTAGTCAACTGTTAAATACTATTAACAAGGGCAATGCAAATGACAGCAAGGGTTTGAAAGGTTTTAGGATATGAATTCGACGCCTAATTTATTCATGGCTTCCATAATGTTGTCATCGGGAGTTTCATCAGAGATAATAGCCTTATATTGCGAGAGATTATTGATTTTGAAAAAGCCCGTTTGATTGAATTTGGAATGATCGATGAGTAAGACGGTTTGATGAGATTTATCAATGATATTTTTTTTAGCCAAAGCCTGACTCAGTGACGCTTCATAGACAAAGGCATCGTCGATGCCTCGTGCAGAACAAAAGGCTAGGTCGATTCTAAAGTGGCTTAAGAGTGTATTTTCCACTTGATGGTGGATGACAGAAGCAGAACGGTGCTTAATCTCGCCCCCCGTAATGAAGATTTTCATGGTAGGATTGGCGAATTCAGCCAGCGTCTGTGCGGTATAGAGTCCATTTGTAAAAACGATGAGATGATCAATGTCGCAGATATAGGGGCAGAGCTCAAAGACTGTTGTGCTGGAATCCAAATAAATACACATACCCGGACCGATAAAATCTTTTGCCAGACTGGCGATTATTTTCTTCTCATTTTTATGTTCGGATTCCCTTAATTGATGAGAAAGTTCGCTGGTATTTAAGGAATTGATGATGACTTCACCATGCCGTCGTTTTAAAATACCATTTTGTTCTAAATAAATGAGGTCTCGGCGTAGGGTAGATGTGCTTGAAAAGGTGAGTTTCGCTAGATCTTTTACAGCGATTCTCTTTTTGCTTTTGATGATATTAACGATTTCTTGTCTCCGGTTGTCGATAGTCATTGAAATACCTCCGATTTAATCTTACCACAGCTCTGCAAAAAGATGAATTATTGTTCAAAAATAGGGAGCATAAAATGAACTTTTTTCTAGTTTTTGTTCATATATTGATTTTTACTGCAAAAATCATTACTATAAAATTATGAAAGCGATAACAAAAAGGAAGTGATCTTATGAAGGCAGTACTAGCCATTGATTTGGGAGCAACTTCTGGTAGAGCTGTCTTGGGCTTCATCAAAGCCAATAAGCTTATCATTAGAGAAATTAAACGGTTTTCCAATACCCCGATTAAAGTAAAAGGGTTATTGTGTTGGGATGTTGAAGTGCTGTTTTCCCATATCTTGGACAGTATCAAAACAGCTAAGGAAGCTGCCGAAATCGTTTCTGTTGGAATTGATACTTGGGGCGTTGACTTCGCTTTGTTAGATGAACAAGGGAAGTTATTATCTCTACCTGTTCATTATCGAGACGAACGTACAAGAGGAATTTTGACACAAGTGGCTGAATTTGCATCGCTGTCTGATTTGTATAGCAAGACTGGCAATCAACTGATGGAAATCAATACCCTTTTTCAGTTGATGAAGACAAAGTCTGAGTTACCAGATAAGTATTTTAAGGCAGATCAGCTGTTGCTGATGCCAGATTATTTTAATTACTTGCTAACAGGTAAGGCTGTTGTTGAAAAGAGTATTGCATCAACGACGCAGATGCTCAATCCACTAACTCAGGATTGGAATCAAGAGGTGCTCTCTTTATTTGAGATAACAGATGTCATGTTACCTAATATTGTCAAGGAAGGACATCGGTTAGGAAAGATAAAAGCGAAATATCAGCTAGGGAGTATCGAGGTTATCAATGTATGTGAGCACGATACGGCTAGCGCGATAGCCAGCATTCCCAAAGTTAAAGACCCAGTGCTTTATATCTCTTCGGGGACCTGGTCCTTAATTGGAACAGAGTTGAAACATCCCATTCTCACCAAGGAGGCATTTGAAGGTCAATTTACAAATGAAATAGGGCATGATAGCTCTGTCACTTTTTTAAAGAATTGCACTGGTTTATGGATTGTTGAGGAGCTAAGAAGAGCGTTTCAACGACAAGATCAAACTTTTGAGTTTGCAGATATTACTACTATGGTAGAAGCTGTTAGCACAACAGTTCCAATCATTGATACGGAAAGTCCAGAATTTTCCCAACCTGGTGATATGATTCATAAAATCCAAGCATTTTGTCGGCAGACTCAGCAAAACGTTCCTCAAACTCCAGGCGAATTATTTACCTGCGCTTACCATAGTTTGGCGTCTCAATACAAGTTAGTGATTGAGCAACTTGAATCATTGACTCATGAGACCTATGAAGAAATCTATTTTATGGGTGGTGGTTCAAAATCAGCCTACTTCACGCAATTAGTGGCTAATATGACTAATAAGCCTTGTATCACTGGTCTTTCAGAAGCGACTGCAATAGGCAATATCATCGTGCAGTTAATCGCGCAGGGAGACCTTAAAGATATGGTAGCCGCTAAAGCATTAGTACAAAACTCATTTGAATTTCAGATTTATAGCCCCAAAAAGGAAGGAACTTAGAATGACAACATATCCTAAAATTGGTATTAGACCAACCATTGATGGCAGACAAGGAGGTGTGCGAGAATCACTTGAAGACAAGACGATGGCAATGGCCTATGCTGCAAAAGCCTTAATTGAGTCTCAGCTAAAGTATGCTGATGGGACTCCTGTGCAATGTGTCGTTGCGAGTCGAACGATTGGCGGTAGAGGTGATGCGGGGATTGTTGCAGATGAATTTATCAAGCACAATATCGTAGCCACGCTATCAGTAACTCCTAGCTGGTGCTATGGGACAGAGACGATGGATTTAGACCCTCATACGATAAAAGCGATTTGGGGATTTAATGGTACGGAGCGACCAGGGGCGGTCTATTTAGCGGCAGCAACGAGTGGCTATATTCAAAAAGGGATTCCAGTCTTTAAGATATATGGGCATGATGTTCAAGATCTTGACGATAATTCGATTCCTGCTGATGTTGCTAGAAAGATTCTGCTGTTTGCTAGGGCAGCTGTAGCAGTTGGGCAAATGAAAGGGAAATCGTATGTCAATTTAGGCTCTTCATCGATGGGGATTGCTGGTTCGCAAGTGACGACAAGCTTTTTTGAAGAGTATCTTGGCATGATGGTTGAGTTTGTGGATATGACAGAAATTTTGCGACGCATGAAACTCGGTATCTATGACCATTCAGAGTATGAGAGAGCCCTACAATGGATAAAAGCAAACTGCAAGGAAGGCATTGATATTAATGAGGGTAAGACATTCCCAGAGGTTATTACACGGTCTAAGGTTATCCCGCCAGAGCAAGATTGGGAATTCATTGCCAAGCAAGCGATTATTATTAAAGATATTTTATTTGGCAATCCGAGGTTGAATGCTATTGGGTGGAAAGAAGAAGCCAGAGGCAGAAATGCTATTTCGGGTGGCTTTCAAGGGCAAAGACAGTGGACGGACTGGTTGCCAAATGGTGATTTTACAGAGGCGATTTTAGCCTCCACCTTTGACTGGAATGGTCGAAAAGCGCCGACAGCTTTTGCGACTGAAAATGATACCTTAAACGCTGTAGCCATGCTTTTTGGTACCTTGTTGACCAATAAAGCCCCCATCTTTTCAGATGTTAGGACTTACTGGAGTCCAGAGTCTGTTGAGCGGATTACAGGGAAAAGATTGGAAGGGAAAGCTAAAGATGGGCTTTTACACCTCATCAATTCGGGCGCCTCAGCTTTGGATGGAACCGCTGCTGCTAAGGATAGCGAGGGCAAGCCAACCATGAAAGAATTTTGGAATATGACAGATAGTGATATTTCCGCTTGTCTTGCCAAAACCGATTGGTGTCGTGCTAACTATGAGTACTTTCGAGGAGGCGGCTTCTCGTCCCATTTTAAAACAGAAGGCGAGCTACCGGTGACGCTGATGAGAGTTAATCTGGTGAATGGTATCGGACCAACGCTGCAAATTGCTGAGGGTTATACCTGTGTGCTTGATGATGATATCCATACCATTTTAGATGAACGTACTGATAAAACGTGGCCAACAACTTGGTTTGCCCCTAATTTGGGAGAAGCGGGTTTTGAATCGGTTTACGATGTGATGAATCATTGGGGGTCAAATCATGGCGCCTTTGTCCATGGTCATATTGGAGCAGAGGCGATTACCTTAGCCAGTATGTTAAGAATTCCTGTGTCCTTACATAATGTGTCATCGGAACGTTTATTTAGACCAAGTAATTTTGATGGTGTAGGAACCAAGGATTTGGAAGCTAGTGATTATCGGATGTGCCAATTATTGGGACCGCTTTATAGTAGATAGTCGAGGAGGAAAATAAAATGTTAATGCAGGCTGAACGCAAGGCTATCATCGCTTATGGCAAAAAACTGGTGGAGGATGGTCACACTAGAGGGACTAGTGGCAACATCAGTGTCTTTGATAGAGAACAGAAGCTGATGGCAATCACGCCATCGGGAATAGATTTTTTTGAACTAAGTGATGAGGATATTGTTATTTTAGATATGGATGGTCAGGTGGTCGAAGGGAGTAGAAAACCATCTAGTGAATGGTATATGCATCTGATTCAATACCAGAACCGAGATGATATCAATGCGGTTATCCATGGTCACACGATTTACGGAACAGTCCTTAGCTGTTTGAGAGAGACTTTACCCGCTTCGCATTACATGATTGCGGTGGCAGGTAGGGATGTCAGGGTAGCCGAGTATGCTACCTTTGGAACCGAAGCCTTAGCACAGAATGCCTTAAAAGGCATGGCAAATCGAAAGGCGGTTTTCTTGGCAAATCATGGTATTTTAGCGGGAGAAAGTGACTTGGCAAAAGCCTATAGTGTTGTTGAAGAGGTTGAATACTGTGCAAAACTTTACTGTATTGCCAGAAGCATTGGTGAACCAGTGATTTTATCTGACGAGGAGATGACGCTCATGGCAGAAAAATTTAAAACCTACGGACAGCAATAAGGGGAAATGGAGACAGTTATGGATTCTACATCACTCGAAGTATTTTTAGGAAATCGTTTTGGGATATTCGTTCATTTTGGACTATACTCAGTGGCTGCGAGACACGAATGGGTTCAAACATTGGAAGAAATTGATTCGGAAACGTATCAGTTGTATTTTGAAAACTTTAATCCTGATTTGCTAAATCCTAAAGAATGGGCAGCGAAGCTCAAGTCTTATGGTTGTAAATATGTGATTTTAACCACAAAGCATCATGAAGGCTTTTGTTTATGGGACACTCAGTACACAGATTTTAAAATAACCAATACGAGCTATGGTAAAGATTTGATTCGTGAATTGGTTGATGAACTCAGAAAAGTAGGGATTCGTATTGGTTTTTACTACTCTCTGATTGACTGGCATCACCCTGATTTCACCATTGATGGTTATCACCCACTACGAAATCGATTAGAAGCTTATCACGAAAACAGAGACATGTCCAAATACCGCCAATACATGAAAGATCAATTGACAGAATTGTTGACTGCTTACGGAGAAATTGATTATTTGTTTTTTGATTTTTCGTATGAGAGTAGGGTGTGGAAACATTCCATAGGGAAAGGCTCGATAGATTGGGGGAGCGAGGCGTTAGAGGCATTGATTTTAGAGCTTCAACCTCAAATTCTTATCAATGATCGGTTAGGATTGGGCAGAGGAATTCAAACGCCAGAGCAATTTTCAAAAAGTGATACCAGTGATATTCCTTGGGAAACCGTCCAGACCTTGAACAATAGTTGGGGTTATGATAGAGATAATGCTAATTTCAAGGACTCCACCATGGTTATTAAACAATTGGTGGATACGGTGTCTAAAAATGGTAATTTTGTGATGAATATCGGTCCCACAGGAAGAGGAACTTTTGATGATGTGAGTCATAGCATTCTGACGGATGTTGGGAAATGGTTAACAGTCAATGGCATCTCCATTTACAATGCTAAGGCTAGTGGCTTTACGCCGCCAAAGGATTGCCGGTACACCCAAAAAGGCAATAAACTCTATTTACACTTGTTTAGCTGGCCGTATAGGACCATTTTATTACCAGAGTTGGGTGGAAAAGTGCGTTTTGCAAGATTATTATCTGACGGTTCAGAGGTAAGATTTGTGGAACGAAGTCAAATCTCAGGGGACAGAAAAAGCACAGACAATTTGTACAAAGAAGTCACCGAGGTTCATCTTAAAGAGGCTATTTCACCGGAGACATTGGTATTAAATTTACCCATCAAACAACCTGATAAACAGGTTACGGTTATCGAATTGACCTTAAAGGAGGAAGGGAATGGATAAATTAGGGATTATACACGTAAGATTGGATGAGCGACTTATCCATGGGCAAGTTGCCACCATGTGGTTAGGGAATCTAGGAATCACAAGAGTGATGATTGTTGACGATGGTGTTGTCAAGGATGAGTTAGCTAAAGCCTCCTTAAAGACGGCCGTTCCAGGTGGTTTAAGGTTGAGTATTTTAAAAACAGAGACTGCTGCAGCGCGTCTTCTAGAAGGGATTTATCAGGATCAAAGGGTCATGATTATCTGCAAACAGATTGACACGATTTTTCGTTTAATTGAACTGGGTGTTCCGATTGATGCGTTTAATTTGGGAAATACCAGTAAAAGAGAGGGGACCATTAAGGTGACCAAATCAGTCTTTTTAACGAATGAGGCTATTGAAACCATTAAGCAGCTGGAGAAAAGCGGGGTAATAGTAACCTCACAAATGGTTCCAATGGAAGATAAACTACCGTTTTCAACATTTTTTAATGATTAAAAGAGGGTGACGTCATGCAAATAGAATTGTGGCAAATTATTTTATTATCGTTATTGGGCTTCTATGGTATTGTCGAAAACTTAGGGATAAGCGTCTTGGCAAACCAGGCCTTAATCATGGGAACACTGACTGGCTTGATCATGGGAGATGTTAAGACTGGTCTGGCAGTTGGTGCCACCTTACAATTGATGGGATTAGGTGTACAAGCATACGGCGGAGCCAGTGTTCCAGATTACATGACGGCTTCAATCGTCGGTACAGCCTTTGCGATTAGCAGTGGTAAGGGAGCAGAGTTTGGCATTGGACTGGCTATTCCCGTAGCCTTATTGATGATTCAATTGGATATCTTAGCTCGATTTGGTAATGTTTTTTTACAAAAAAAGATATCTTCATCTGTTGATACATTGAATTTTAAACGGTTACAGCGTTTCCATTTGCTGGGAATCTTTACTTGGGGGCTTTCCAGAGGTTTACCGATTTTCATTGTTTTCATATTTGGTGAGCAACTTGTTGCCTTTATCTCAAAGATTATTCCAAGTTGGTTGACAGAAGGACTTTCTGTAGCGGGAGGAATGCTGCCAGCTGTTGGTATCGCTATTTTGTTGAGATATCTCCCTGCAAAACAGTTTTTAGGCTATCTTATTATTGGCTTTATTGGCGTAGCCTATTTAAAAATTCCCATGTTTGGGATAGCCCTCCTAGGGTTGGCTTTGGCTATTTTACAATTTAACAATGTGATGAATATGAACAATCGCAGCATTGTTCAAACACCTGCGGTAACTATTGGAGGACTTTCAGAAGATGAATACGAAGATTAGTGACAAAGATATCAAACAAGTTAGCGTTCGTTGGCTATATGGTAGTCAATTATCTTGGAATTATGAGCGCATGATGGGCGGTGGCTACATCTATGCCATGCTTCCGATTCTAAAAAAATTATATCAAGACCAAGAGACGCTTAAAAACGTGTCAACGATGGAAAGCCAATTTTTTAACACGACTCCACATATGGGGGGCTTTATCCTAGGCATGGATATCGCTGCTCAAGAGGTTGAAGGCGAAAAATCGTTTGAAACAGTGGCAGGATTAAAAACAGGTCTAATGGGCTCCTTTGCAGGCGTTGGAGATACCATTTTTGGGGTACTTTTTCCGACAGTATTTGGTTCGGTTGCGTCATACTTGGCTTTGGAAGGCAATGCTATTGGCGTTATCATCTGGCTTTTGGTGAATCTAGCCATTCTGATTTTTAGGTATTTTTCTGTTGGTATTGGCTACACGCAAGGAGTTAAGTTGGTTACCAGTTTATCAGATCGCCTGAATGCATTGACCAATTCAGCGACTTTGCTGGGAGTTACTGTTATTGGAGCCATGATTCCATCGGTGGTTAAAGCTCCTATCAATTTTAAATTTGTCAGTGGTGATGTCAAATTAAATGTTCAGGATGTCCTTGATCAAATCATGCCGATGGTCATTCCTGTCATACTTGTTGGAGTGGTTTATTGGTTATTAGGTAAAAGTTGGTTCAACTCCACTAGAGCTATTTTACTCATCATTGTTCTAGGGATAGTATTACATTATTTTGGAATCATGTAATGCCAATCATTGGATGTCAATGATTCAAGGTCATCATTAAAAACAGTTAGGACTACTTTGTCTTAACTGTTTTTATACGGATTCGTGTGTGTTTTAAAGTGGTCTCATGTTTAGCTTAGGAGGAAAATGTTTAGGATTTCTTATCTTGATGGCTGTATCTTACGGTATCCTCTAACGCTTTTATTGGTTTAATCTGTCTAGTCGGTCAACAAGTGAAAACGTGTTTATAGGGTTTATGGATATAATTGCTATCAATTTAGTGATAATTGTGTTACACTAATTTGGTTGTCATAATTACTAGCAGATCTGTTGGCTAAGCGTGTTATAAACGCTTAAATAGCCAAATTTTTATCTCTATAAGGATTTGAACTGGCTTTTAGTGAGCCAATTATCTGCACCAGCTTAATAGAGTGGCTTCGCACCACTTTTAGAAAAGAGAATTGATTTGAAATTTACAGCATTTAATTTAAGTGAAGACATTCAAGCAGCCATTGTTAAGGCTGGCTTTGAACAAGCCTCACCCATTCAAGAGTTAACGATTCCTCTTGCCTTAGAAGGCAAGGATGTGATTGGTCAAGCACAAACAGGTACTGGTAAAACAGCTGCGTTTGGCTTACCAACCCTCAATAAGATTGATACTCACAACAATACCATTCAAGCCCTAGTGATTGCACCGACACGTGAGCTGGCTGTTCAATCACAAGAAGAATTGTTCCGCTTTGGACGAGAAAAGGGTGTCAAAGTGCGTTCGGTCTATGGTGGTTCTTCCATTGACAAGCAAATTAAAGCCCTTAAGTCAGGTGCCCATATTGTGGTCGGAACTCCGGGACGATTGCTTGATTTGATTAAACGCAAGGCCTTGAAGTTAAATCATGTTGAAACACTCATCCTTGACGAAGCAGATGAAATGCTTAACATGGGTTTTTTAGAGGATATTGAAGCCATTATCAGTCAAGTTCCTAAAGAGCGTCAAACCCTCTTGTTCTCAGCGACCATGCCGGATGCGATTAAGCGCATTGGCGTTCAGTTTATGAAAAACCCTGAGCATGTCAAAATCGAAGCTAAAGAGCTAACCAACGTCAATGTTGAACAATATTATATCCGTGTCAAAGAACAAGAGAAATTTGATACGATGACATGTTTGATGGATGTTGACCAGCCAGAATTATCCATTGTATTTGGTCGTACCAAACGTCGTGTGGATGAGTTGACACGTGGCTTGAAGCTTAGAGGCTTTCGTGCTGAAGGTATCCATGGGGATTTGGACCAAAATAAACGCCTCCGTGTGATTCGTGATTTTAAAAACGATCAGATTGATATCCTAGTCGCTACAGATGTCGCGGCGCGTGGTTTGGATATTTCTGGAGTGACGCACGTCTATAATTACGATATTCCGCAGGATCCAGAAAGCTATGTGCACCGCATTGGTCGTACTGGGCGTGCGGGCAAATCAGGTGAGTCAATTACCTTTGTATCTCCAAACGAAATGGGTTACTTGGGCATTATTGAGAATTTAACCAAGAAGCGGATGAAGGGCTTAAAACCTCCTACCGCAGAGGAAGCCTTCCAAGCTAAGAAGAAAGTAGCCTTGGCTAAAATTGAGCGTGACTTTGCCGATGATAAGACTCGGGCACGTTTTGAAAAATTCAAAGGTGATGCCATTCAGCTCGCCCAAGAATTTACCCCTGAAGAGTTGGCGCTTTACATTTTGAGCTTGACGGTTCAAGATCCAGATAGCCTACCTGAAGTGGAAATTGCTCGTGAAAAACCACTCCCATTCAAGCCATCAGGTGGTGGTAAAGGTAAGGGAAGTTACCGCGGTCGTGATCGCAATCGTGGCAGTCGTGATAATGACCGTCGTCGAGGAAATCGTCGTGATTTTAAACGCCGTGATGACAAGTTCAAAAAAGATAACCGTCGTCAAGATAGCAAAAAACCGCATAAAAATACCTCGAGCGAAAAGAAAACTGGTTTTGTTATTCGTAACAAAGGTGAGCGCTAATTAAAAAATCCTCTCCAAGGACGATTCCTTTAACCCTAGCGTCTATGTGAGACTGCTGGGGTTGTTGGTTTTCAAATGAGAAGCCAATACGAAAAAAGCTAGATAGGAACTCTAGCTTTTTTGTTTTTGGATGTAATCTAGCTTTTCTTGCCGAGTTTTTTTCTTGAAGTAGGCTTCTGCACTTTGAGCTTCTTGCTTGCTATTAAAGCATTCATGATAGAATAGCTTGACAGGAAGTCGTGATCGTGTGTATTTTGCCCCCTTACCTGCATTATGTGCTTTAAGGCGTCGTTCAATATCAGTTGTATAACCGGTATAAAGGCTACCATCAGAGCACGTTAGCACATACATATAGGCTTTGGGGTTAGGCATGTTTTTCTCCTGACTGACCGAAGTAAATCTCAAAAATGTCGTCTGTATAATCACCATTATCTTGATGGACAATTAAGGGCGGTAGTACTTTCATACCATCTGTTGAACCGTCTTTAATGGCTTCAATGAGTAACATATTGGCTTCTTTACCACGTTTAGGATAAACAAATTGGATACGTTTGGGGGCGAGACGATAGCGCCTCAAGGTGTCCAAAATCTCCAAAAAGCGATCAGGACGGTGAACTAAGGCTAGTCGTCCGTTTGACTTGAGTGCATGTCGAGACACCTCGCAAACCTCATCGAGATTGGTTGTTATTTCATGACGAGCCAAGAGGTAGTGTTCGGATTGATTTTTTTTGGAGGTTTTGGTGGATTTGAAATAAGGGGGATTGCATAATATCAGGTCAACCTGAGAGCGTGGGACATGCTGAAGGAGATTTTTCAAATCATCTTGGACCATGGTAATCTGGTCATCTAGTTGGTTCAGCTGAATCGAACGCTTTGCCATATCAGCTAAGCGTTCCTGCAATTCAATCAGTGTAATGGGAGCCTTGGTACGGGTGCTTGCAAAGAGTCCAACTGCACCGTTACCAGAACACAGGTCAACGATTAGCCCTTTAGAAGGAATGTTAGGAAAACGTGCTAAAAGCACGCTATCAATGGAATAGCTGAAAACAGCCTTGTTTTGAATAATCTTGATATCGCTAGAGAAGAGCTGATCGATACGCTCCCCTTCTTTTAATCGTATTTGAGACATGTTCTTATTATATCAAAAAATTTCTTAATTGGTCATGGCTGCATTGATTTATGGAAAAAGCAATTAGGATGATTTGTTCTCTGATTTGAGCCAATCATGGTATTGATCAATTAAATGGATTGCCATTTGAGTGGCTAGGGCTGCTGAGAAGGTTTCAGTGCCTTCTAGATAATCGCCTGCAATATCCATTTTGGTTTCTTCGTAAATGGCTTTTAGACTCTCTTCTGAGAGGGTTGCTTTGAATGCTTCAAATTGATTCATCTTCATTCTCCTTATGATTTAGTTGAGTCGTTTTATGATATCCAAAGGGGTCTTAATCGTCAAGTGAAAAAGAGATGAGGATTGACTATAGACCTTGTTATTTTCCAAAAAGGGAGAAAATGGTATAATGATAGCAGTTTGGATGGAGGTAACGACATGTTTTATGCCTATTTACGAGGGTTAGTGGTTTTTTTACTGTGGGTTTTTAATGGGAATGCTCATTACCATAATGAGGAGAACATCTTGCCTGCGGATGAAAACTATATTTTGGTGGCCCCACATCGTACTTTTTGGGATCCTGTTTACATGGCGTTTGCGGCACGTCCGAAAGAGTTTATCTTTATGGCTAAAAAAGAGCTTTTTACCAATCGGGTGTTTGGTTGGTGGATTCGCATGTGCGGTGCTTTTCCCATAGATCGGGCTAATCCAGGGCAAGAAGCCATCAAATATCCTGTCACGATGCTAAAAAAAGCCAATCGTTCTCTGCTCATGTTTCCAAGTGGCAGCCGTCATTCACAAGATGTTAAAGGTGGTGTTGCCGTGATTGCTAAGATGGCTAAGGTCAAAATCATGCCCGCAGCCTATGCTGGTCCTATGACTGTGGCTGGCCTCCTTAGTGGCGAGCAAGTGGACATGAACTTTGGTCATCCCATTGATGTGTCTGATATTCGTCGGATGAACAATGAAGGGATTGCCGAAGTTGCAAGACGTGTCCAAGCAGAGTTTGATCGCTTGGATGCTGAAAATAAGAGCTATCGCCAAGATTTGAAAAATCGTCATCCCCTAACCTTGATTTATCGTATCCCTCTAGGTTTCGTGGCCTTGTTTATGCTATTTATCACGGTTTTGTTTAGTTTTCTAGCGAGTTTTGTCTGGGATCCAGCAAGAACGGTTCAAAAACCCTAATCTCTCTAAGCGCTACTGATAGCGCTTTTTTCATTGCTTTTCGAATAATGATAATGAGGAGGAAAGCATGTTAGAGATTATTTGGAATTATAGTCGTCATCATAAGGTCGTTGTAACCTTACTAGCTCTCATTGCGGCATTAGTTGTGGGTTTTGGGGTAGTTTTAGGAAAGTCTTCTAAAGTAGTACAGGAAGAACCGGTCTTACCGACTTGGTCTCAAACCTCACAGACGAGTCAAGACACAAGGCAAAGCTCTCAAAAGACAGAACCCCTTTCGCAAACTATTACAGTTGATGTCAAGGGAGCAGTCCAAAAACCAGGTGTTTATGATTTGGCATCAGGAAGCCGTGTCACTGATGCGATTCAAAAGGCGGGAGGTCTGACAGATAAAGCCGATCGGCGTTCAATCAATCTTGCTCAAAAGTTAGCTGATGAAGCCGTCATCTACGTAGCCACAGAAGGTGAGGCTAGTCCGCTGCTTGGCTCATCCTTGGTCGAGTCGTCACACCAGTCTCCATCAGAGAGCACAAAAGGTAAAGTCAATCTTAACACAGCAACGATTACGGATTTACAAAGCATTTCTGGCATCGGTGCTAAGAGGGCTCAAGACATTATCGACTACCGTGACAGCAGTGGTGGTTTTAAGTCCGTAGATGAGTTATCCAACGTTTCAGGCATTGGTGATAAGACATTGGAAAAACTGCGTGAGGAAGTCACTGTTGATTAAAAAAATAGCCTTAAAACCGATCTATCTAGCCTTTTTAGTGCTACTGGTTTATTTTGTGATGGTTACTCACTCCGTCATCGCCGCTGGTTTTCTGGGACTGGCTTTACTCGCCCTATGGAAGCAATATAATCGAAAGGCTATTGTCCAAACCTTGGGCATTTTGCTAGTGTTTGCCCTGTATTTTGCTGGTCTTACCTATCGGGAACAAGCACGTCAAAAACAGCTGCCTAATCAGGTGTCACGATTGAGGATTATCCCAGATACACTTGCTATTGACGGGGATTTGCTATCGGTTCGTGCAGTTGAGGGGAGGCAAAAGTACCAGGTTTATTACCGGTTGAAGTCACCTGAGGAAAAGGCGTATTTTCAATCCTTAGCACAGGTTGTGGTTTTGGATGTTTTAGGAGATGTGGGTGAGCCTAGCCCAAAGCGTAATTTCAAGGGATTTGATTATCAAGATTACTTAAGGCATCAGGGAATTTATGGTTTAGTGACCATTAAGGCTATTCAAAAGGTACACTTAGTTTCTCCCCAAACACCTTTGGAAAGGGTGCAGTGCTTGCGACGCCAGCTGTTGGTCCACATTGAACGAACGTTTCCTGATCCCATGAAGCACTATATGACCGGGCTTTTGCTGGGGCATTTAGGCAAAGATTTTGATGATATGGGAGAACACTACACAGAGTTAGGGATTATCCACTTGTTCGCCTTGTCAGGGATGCAGGTTGGTTTTTTCATCGGGCTTTTTCGCACGGTTTTATTAAGGTGTGGCTTGTTACGGGAGCATTTTAGGTACTGCCTACTCCCCTTTGCCTTTGTCTATGCCGGCTTAACCGCTTGTTCAATCTCGGTAATCCGTAGTCTTATGCAGGCGATACTAGGTCAATTTGGTTTGAGGAAGTGGGACAATTTAGGAATGACTGCCATGCTTTTGTTTATCCTATCGCCCTACTATCTGCAAACCACTGGTGGTGTTTTGTCCTTTGCCTATGCGTTTATCTTATCAGCCTTGCATTTAGAGGAGTTAGCCACTCCCAAAAAAGTCCTAACAGAAAGTATCGCCTTGGCAGTAGGTGTTCTTCCCTTACTGATGACTTACTTTGGCACGTTTCAACCCTTGTCTTTACCTTTGACTGCTGTTTTTTCCGTGCTGTTTGATGTTGTGTTACTGCCCCTGTTGACCTTGGTTTTGCTACTCAGCCCCATTGTACCTTTGACGGTGGTCAATCCTCTCTTTACGTTTTTGGAAGGGCTGATTCGGGGTATTGCTGATTTATCACCTCACTCTTTAATCCTTGGAAGTCCTAGTCTAGGCCTACTTCTGATGATGCTGATAGGGTTAGCATGTTTGCATGACTTTTGGACGGTGAAAAAACTGAGGTATGTTTTGCTATTGGTTCTCATAGCTCTAGTTGCATTGGTTAAGTGGCCATTGGAAAACGAGCTTACAGTAATGGATATTGGTCAGGGGGATTCAATTGTTATCAGAGACCTAACAGGCAAGACCCTCTTGGTCGATACTGGTGGACGGGTGTCATTTGCTAGCTCTGAAAAGTGGCGCCAGAGGACTGTATCTGCCAACGCAGAACGAACAGCTATCCCTTATTTGAAAAGTCGAGGGATTGCCAAAATTGATCAGCTCATTATCACACATACCGACACGGACCATATGGGAGACTTGCCATCCTTGGTCAAAGCCTTTCATGTGGGGGAGGTTGTGGTCAGTCCAGGCAGTTTAACCAAACCCTCCTTTGTCAAGCTTTTGAAAGATTTGGCGGTCTCAGTGCGTGTGGTGAAAGCAGGAGATAGGCTTTCCATCATGGGCAGTCACCTGCAGGTGCTCTATCCTTTTCAAGAAGGGGATGGGGGTAATAATGATTCCCTTGTCTTATATGGAAAATTGCTGAATCAACGTTTTTTATTGACTGGTGATTTGGAAAATGAAGGGGAAAAGGAGCTGATAAAGGCTTACCCGTCCTTGCCTGTTGATGTGCTGAAAGCAGGTCATCATGGCAGTAAGGGATCATCCAGTCCAGCGTTTTTAGAACACATCCAAGCCAGGATGGCCCTCATTTCTGCTGGTCAAAAGAATCGTTACCATCATCCCCATTTAGAAACCTTGGAGCGGTTTCATCAGAAAGGCATGAGTGTTTTACGTACTGACCGACAAGGAGCCATTCGGTTTAGAGGAGTACGAACATGGTCAGTAGAAACGGTTAGATAGCGTAAGATTGTTGTGACTTCATTTTAAGATTGACAATAACCTCAATCAATAAGAAAGAAAGTTAGTTATGACGTCCAGAGTTAAGATGCCTATGAAAAGGCCATGTTTTGGGTTTGGGCCAAACCAATGGTGCTGACGCCCAGTACTATATCGGTCAATCCTATCTCAATGAACTTGGAAAAATTGAGGAGAATCAGATTACTCTAGCTAATGTTACCTTTGAGTCTAGATGAAACAATTGGTTATTCATACCGCTGATAAGGGACGGACAAGTCTTAATCGGTACAGCTGGCGAGGGTTGGTACCAAGGAGAAAGGAAAGTCCCAATCAACCTTAAGGGGAGGGGCTATGATTGTCATTCCTGCTAACGTTAATCACTGTCTTGGTGCAGTGAGTGCCTGATGAAAACAGGTCTAATCAGTGGTTAGGCGCTGTTTCTGATGAAGATTACGCTCAGTTAGTGGGTTAAACGGATAGGACTAATCAGGGTTAAACAGTTGCTTTATCAGCAGCTGTTTTTTATAGGTCTATGAGAGCCATTATCCTATTAAAACAGGTGGTAGGAACTAGATACCCTCAGAACGTAGATAAACTCTATCCGTTTTGTAAATATGCAAAATCAATCAAATATAATCCTTTTTGAAGCGCTTAGAAAGCTTGAATTGACGATATCTCTAAGAGTTGTTATTTTTTCGAAAAACAAAAAAATTGAAGAAAAGCATTCAAAAAGAACGTTTTCTTCAATCTGAGGTGTCAGACACCTTTATGTGAGGCAATTCTTTGAATAAATGACATTTGTCACTGCCTGTTGTGACAAATAGGGCTAGCTGCTGGCTTTAAAAAGGTGCTAAAATCTTGTAAAGAAAGGGAGGATAGACTTATGGAGCCAATAATGAGAGTTCAGCAGTTAAGTAAGACAATCAAGGGTAGGATGATTTTGAAAGGCATTACGTTTGATGTACCCTTTGGGGAATGTGTTGCCCTCATTGGGCAAAATGGGGCCGGGAAATCAAGTTTACTAGCCTGTATTGTTGGCGATTGGTTGGCTGACTCTGGCAAAATCAGTATCAATGGTTTGCCACCGAAATCAAAAGTTTTAAAAGGGAGAGTCGCTGTCTTATCGCAAGAAAATACCATTCCTAGTCATCTTAGGGTGGAGGAGCTAATCACTTTTTTTCGGTCCATTGCAACAAGACCATTATCACAAGAGGTCATCAGATCCTATTTGGCATTTGAAGAGGCAAGCTATCATCAACTAGCCAGTAAGCTATCTGGTGGTCAAAAAAGGCTATTAGCCTTTGTTTTATGCTTAATTGGAACTCCTGATATGCTGGTCTTAGATGAGCCAACAGCCGGTATGGATACCTCCACTCGTCAGCGATTTTGGAAGATTATTGACCAGTTAAAAGCACAGGGGATCACCATTCTTTATTCTGGTCATTATATTGAAGAGGTCGAGCATACCGCAGATCGCATCTTGGTTTTGCAAAAAGGGGTCTTAGTGAGAGATACAACACCTTTTGATATGCGTTATCAAGAAAGGATTCATCAGCTGACCTTGCCCCTAATTTATTTGGATGTGATTAAGGATAGGCAAGATATTTATGATTTAAGGCTTAAAAAAGATTGCTTTGAATGTAAGACAAGACAGTTGGAGACCTTGTGGCAAGAGTTAAAAGAAGTGATTCCAATCACCGCTATTGACATTCAACATAAAACGTTATTAGATACACTGTTTGAAGTGGGTAAGGAGGCAGAAGATGAAAGCATTGCTTAAGGTGGAGTGGCTAACGACTTGGCGCAAATGGCCGGTATTTATCATGGCGATTGGGATGCCAGTTGGTTTTTATCTATTTTATTCAGGAATGACGATGTCACCTAATCCAGAGCTTCAAAAGCAGTTTGTCAGGCATTACCTCTTGACCATGACGGCTTTTTCCATGTCGAGTTTTGGTTTTTTTACTTTTCCTTATATGCTTATGGAAGACCGTAATAATCACTGGGTGCAGTATCTAAGGCATTCTAAGCTAGGGATGGGACATTATTACTTGTCGAAAATTATTCGTGTCCTAATTTATTTCATCTGCTCAATCGTGATCACCTTTTTGGTAGGCATTTTATATCGCGGGGTTGAGATGAGTGTGTCAGGTTGGATCGGTTCAGTAGGCTTACTCTTACTATCAAGTCTTGTCTTTCTAGCATTTGGACTCTTAATCGCTCAAATCACCTCCGAACAAGTGATGGCTATTGTTGGTAATCTCTTATTTTTGAGCTTAGCCGTTATTGGTGGTTCTTGGATGCCTGTTGAGACCTTTCCTAAGTGGCTACAAGCTATCTCAAAATGGACACCAACCTACCATGTTAATCAACTAGTGATTGACTGGTCTGATAAAGGAAGCTTTAATACCAACTCTTTTTTGATAATTCTGTTAGATGTGTTATTATTAGTAGGACTAACAGGATTGATTAAAAAATGTATTGAGGTTAGATAATGTTTAGAAGCAGTCAAAAAAACGATTCACTCTTTTACCTTGGACTGGTCTTTCTCTTGTTTCCATTACTAGGCGTGGTTTACTTTCACTACCCTGTCTGGACACTAGCCTTGACCATTTTATTTGCGATGGTTTACTTGCTCCTTATCCATCTAAAAGACAGCTTTGCTAAAGGACTAGCCCTACTTTGGTTTTACCTTATCGGTTATATCGTTTTGATGTCTTTGATGATTAATGGGTCGATGATGTGGTTTTTCTTTTTTCCAAGTAATCTACTCATTTGGCGATTTGCTGACGGGTTGAAATCGTATCGGATGCAAAGTTTTTTGATTGCTATGTTGCTAACAACGGGTTTGGAAATCTTTGGCACGACTGATTTGGCTACTAAGGTCAGTGCTTTGGTAGTCATGGTGATTATTCTTGTCATGACTTACTATCAGCATCGCTTGCAAGTTGAATCAGCTATGAAACGTGAAATTGAACGTCAGGATAAGTATATTGGAACGTTGATGGCGGAGAATGAACGCAATCGTATCGGTAGAGATTTGCATGATACCTTAGGTCATACCTTTGCCTTGATGACCATCAAAACGGAGTTAGCCTTAAAGCAGTTAGAGAAAAAGGACTTGGATAGGGTTAAAAGTGAGTTGGCTGAGTTGCATCAGGTCAGTACGACTGCGATGACTGAGGTGAGAGCATTAATCAATCAACTAAAATACCGTTCACTTGATGATGAAATAGACCATTTAACACAAATGTTGGATTTATCAGGTATTGCAGTGCAGGTGGACAACAATCTAACGGATGAGTCATTACATCCAAGGGTACAATCCCAGTTGGTGATGATTTTACGAGAGCTGGTAACCAATGTCATTAAGCATTCTCAGGCGACATCGTGTGACATTAGCCTCACCAAAACAGAACAAATCGTATTGCTTTTTAAGGATAATGGTAAAGGGTTTAAGAATTTATCAGGGGACGAATTGCAGTCTATTAAGGAGAGGTTGCAGCAGATAGGTGGTCAATTGACTATTACATCATTGAGAAAACCAACAATA
This sequence comes from Streptococcus suis, assembly GCA_029593465.1. Classification (GTDB taxonomy): domain Bacteria; phylum Bacillota; class Bacilli; order Lactobacillales; family Streptococcaceae; genus Streptococcus; species Streptococcus suis_AH. The sequence goes on from JAKTNK010000002.1 coordinate 54,825, forward strand.
ATCACAGTTGTCTTGGAGGACAAAGGCTTATGAAATTACTACTAGCAGAAGACCAATCCATGTTGCGTGATGCCATGACTCAGTTATTGTTAATGGAGGATGTGGTTGATGAGGTTTACCAAGCTAAAGATGGTATGGAAGCACTCGATATCATGGAAAAACAAGTTATTGATGTGGCGATTTTAGATATTGAAATGCCCAGATTAAATGGACTGGCTACCTTAGAGCAGATTAAGAGGAAATGGGCAACAAAAGTTATCATTGTGACCACCTTTAAGCGACCAGGCTATTTCCAAAAAGCCTTACAGAACGATGTTGATGCCTATGTCTTGAAAGACCGTTCGATTGCTGAATTGATGACGACTATTCACAAGGTTTTAAAGGGACAAAAAGACTATTCTCCAGAGCTAATTGAAGGCTTTGTTACTAAGACTAGTCCTCTTAGTCGGCAAGAAATGCTGGTTTTGGACTTGCTCAGTCAGGGAAAGACTAATAAAGAAATTGCTCAAGAAATGTATCTGTCAAACGGCACTGTCCGTAATTATGTGTCATCAATCTTTAACAAACTAGGTGTTAGTAGTCGCATTGAAGCTATGACGAAAGCAAAAGAAAATAGCTGGTTCATCTAAAAACCCTCAGATGTTATACATCTGAGGGTTTCTTGTAATTTGGGAACTATTCAGCGCCTTGGGCCCATTTTTTAGCGAGACGACGTGAGTAAGTTGAAATCGCGAAGTTAATCACAAAGTAGATAGCAGTAATGATGAGGTAAAGAGTAAAGACCTGGCTAGGTTCGAAATATTTTCCCATCAAAATTTGGCTTTTGCCAAATAACTCCTGTAAGGCAATGACAGAGTACAGCAATGACGTATCCTTGATAACCGTTACAAATTGGGAGATGATAGCAGGTAGCATTTTTCGAATGGCTTGTGGAAAGACAATGTAGATAAAAATTTGTCCTTGTGACATTCCCTGTGACAGGCCAGCTTCTGTTTGCCCATGATCAACGCCGTTTAAACCACCACGAATGATTTCTGCAAGCGCAGCAGATGTAAAAACGGTAAAAGCTGTGATACCTGCGGGTGTTGACTTCATTTGAAAGACCAAGAAAATAATGAAAATCCAAAGAAGATTAGGGACGTTACGGACAAACTCAATGTAAATGCTTGATAGCCATCGTAGGAGAGGGTTCTTGCCATTACGCATGACGGCAAGAACAGTTCCAATAATGGTTGAAAACACTATGGAGAGAAAAGAGATATAAAGCGTCAACCAAAGTCCTTGTAGGATAAAGGTAATGTTTGTTGGTGTTAAAACTGACATAAAATCCCCTTTCTATTAAACATAAGCTTTTTTATTTTCTTCTTCTTTACGTCGTGCCCATGTGGCTAATGGGAAACAGACGATAAAGTAGAGAATAGCCGCACCAGCAAATGCTGGAACATAGTTTGTAGTGTCATAAGCCCAAGCTTTTGCGACGAACATAATGTCAGCACCTGATATGATAGCGACGGTTGATGTGTTTTTAATCAGGTTAACCACTTGGTTGGTCATTGGTGGCAAGATAGTACGAATGGCCTGTGGTAGGATGATGAACTGCATCGTCTCTTGATAGGTAAAGCCTTGAGAGAGAGCCGCCTCAGTTTGTCCTTTAGGAACAGCCTCAATGCCAGAACGAATCACCTCTGAAATGTAGGCACCGTGGTAAAGGCCGACACAGATAACAGCTGTCCAAAAAGCGGAAATCATGATAATCCCATTAGTCATAATAGCTAAGCCATAATAAACCACTACAAATTGGACTAAGAGGGGGGCGTTTTGATAGAGTTCGACGTAAACACGTGCAATCGTTTTCAAGGTTTTGTTTTTTGATGATGACATTGCTCCAAAAATCAAGCCCAAAATAAGGGCTAGGATTAAAGCACCTAAGGACATGCCTAAGGTGTAAGCAAAACCTTTTGCAAAATCGCCAAAATCAGCGAAGAAGTCGCCCCAACGAGAAAGGGCGAAGGGACTTGTTACTAAGTAATTCAAGGTAAGGTTCCTTTCTATGGTGGCTAGTTAGATTTGGCAGGTGTCAAATCATATTTGGTGTAAATCTTTTTTAAACTGCCATCTTTAGACCAGTCTTCAAGAAGTTTATTGATATATTGGGTTAAAGCTTTATTAGATTGTTTGCTGGCGATACCGTAACTTTGGGTATTAAATCCTTGCTTGAGGATTTCTGTTTTTTGACTACGGTAACCAGACAAGATTGATTTATCAACTGAGAAGGCTTGGATACGCTTTGCGTAGAGAGAAATAGCGAGCTCAGGATAAGATCCTAATTGCACAAAATTAAAATGTAAATGATGAGCTTTAGCATATTCCTCAATAGCTCTTTTGGTGGTAGAACCTTGCGCAACCCCAATTGTTGCACCATTCATATCTTTGATAGATGAGAAATGGCTAGCTTTATTCACTAAAAACCCAATTTCATCAGTGTAGTAGGGAATACTGAAGCTGTAAGAAGCCTGACGTTCGGGCGTGATGGTGTAGGTACCGATAACAATATCAACCTGACCATTGTCAATAACAGCTTCACGTGTTTGTGCGGTTACTGGTGTAAAAGTAACCTTGACTCCGAGGCTTTTAGCAATTTTTCGTGCAATGTCAATTTCCATGCCTTCGTAGCGATGGGTTTCAGCACTAAAATAACCAAAGTTTGGCACGTCTTGTTTAACCCCTGCTTTTAAAACCCCCTCTTTTTGAATACGCTTGATTACCTTAGAGGATAGGAGTTGCTGAATACTATCCGCTTTAACGCTGGGAGCAAACGATAGCCCGATAGCGACAAGCCCTAAGGCAAGCATAAGAAGTTGTTTGATGTCTTTCATATCATATCCTCCCAACTAGGCTTTATGCTTTTTCTTAGCAGGCACTTTTTCGCTCGCATGATTGATAATTTTACTGAGGAATTGCTGGGCGCGTGGCTCTTTAGGGTGGTCAAAGAAACCTTGAACATCCGTAGTATCTTCTAAGATTTCCCCTTCTGCCATAAAGATAATCCGATTGGCGACTTCACGAGCAAAGCCCATCTCATGGGTGACCACCACCATGTTCATCCCTTCAGCAGCAAGATTTTGCATAACGGCTAAGACATCACCGATAGTTTCGGGATCAAGGGCAGAAGTTGGCTCATCAAAGAGCAGTAATTCAGGGTTCATGGCTAAGCCACGAGCAATAGCAATACGCTGCTTTTGACCACCAGATAGCATGCCTGGGTAAGCGTCTTTACGATCCCACATATTGACATAGGTGAGGTATTTTTCAGCGATAGCTTCTGCTTCTTGACGTGACATGCCTAAAACTTTAATGGGGGCTAAGGTAACATTTTCTAACACCGTTTTGTGGGGGTATAGGTTGAAATGTTGGAAGACCATACCGACTTCTTTACGCAGTTGGACAAGATCTTTATGACTAGCATTGGCTAATTCATGCCCATTGACAATCAAGCTACCTGTGTCTATGGATTCAAGAGCATTCATGGTACGGATAAGTGTTGATTTGCCTGAGCCTGAAGGTCCTAAGAGAACAACGACCTGACCTTTTTCAATCTCTAGGTTGATATGGCGTAAAGCATGGTAGTCACCATAATACTTGTCAACGTTTTTATATTCGATAAGTGCCATTAGAAACTCCTTTATTAGATTAAATTATTACGTTAGAAAACATAACATAGATAAGTTAATATAACATACTGCAGCATAATTGTCAACGATAAAAGTTTAAATATTCTGAAAATTAATATATTAATCCTTCTTAATAGCTTGTTTGTGGTCAGTGGGAATAATTGTGCAAGGCGTTCCAAAAGAGCATTGATTGTTAGACTGCCAATGGTTTATGTGATGGTAATGGTCTCTAGAAAAGAGTGCAGGTGATTTTTGGGTTCACCGGTAGAAAAACGCTTTTGAGGACCAATCTGACACAGTCGATGTTTTTCATTTATAGGATATTTTGTTATAATCAGAAAAAAGGCAGGTGCTAAGATGAAAACAATTCTTGTTGTAGATGATGAAAAACCGATTTCAGACATTATTAAATTTAATCTCAGTAAGGAAGGCTATCAGATTGAAACGGCCTTTGATGGCAATGAAGCTGTTCAAAAATTTGAAGCTGTGAAGCCTGATTTGATTATTCTGGATTTGATGTTGCCAGGAATGGATGGTTTGGAAGTGGCTAAGGTTATTCGAAAAACTAGTCATACGCCTATCATCATGCTGTCAGCTAAAGATTCTGAATTTGACAAGGTTATTGGCTTGGAAATCGGTGCGGATGATTATGTTACAAAACCCTTCTCAAACCGTGAGTTGTTAGCGCGTGTTAAGGCACAATTGCGCCGTTCGGAAACGATTGAGACAGTTGCTGAAGGGGCTCAGCAGTCCTCACCGAAAGAGATTGAGATAGGTCAGCTTCGCATTTTGCCTGAAGCATTTATTGCTAAAAAGAATGGTGAGGAAGTGGAATTAACGCACCGCGAATTTGAGTTGCTCTACCATTTGGCACAGCATATTGGCCAAGTCATGACACGAGAACATCTGTTAGAGACGGTCTGGGGATATGACTATTTTGGTGATGTTCGAACGGTTGATGTGACCATTCGTCGTTTGCGTGAAAAAATTGAAACGACCCCAAGTCGTCCAGAATATATTTTGACCCGCAGAGGTGTGGGATACTTTATGAAGGCTCATGACTGATCAGTTTATTGTCACTTTTAGAGATGTGATCATTGCAGGACTAATGACCATTTTAGTCCTGATTTATGTTTTTTTAATTGTTCGAGATTCCTTAAATAGCCGCCGTATTCAAGCATTGACCAAGCAGGTTCAGTCCTTAATTGCAGGTGAATATGTGGTCAATCAGGTTAATCGCGGTTCGGCGGAAATTAGAATGCTATCAGAGCACCTCAATGACTTGTCTGAGGTTTTTCGTCTTACCCATGAAAATCTGGGGCAAGAAAAAAATCGTCTATCCAGTATTCTTTCTTATATGAGTGACGGCGTTTTGGCGACAGATCGCAGGGGTAATATCATCATGATCAATGACATGGCCAAACAGCAATTGAACTTGCCGGATTCAGGTGATCTTAGCATGAATGTTATGTCTTTGTTTGAAGAGACCTCTTACACTTATCACGATTTAATCACTAAAACACCAGAGATTACCCTGAATCGAGTGAATGAATACGGGGAAATCACTGTGTTAAGATTTAATTTTGCCTTAATCAAGCGAGAAAGTGGTTTTATTTCAGGTTTGGTTGCTGTCTTGCACGATACCACAGAGCAGGAAAAAGAAGAGCGTGAACGTCGTTTATTTGTATCGAATGTTAGCCACGAGCTCCGTACTCCTCTAACTTCTGTTAAATCCTACTTAGAAGCCCTCAATGAAGGGGCTTTAAAAGAGTCTGTTGCTCCTGATTTTATTCGCGTATCTCTCGATGAAACCAACCGCATGATGCGCATGATTTCGGATTTATTGTCCTTGTCACGGATTGATAATAACAACAGTGAGTTAGAAGTTGAGTTAACCAATTTTACGGCATTTATCACTTATATCTTGAATCGCTTTGATCAGATTAAGCTGCAAGAAACACAGGCTGGCAAAACTTATGATATCAGACGTCATTACCCTCTGGTACCGATTTGGATTGAGATTGATACGGATAAGATGACACAGGTGATGGATAATATCCTCAATAATGCTATCAAGTATTCGCCAGACGGAGGCGAAATCACTGTCAGCATGCGTACCACAGAAACGCAGCTTATCATTGCTGTCTCAGACCAAGGGTTAGGGATTCCAAAGAAAGATTTGCCCCTTATTTTTGACCGCTTTTACCGTGTCGATAAAGCCCGCAGTCGAGCTCAGGGAGGTACTGGTTTAGGCCTTTCAATTGCCAAAGAAATTATCAAACAACACAATGGCTTCATCTGGGCCAAAAGTGATTACGGTAAAGGCGCAACATTTACGATTGTACTGCCGTATGACAAAAATATCTTAGAAGTCTATGATGAATGGGAGGACGCTGAAGAGTAAGGTGACAGATAAAGGATTTAAGTATAGTATTTTAGCATCGGGTTCAACAGGAAATGCCTTTTACTTGGAGACTCCTAAAAAGCGATTCTTGATTGATGCGGGTTTGACAGGGAAAAAGATTACCAGTCTTTTAGCCGAAATTGACCGTCGTCCAGAGGATTTAGATGCGATTTTCGTAACGCATGAGCACTCAGACCACATCAAGGGGGTCGGCGTATTGGCTCGCAAGTATCAGTTAGACGTCTATGCCAATGAAAAAACCTGGCAGGTCATGGATGAGCGCAATATGCTCGGTAAGATTGATAATAGCCAAAAACATATCTTCTCACGAGAGAGCCTCTTAAGCTTTGGCGATATTGATATTGAGTCTTTCGGGGTTAGTCATGATGCAGTTGATCCGCAGTTTTACCGCTTTATGAAAGATGACAAGAGTTTTGTGATGTTGACAGATACGGGCTATGTGAGCGATCGCATGGCTGGCATTGTAGCCAATGCAGACGCTTATTTGATTGAGTCCAATCATGATATTGAGATTTTAAGGGCAGGCTCTTACCCGTGGAAGACCAAGCAACGCATCTTGTCTGACTTTGGGCATCTATCTAACGAAGCAGGTGCCCAAGCCATGATTGACACCTTGGGCAATCGCACGAAGAAGATTTACTTAGGGCATTTGAGTAAGGAAAATAATATCAAAGAATTGGCACACATGACCATGGAAACAAGTTTGATGCAGGCTGATTTAGGGGTCAACCATGATTTTAAGGTACTAGATACCTCACCAGACACAGCAACCCCTCTAACAAACATTTAATCGCAAAGAAATTGTTTTGTAACTTTATCAGTGAAGACCTAGAGGCAATGCTTTAGCAGTGGAAAGGCAGAACCGTTTTTTATGGAAAACAGTTCTGCCTTTTCGCCTTTTTTGTTATAATAGGGACATTGATGGTTTCTGATGACAGCACGTTGACAAGACTAACGCCATCAGATGGAAAGCAAGGAATAAAGGAGGTTTAACATGGAAGGGCTAAAGGAAAAATTGAGAGCGGATTTTCAGATTGAGTTTGCAGACAATGCCTTGCTGGAGACAGCTTTTACGCATACCTCATATGCGAATGAACATCGCCTCCTAAACATTTCACACAATGAACGTTTGGAATTTTTAGGAGACGCGGTTCTACAGTTGATTATTTCAGACTATCTCTACCGAAAATACCCTCATAAGCCTGAAGGCGACTTATCAAAACAACGCTCGATGATTGTGCGTGAGGAAAGTTTAGCAGGCTTTTCAAAAGACTGTGGCTTTGACGCCTTTATCAAGTTGGGCAAAGGGGAGGAAAAATCAGGCGGTCGCCAACGAGAGACCATCTTGGGAGATCTTTTTGAGGCTTTTCTAGGCGCTTTATTACTGGACAAGGGGGTAGAAGCCGTCAAGTCCTTTCTCTATCTTGTGATGATTCCCAAAGTTGAAAAAGGACAATACGAACAAGTTAAAGACTACAAAACAACTCTTCAAGAAGAATTGCAAGTGGATGGTGATATCACCATTCGTTATGAAGTGATTAGTGAAGAAGGTCCTGCCCATGCCAAAAGCTTTGAGGTTCGTGTCATGGCAAATAACAAGGAGCTAAGTCGAGGTAAGGGCCGTTCGAAGAAAATGGCAGAGCAAGAAGCCGCCAGAAAAGCACTTGACCAACTAGGTGAGGTCTAACATGTATTTAAAAGCAATCGAAATTCAAGGATTTAAATCCTTCGCAGATAAAACAACCATCACCTTTGACCAGGGTGTTACGGCTGTTGTTGGCCCCAATGGCTCTGGGAAGTCAAATATCACGGAAAGTTTGCGTTGGGCCCTAGGAGAGTCTTCTGCCAAAAGTTTACGAGGTGGTAAGATGCCAGATGTCATTTTTGCGGGGACAGAGACACGTCGGCCACTTAATTATGCTCAAGTTCGTGTCACACTCGATAATAGTGACGGTTTTATCAAAGATGCACCAGAAGAATTCTCCGTTGAACGTCATATTTACCGGAATGGCGATAGTGATTACCTGATTGATGGTAAAAAAGTACGTCTAAGAGATGTCCATGATTTATTTATGGATACTGGCTTGGGTCGGGATTCTTTTTCAATTATTTCTCAAGGTCGTGTTGAGGCTATTTTCAACAGTAAGGCTGAAGAGCGCCGGGCGATTTTTGAAGAGGCGGCAGGTGTCTTAAAATATAAAACACGCAAGAAAGAGACCGAAAGCAAGCTAAATCAAACTCAGGATAATCTGGACCGCTTGGAAGACATCATCTATGAGTTGGAGCAACAAATCCGTCCTTTGGAGAAACAGGCAGAGACGGCCAAAGCCTTTCTGGCTTTGGATGATGAGCGAAAAGCACTGCATTTACAAGTCTTGGTTCATGATATTACCAGTGGAAAAGCTGAACTTGAGGGCTTAACCAGACGTTTGAGCCAGGTCCAACGAGACCTTGAGCACTATTATCAAGAACGTCAAAAACTAGAAACAAGCAATCAAAAAATCAAGGAAGACCGTCACCACCTAGCCCACCTCTCCCAGTCGCATCAGGATGATTTGGTATCCTTGACCAGTTTGATGGCTGATTTGGAAAAACAAATTCAAGTTAGCCAATTGCAGCAATCTCAGTCACAAGAAAAAGGTAGTGATTTAAAAGCACGTTTAGATGAGCAAACAGTCCTTGTCGACGGTTTAGAGCAGTCTGTTGCTGACGTGAAGGAAAAATTGGCAACTCTTCTTGCCAAGAAACAAAGTCAAGCACAGGTCATTCAGGACTTAGAAACAGACCTAGCGCAGTTTAAGCATTCGCCAGATCAGGTTATTGAAGGCTTGCGTGAGCAGTTTGTTGGCTTGATGTCAGAAGAAGCAGACCTCACCAACCAACTCACCGCCCTAGAAAATCGCTTGTTGCAAGAAAAACACTTATCAGAGCAAACACAAGAAGAACTTGATGATTTGCAACATCGTCGTAGGGAGATGACCGAGACTGCCAAGCGGGCTTTAGAGCAGCTTGAAGAAGCCAAGCGAGCTGTTAAAACCTTACTAGAGGATTACCAAGACCAGTTGCATCAATTAAAAGCCCTAGAGGAGCGTTATCAGAAGCAACAGGCTGCCCTTTTTGACCGTTACGATGCTCTAAAGACCAAGACAGCACGTCGCCAAAGCCTAGAGGCCATTCAAAAAAATCATAGCCAATTCTATGCGGGAGTCAAAGTAGTATTGCAAGATAAGGAGCGTATTGGTGGGATTATCGGTGCTGTTAGTGAGCATTTGAGTTTTAAACCAGAGCATCAGACGGCTATGGAAATTGTTTTGGGAGGAAGCGCCCAACATATCATCGTCGAGGATGAGCAAACAGCTAAAAAAGCCATTCAGTTCTTAAAAACAGGTCGATACGGTCGTGCAACCTTCTTGCCCTTGACAACCATCAAAGAACGTTCCTTGAAACCAGCTCTTTATCAACGCTTGAAAGGTCAGGTTGGCTTTCTTGGTTTAGCCAAAGACTTGGTGTCTTTTGATAGCCGTTTACAGGCTATTATGGGGAATCTCTTAGGAGTGACAGCCATCTTTGACAGCATTGACCATGCCAATCAAGCCGCTCGATCCCTTCAGTATCAGCTTCGGATAGTGACACTGGATGGTACCGAATTGCGTCCGGGAGGGTCTTTTGCAGGAGGCGCTAGCCGTCAACAAAACACGACCTTCATTAAGCCAGAACTGGATCAGCTAGCATCAGAGATTGAGCAAATGACTGCTGAGATGAAACGGGATGAAGCGCAACTGGCCATCCTAAAGACAGAACTGGACAAAGCGCGTGATGATTTATCAGAGCTGAAGCATGAGGGAGAAGAAGCCCGTCTCTCTGAGCAAAAAACGGATTTGGCTTATCAACAAGCAGCGAGTCAAGTGGCTGACCTCACCAAACTCTATGAAGCCAAACTGGCTAATCACCAGAGCCTTGCCACATCAGATGATAGTCAACTCAAGGCAAAACTTGAGAAAGCGCTGAGCGTGATACAAGACCAAAAAGAGCAGATTAGTCAGGATATCGCGGCTATCAAGAATGATAAAGATAGTATCGAAGCCAAACGCCAATCTTTGGAGCAATCCTTAGCGGAGGCTCGTCTTTCTGAACGCGATCTTCAAGGGGAATATCAGTATTTGAAGCGTGATTTGACCAAGCAGCAAGACACACTATTACAGGCAAACCGCTTGTTGACGCAACTCGAGGAAGCCTTGACACACCATCATGAGACCCTAGATGTCAATCGTATCCCAGAGTGGGAGCGTCAGCTGGCAGAAGCCAGTCAGCGCAAAGCCACCTTGGAACAAGAGCAAATTCGCTTGCGGTTTGAGCTGGAAGATCTTGAAGCACAGGGAGAAGAGATTGCAGAGCACTTGCAAAAACTCAGTCAGCAAAATGAAGCCTTTATCCGCCGTCAGGCAGAGCTTGAGACAGAAGAAAAACAAGTCAAACAAAGCCTACAAAGGCTAGCACAAGAACTGGTTGAGAGTTATCAACTACCTTACACGGAAGCGCTAGCGCAAGTTGACCCATTGGAAAACCTAGAGCAAAGTAGGCAGCATTTGAAAGACTTGCAAAAGGCCATTAAGGATTTAGGGCCGGTTAATTTAGAAGCAATCGCTCAACACGAGGATGTTGCCCAGCGGTTGACCTTCTTAAGCGATCAGAAGAAGGATTTAGATCAAGCGAAAGCCTTGCTGCTAGAAACGATTTCGGATATGAATAATGAGGTCACTAGCCGATTTAAGACCACTTTTGAAGCTATTCGAAGATCCTTTAAAGAAACCTTCACGCAAATGTTCGGAGGTGGTTCGGCAGATTTAATCTTGACAGATGGTGATTTGCTATCCGCTGGTGTTGATATTTCGGTGCAGCCTCCAGGCAAAAAAATCCAGTCCCTTAATCTCATGTCTGGTGGTGAAAAAGCCTTATCAGCCTTGGCCTTACTCTTTGCGATTATTCGTGTCAAGACCATTCCTTTTGTTATTTTGGATGAGGTTGAGGCAGCCCTCGACGAGGCTAATGTCAAGCGTTTTGGAGACTACCTCAATCGATTTGATAAATCTAGCCAATTTATCGTGGTCACCCACCGTAAAGGAACCATGGCAGCAGCAGACAGTATTTATGGTGTGACCATGCAAGAGTCGGGCGTTTCACAAGTCCTATCTGTAAAACTCAAAGAAGCAGAGACTATCAAGGGCATGACTTAGCATAGGAATGTTGAGTGTGCCAGTCTTAAACAAGAACGCCCCAACCTGATGAGGCTATCATCTTTGTTTGATTGAGGTTGACTACATCAATAGACGAAGCAACTGCTGTTTATAGGGTAGAGAGATGATTTAGCCGATAAAGATGATGCTCTTATCATAAGATAATTTTCCTTAGTAGTTGCAAANG
>JAKTNK010000002.1:66437-183977 GCA_029593465.1 Streptococcus suis
TAGACGAAGCAACTGCTGTTTATAGGGTAGAGAGATGATTTAGCCGATAAAGATGATGCTCTTATCATAAGATAATTTTCCTTAGTAGTTGCAAATGCGGCAAGGTCAAAAACCCTCGCTAGCTTTAAAATAGACGTGTCAGTTGGGCACGTCTTTTTTGGTATTTCTGTGGTATAATAGGAGAAGGTATTTGGAGTAGGTCACACTCTGTATGAAAAAAGGTTAGATAGCATGAAAAAATTGATAGCAACCGATATGGATGGTACTTTATTTCATATAGTAAAGATTGCCTTTGCGTTCACTGAGGAGGTAGTTATGGCAGAAAGTATTAAAAACTGGGTTAATGTATGTGTAGTAAAAAACAATCAGATTCTTTTACTTAATCGGCAACATGATGATTTTCCTGGGTGGATTCCTCCAGGTGGGAAAGTAAAGTTTCCTGAAAGTTTCTTTGAAGCTGCTATTCGAGAATTAAAAGAAGAGACCGGTCTGACTGCTTTAAATTTAAAGTTAAAAGGTATATCCGGATTTACCAATATTATTGGTAACGAAAGGTTCGTCTACTATGATTTTTTGTGTACAAAATTTTCTGGAGAACTCTGTGCTTCTAAAGAAGGAGAACCCAAATGGTGGAATCTGGAAGATATTGATAAAATACCGATACAAGAACAAATCAAAAAGAGATTACCACTTTATTTACGAGAAGGCAGTTTTGAAAGTATTAATTACTGGGATGAGTCAAAAAAATGCATTAGTCACAATAAAACGATTTTGTTTGATTGAGGTTAATTACATCAACAGACGAAGCAACTGCTGTTTATAGGGTAGAGAGATGATTTAGCCGATAAAGATGATGCTCTTATCATAAGATAATTTTCCTTAGTAGTTGCAAAAACGGCAAGGTCAAAACCCTTGTCTAGCTTTAAAATAGACGTGTCAGTTGGGCACGTCTTTTAGGTTTATCTGTGGTATAATAGGAGAAGGTATTTGGAGTAGGTCACACTCTGTATGAAAAAAGGTTAGATAGCATGAAAAAATTGATAGCAACCGATATGGATGGTACTTTTTTAAGACCAGATGGCACTTATGACAAGAAACGCTTTGCCCGCCTTTTGCCACAATTAACCAAGGCAGGTTATCTTTTTGCGGCGGCTAGCGGTAGATCTTTGTTAACCCTAAGAGAATTATTCCACGATGTTCAAGACCAGATGGCTTTCATCGCTGAAAATGGTTGTGTCGTTGAGAATAAAGGCACCATCCTTTTTGAAGCTGAAATGCCACCCAAGGACTATCATTTGATTGTCGCAGAATTGGCTAATCAGCCTGATTGCCTCGGTTATTTATTGTCAGGAGAAAAGGGGGCTTACGCTCCGCTTGATGCAAGACCAGATTATTTAAACAGGGTAAGTCATTTTTATAGCAATGTGCAGACCGTTGATATTCATCAAATCAGCGATAAAATCATCAAGGTCACGGCACAATTTCAACACGATAAGATTCATGCCTTTACCGCTGTGCTCAATCGTAAATTGTCAGACTTTCAAGCCGTGGTAACGGGTTTTGATGGGATGGATATCATTCCCAAAGCTTACAATAAGGCAACCGGTCTTGCAATCTTATGTGACAGCTTAGGCCTATCAAGTGAGGATGTTTATGCCTTTGGCGATAACTATAATGACTTAGAAATGTTAGCATTTGCAGGCACTGCCCTTGTTACGGACAATGGGGTTGCTAAAGCTAAATCCCTAGCACAGGAGATTATTGGTGCCAACAGCACAGATGCTGTTTTGGATTATTTAGAAGGATTGGTGGCTCATGTCAAGGATTAAATTAATTGCGCTTGATTTGGATAATACCTTATTTGACGATCAAAAGCAGGTATCACCAGCCAATCGTCATGCGATTCAAAAGGCAACTCAAGCCGGTATTGATGTTGTCATCACCACAGGTAGACCCCTAAAAGCTATCGGAAACTTACTAGAAGATTTAGGTCTGAATCATCCCATGAATTATAGCGTGACCTTTAATGGTGGGTTGATTCAACGAAATGATGGGCATATGTTAGCCCAACAAAGCCTGTCTCGCCAAGAGGTTAAGTATCTCGTTGATCGTTTGTTGCCCCTTGGTCTGCCAGTTGATATCTTGAGTGAAGAGGTGGTCTATAGTCTTAGCGCTTCAGAGAGGGCTTCTCGCTATCCAGAAGCAAATCCTTTGCTGACGTTTAAGCCCCTATCAAGCTTTGACGAGTTGCCAACTGATAGTCTTTATAATAAGGTTGTCACTGTGACGGATCCAGACTTTTTGGATGCTAGAATTAAAGCATTACCAGATGCGATTTTTAAGGATTTTGAAGCCTTTAAATCTCGTGAGATTATTTTTGAAATCATGCCCAAAGGGGTTCACAAGGCCTCAGGGTTAGCCAGGTTGTGTGAGTTACTAGGCCTTGATCGCAGTCAGGTGATGGCAGTAGGTGATGAAGAAAATGACCTCACCATGCTTGAATGGGCTGGCTTAGGTGTTGCGATGAAAAATGCCTCACCGATTGTTAAGGCTGCAGCTGATGTGGTGACCACAAAGGATAACAATCACTCGGGTGTGGCAGAAGCTATTGAATACTATGGATTAGGTGGAGAATCAAATGGGATTATTTGACCGATTATTTGGTAAACAAGACAAGGATAAGGAAGAAGAAGCGTCAGTGGCAGATGTTGCTAGTCAAGAAGAGATTGCTGAGAGTGACAATGCAGCTAGTGAACAATCATCTATGGACACCTCAAGCGAGCCAAGTTCAGCTGACCCGATTGAGGCAAGTCGCTCACTAAAGGGAAGTCCAGAACACGTGCTCGAAGAAGAATCACCAGTATTAGTTGTTGAGGATGAATCCGCTTCCCTAGCTTTCACGGAGGAAGCCTTGGAGCAAGAGGGCAGTGAGTTTTCAGACAAAGAGCTGCCTGCGAATGATAGCCTGTCAGCTGAAGCTGCTGTCTTAACTCAAACATCTGCTAGCACTCATTCAACAAGGACATCGTCAGAAAACACTAGTACCTCAGCATCTAATGACCCTCGCTTTGAAAGTCTGATGGCTGATTATTATGCTAAAAAAGCAGCCCTGGCAGAAGCGGTAGAGCGTGGTGAAACGATGACCTTTGAACCCATGACCACACGTCAATCAAAGGAAGTTTTGCCAGATGAAAGGGTGGAAACAGAGACCACAGAGGAAAAATACAAGCGTAGTCTGAAGAAAACACGTACTGGATTTGCGGCTCGACTCAATGAATTTTTCGCAAATTTCCGAACCGTTGATGAAGACTTCTTCGAAGAGTTGGAGGACCTCCTTATCATGTCGGATGTTGGAGTGACCGTAGCGACGCAGTTAACGGAAGCGTTACGCCGAGAAGCTCGCTTGGAAAATGCTAAAAAACCAGAGGACTTAAGGCGTGTTATTATTGAGAAATTGGTCACCATCTACGAAAAAGACGATGTTTATCACGAAGAAATCCATTTTCAGGATGGATTAACGGTCATGCTTTTTGTTGGTGTGAACGGTGTTGGTAAAACAACCTCTATCGGAAAGCTGGCTCATCAGTACCAAGCCCAGGGCAAGAAGGTCATGCTTGTGGCGGCAGACACCTTCCGTGCTGGAGCAGTTGCACAATTGGTAGAATGGGGTAACCGTGTCGGTGTTCCAGTCGTTACTGGGCCTGAAAAGGCTGACCCAGCTTCTGTTGTCTTTGATGGAATGGAACGTGCCATTGCTGAAGATGTTGATGTTTTGATGATTGACACAGCTGGTCGCCTACAAAATAAAGATAACCTCATGAAAGAATTGGAAAAGATAGGGCGGATTATCAAACGTGTTATCCCTGATGCCCCTCATGAAACCCTTTTGGCACTAGACGCCTCGACAGGCCAAAATGCCCTCAGTCAAGCCAAGGAATTTTCAAAAATAACCCCTTTGACTGGTCTTGTCTTGACCAAAATTGATGGTACTGCTAAGGGGGGAGTGGTTCTTGCCATTCGTCAAGAGTTGGACATCCCTGTCAAATTGATTGGCTTTGGTGAAAAGATTGATGACATCGGACAGTTTAATTCGGAAGACTTTATGCAAGGTCTTTTAGAAGGGCTTATTTAAGCCTTTCAAAAGCATCTGAAACAAACGATTTGAATGCAAGCAAAAAAGCGAACAAAATGGTTTTGTTCGCTTTTTTAGATATTTTTACGCCGTGTTGATGGTTAGTGAAGAACAGTTGCTTGTTTACCAGCTAAAAGATACGGTAAACATACGGATTTGTCGGTTCAGCAACCACCTGACTATGGGTAATATGAAGAACAGGCAGGGTTTCGTTGAGTTGGGTGTTGTACTCTGTTGAGATGGTTCCAGATACGGATACCCAGGTATTATTGGGATAACTGTCTTTAGCGCCTGTTGTCAATAAACCATAGACACCAGAATCCGCGATACAGTGGATAATGCCGAAGCGAAAGAGGTACTGATAGCTCTTGTGATTGGGCTCATTGTAAACAAAGCCCGTGTAAGTGATTTGTTTGCCAGCAAAGACATCAGGATAGAGGTAAATCAACTCCATCACTTCCATATAATTTTTATTAGTAATGCTAATCGCCTCTTGCTTGGTATAAGCTTTTAGTTCTTCTTTCATCTCTTTTTGATAGGCAGTCTTGGTGAAATAAAGGCTAGTGTCAGGCTTTAAATACTGGACGCGTGTGCCATCAGCAGACTCTCCTTGTCCGACAGAACCAACTGCAGTAGGGAAATGATAGCCCTTGGCTGATACGGTTGTCGAATCCAAGGTAACCGTTGGTACAAGAAGGCCTACCATGACTGGAAAGACAAGGATGATAGGGCTTGTTAGCTTAGCGATTCTTCCTGATAAGTGGGAATGAATCTTGAGATTTTTCACCCAGATGATTAGCTGCACAAGCGCTAAAACAAAGGATAACATCATCGCGATAAAAGCCAAATAAGAGTAGTGGGTATTGATGTAGTGATCTAGCTTTCCAGAGAGATACAGGTACATGCTAAGCTCAAAGTAACCGGATAAAATTAAAAATCGAATCATGCAAAAACTCCTAACACCAGGCAATAGAGGGTAATGATCGCTGCAGAAACCGTTATAAATTGGACAATAAAGGATTTCTTAAAGCTCTTTAGCATCATCAGTAAGTTTTTTATGTCAATCATGGGACCGATGAGAAGAAAGGCCATGACAGGAGCTACCCCAAAGTTTGAGAGGAGTGAAGCCCCGATAAAAGCATCAGCTTCGCTACAAAGCGATAGGATAAATGCTAGTAACATCATCACCAGAATCGCTGTCAAGGGATTTCCTCCAATAGTAGTCAAGATACGGGTAGGCACGTAGATTTGCATGGCTGAGGCAATCAATGTGCCAAAGACCAGATAGCGCCCCGTATCAAAAAATTCATCAATCGCATGGGATAGGGCCAAAAAACACTTATTACCGACAGAATCATGACTGTAGTCATGATAATGGCCAGGCCTTGCATCAGCTTTGATGATGTTGTCATCAATAACAAAAGCTAGCATCATACCTAGAGCGATCGCCACAATGATAGCCCCCAAAAGCCTTAGCAAGAGAAATCGCCACGAATTGCCAAAGGCAGAGTAGGTCGCCAAAAGGACAATGGGATTGATGATTGGTGCTGTCGCTAGAAAGGGAATCGCTGTGTAACTAGGAACTTTTTTTTCTAAAAAGCGGTTGATGATTGGTACAATCCCACATTCACAAGAGGGAAACACAAAACCAATAAAGGTACCAAATAAAATACGAAGAAAGCGTTGTTTGGGCAAGTATTTGGCAACCTTATCTGGTGTCAGAAACACTTCGATAAAGCCCGATAAAATTGTACCGACTAAAACAAAGGGCAGGGCCTCAATGATGATAGACATAAAAATGGCCATCCATTGGAGAACGCTACTAGGAAGATGGTTCAAAAAAGTCACAAAATGCCTCGCTTAAACTGATTTCAAAGACACTAACCCAAGGCTAGTGTGTTAAGGGATGCTCCGATTGTTATGTCAGAAACAGACTAGCTTTCTGAATCTCGGTTAGATTTCTTGTCTTGTTTTTCTGTTGAACGGGTTTTATCTCCCTTATTATTAGGGTCAGAGTCCATATTATCAGGGAGTTTCGCAAAATTAGCGAAAAGATTTTCAAGACGGTCGTCTTTTTTGTATGAAATAGCCATAGGGAACCTCCATTTGTTACAATTGCTTCTATTATACTATCATTTTGCCTATCTGGCTTATACAAACCATTGGGAAAGCCTATCTATGATAGGACCAGTGTTCAATCCAAAGAAATCATTGAATCCTCTCGGTCCGCTGAGACTATCGGATAAGTGGGCCGTCATACTATTCAAAAATGTTTTGGTAGTGCTTACCTTAGTCCCTATTTGTGATGGTAATGGTCAATAAGATTTGCAAAGGTGTTTAGAAGTAGATGAAGTTCTTAAATTAAACCTCACAAAAAGCATGAGATTAGCTATCTATTCCCATGTTTTGTATAACCACTATATAATAGAAGAAAACCGCCTAAAATGCTTTGTTTAATCATCAGAGGAAGCCGTTCTGACAGTCTTTAAGGAAACATCAGATTGATAATTGAACAGCAAAAAGTCTTCCCTTTTTTGGAAAGTCTTTTTGCTGTTCGTAAGGCTTTTGTTGATAGTTTAGTCAGCGACAACTTCTGATAAGGTTTGAAGGGTTTGTTCGCTAGCCACTGATTCTTGGTAATCTTTTTTAGCACACCAGTTGGCATAGATCGTTCCCCAAAGCGTGTGAACAATGGTTCCTGCTGCCCCAGCCAAAGCTGCTAGTGGTGAGAAGTGTGCCAAACCAAGACTGGCTGCCAGTGAGGTATTCTGTAGTCCAACCTCAATAGCGATGGTACGCTGACTTGCCACATCGTATTTGAAGAGTTTAGCAAATAGTGTTCCTGCCAAATAGCCAGAGATACTATGAAGAAAGACCACAAGGAAGATTAACCAACCAGTTGATAAGAGATTGTCACGATTGACAGCGACGGTTCCTGCTAAAACGAGTAAAACCGCAGCAGATGAGAAGGTCGGCATAGCGACGCTAATTTTCTGAGTGTATCGTCCAAATAAGGCATTGAGAACCATACCAGCTACTACCGGCAGTAGGACTACTTGAGAGACAGATACAAACATGGCTGAGAAACTCATCTCAAAGTAAGAACCACCATAAAAAGTCAAGATAAGAGGTGTCATTACAGGTGCGATGAGGGTTGAAACGGAAGTGGCTGAGATAGATAAGGGAACATCACCGTTAGCTAGGTAAGTCATGATATTGGATGATGTCCCACCAGGAACAGAACCTAGTAGAATCAAACCAAGGGCGATTTGATCCGGTAGCTGAAAGAGTTTAGCAAGGACAAATCCTGATAAGGGCATAAAGCCGAATTGTAATAATTCAACAAGTAAGACGCGAGTTGGACGGCGAAAGACTTCGCTAAAATCCTTCATGGTTAGTGTTAGTCCCATGGTGAACATGATGAATTGTAGCAACGGGGTCAGGTAGCCAGTTACCCAAGTAAAGTAACTTGGTACGGTTAGGGCCATTAGTGCAACAGCCACGACAACATAAGACAGGTAGTCTCTGAACAGTTGGTTGCATTTATAAAAAACAGTCATTGTATCTCTCCTTAAAAATCTAATAGAAAAAGCTTTCCACGTCGAGTGGAAAGCTTTTGTCTCTAGCCAATCCACTCGTACGACGAATAGGACTTGGCATAGAATCGCTAAAACGAAACTTGCTAAGTCCTGACTCTAATAATAATGATTGCTTGTGTCTGTAAAGCGGTCATTACGAGTGTCTCCAATCTTTTTGATATTGTTAATACTATAACGAAAAATTTTGGATAAGGCAATAGCAAAATCGAAAAAAATTAAAAAATCCGACTATTTGAGTGGTTTTTCGCCAAAATGAACATTTTTTTGCCAGACGGTCTTGTTTTTAAATTTATCTTTGTGTTATAATAAGCGCAATTTTATTTAGGAGGTACACATGTGAAACAGACGTTATCACGAAAAGACACATTTTTTATCGGCTCGATGCTCTTTGGGCTTCTCTTTGGAGCTGGTAATCTCATTTTCCCAGTTCATATGGGGCAAGAAGCGGGGGCAGCTGTTTGGTCAGCCAACCTTGGTTTCTTATTGACAGCTATTGGTTTGCCATTTCTTAGTATTATGGCGATTGGTTTTTCAGGCGGTAAAGGTGTTTTCCACTTAGCTAGCCGAGTGACAAAACCATTTGCTTACTTTTTCACGGTAGCCCTTTATTTGGTTATCGGACCATTCTTTGCCATGCCTCGTTTGGCAACAACGTCATTTGAAATTGCTTTTGCCCCTTATTTGAGCGATGCGATGAAAATGCCAGCACTTGCCCTTTATTCGGTCATCTTTTTTGGATTATCTTATGTCCTTTCAAAGAAACCGGGTAAATTGGTTGATATTATCGGAAAATACATCAATCCTATTTTCCTGTTGGTACTTGGTGTAGTGCTTCTTTTTGTGATTATCAATCCTATGGCACCTGTTAGTGGTGCAGCTGTTGGCGAAGCTTATCAAACAGCACCTTTCTTAAAAGGCTTTATCGAAGGATACAATACTCTTGATGTTTTGGCAGGACTTGCTTTTGGTATCATTGTGGTTACGGCACTTAAACAAAAAGGGGTTGAACAACCTAAATTCTTTGCCATCGAAATGATGAAATCAGGCTTGATTGCTGTTGGTCTTATGGGCCTTATCTACACTCTCTTAGCTTATGCGGGTGCAACCAGTCTTGGTGGCTTTGCTATCAGTGAAAATGGTGGGATTGCCCTTGGACAAATCACAGCCCACTACCTTGGCGCTCTAGGAAGCGTCATCCTAGCCCTTATTGTCTTTTTGGGCTGCTTTAAGACCTGTATCGGTTTGACAACAGCTTGTTCAGAAACTTTTGAAGAGCTTTTCCCAAGTAAACCTTATCGTTTTTACTTGCTTGTCTTCTCTGTTTTACCAGCAATTATCGCCAATGTTGGTCTCACACAAATCATCCAATTGTCTATCCCAGTCTTGATGTTTATCTACCCGTTAGCAATTGTGCTAGTCTTGTTAGGAATCGCATCAGCATGGTTGCCATTGTCGCAAAAAGTTTATCAAGCCGTAACCTTTTTCACCCTCTTGGCAGCTATTGTGGATGGTTTAAATGCAACGCCAGCCCTTATTCAAGACCTAGCACCAGTGCAATCTTTAATCCAGCTTGCAGCTAAAGTACTACCTTTGTTTGATTTAGGAATGGGATGGTTATGCCCAGCCTTGGTTGGTTTGGTTGTAGGACTTGTTTGGCAACAAGTATCAAAAACAACAGTAGTCGTTGACTACTAATAACCAGCTCATAGATAAGCAGCCTATGAAGATAATAGACTGCTAATCATATAATAAAAAGAGGTTTGAATGACGGTTCACTCCTCTTTTTTGTGCTAGATAATTGTCTTGATTTAGGCTATAATAAGTGGGTTATGGAAAATCAAAATGAACGTATTATCTCTCAACATTTGGGAGTGTCACAGCAGCAGGTTAGCAATGTCTTATCGTTAACAGCAGAAGGAAACACAATTCCCTTTATAGCCCGTTACCGTAAGGAGAAGACAGGGAATTTGGATGAGGTCCAACTCAAGGAAATTTTGGACATGGATAAGTCCTTGACCGCCTTGGCTGAGCGTAAGGCGACTGTTTTAGCTAAGATTGACGAACAAGGAAAACTCACTGACAGCTTGCGTCAAGCCATTGAAACTGCTGAAAAATTAGCCGATCTCGAAGAGCTGTATCTCCCTTATAAAGAGAAACGGCGTACCAAAGCCACCATTGCCCGAGAAGCAGGATTATTTCCGCTTGCTCGTCTCATCTTACAAAACCGCCCCGAACTTGACAAAGAGGCTGAACAGTTTATCACAGAAGGATTTGATACCGCTGAGAAAGCCTTATTAGGGGCTTGCGATATTCTGACTGAGTCGTTGGCAGAGGATAACAACTTACGCTCATGGACCTATCGCTATATCATGAGTAAGAGTTATCTGACATCGACCGTGAAGGATAGGGATGCTGATGATAAAAAGACGTTTCAAATCTATTACGATTTCAAAGAGCCTGTCAGTCAATTGCAGGGTTACCGCGTATTAGCTCTCAATCGCGGTGAAAAGTTAGGGATTTTAAAAGTGTCCTTTGATCACGAAGTGGACCCTATCATTCGTTTTTACGAAGCCCGATTTAGAGCAAAAAACGCATATATCCACAAGATTGTCCAAGACGTTTGTAAGAAAAAAATTGTTCCAGCTATGGAGCGCCGGATCCGGTCTGAATTGACTGAGGCAGCAGAAGATGGGGCTATCAGTCTCTTTTCAGAAAACCTTCGACACCTGTTATTGGTCTCACCACTAAAAGGAAAAGTGGTCCTAGGATTTGACCCAGCCTTTCGAACAGGGGCCAAGCTAGCGGTTGTTGACCAAACCGGGAAGTTACTGACCACCCAAGTCATCTACCCAGTCGCACCAGCAAGTCAGTCAAAGATTGAAGCAGCAAAAACGACGCTAGCCGAATTGATTACCGCATTTGGGGTTGAATTGATTGCGATTGGAAACGGAACTGCTAGTCGTGAAAGCGAGGCTTTTGTTGCGGAAGTTTTAAAGGATTTTCCAGAGGTATCGTATGTGATTGTCAATGAATCGGGGGCTTCTGTTTATTCGGCTTCTGAATTAGCAAGAAAGGAATTCCCTGAGTTGACGGTTGAAAAACGCTCAGCCATATCCATTGCTAGACGCTTACAGGATCCATTGGCCGAGTTGGTTAAGATTGACCCCAAGTCCATCGGGGTTGGTCAATACCAGCATGATGTCAGTCAAAAAAAGTTAGCTGATAATCTTGACTTTGTGGTTGATACAGTTGTTAACCAGGTCGGTGTCAATGTTAACACGGCTAGTCCAGCCTTGCTCGCCCATGTATCGGGGCTCAATAAAACGATTTCTGAGAACATTGTCAAGTACCGTGAAGAAAACGGCGCTCTCACCTCGCGTTCTGAGATTAAAAAAGTTCCTCGTTTAGGTGCTAAAGCCTTTGAGCAAGCGGCTGGTTTTTTGAGAATTCCAAATGGTAAAGATATCTTGGACAATACCGGTGTTCATCCAGAGAGCTATGGAGCTGTTAAATTACTATTTGAGCAGCTGGATATCATAGAACTCGATGAGACTGCCAAAGCCAAATTAAAAACCCTTGATATGGCAAGAGCAGCTGAGATAACCGGTCTAGGACAAGAAACCCTAAAAGATATCGTTCAAGAACTCTTAAAGCCAGGCCGTGACCTTCGCGATGAGTTTGCAGCACCTGTTTTACGTCAAGACGTCCTTGAGATAAGCGATTTGAGCATTGGGCAACAGTTGGAAGGGACTGTTCGTAACGTTGTTGACTTCGGTGCCTTTGTCGATATTGGGCTACACGATGATGGTCTGATTCACATTTCACAGATGGCCCAGTCCTTTGTGAAACATCCGAGCCAGGTGGTCTCTGTTGGTGATATTGTAACGGTTTGGGTGTCTCAGATTGACTTAGATCGTGGTAAAATCAATCTTAGTTTGGTAGATCCTCGTGACTCTCACTGATTATGTCAAACAGGTGTCTCGTGAGGATTTTGGCTGGGAATTTTCTCATCAGGCTTTTTGGAACAAGCGGTTGCGTACAACAGGTGGTCGCTTTTTTCCGCAAGATGGGCATCTTGATTTTAATCCGAAACATTTAGAACAATACGGTGAAGACGTGTTTCGCCAAATTGTTCGCCATGAGCTATGCCATTATCATTTGTATTTCCAAAGAAAGGGATACAAACATCAAGATAAGGATTTTAAGACGCTTTTGACCCAGGTGGGAGGGCTTCGTTTTGCTCCAAAACTGCAAGAAAGTAGAGCAAAGCATTGCTATTATTGCCAACAATGTGGGCAAATCTATCTTCGAAAAAGACGTCTCACGATCAGTAAATACCGTTGTGGCAAGTGTCAAGGTAAGCTAGCTCTGAAAGAAGATGCAAATCAGTCGTAAGGCTGATTTGTTTTTCCTTATTCTAAGATATAATAAGAGCCTGAAAAGACGGAAATGACCATTTCCGATAACCTAAAAGGAGAGTTATGATGGGAGATCAATTTTATCGTTTGAAAAAGGGGCGTGTTCTGGCAGGTGTATTAGCAGGTTTGTCAGACAAATACCACTGGGATCTTAAT
Source organism: Streptococcus suis (assembly GCA_029593465.1). Taxonomy (GTDB): domain Bacteria; phylum Bacillota; class Bacilli; order Lactobacillales; family Streptococcaceae; genus Streptococcus; species Streptococcus suis_AH. The sequence goes on from JAKTNK010000002.1 coordinate 78,743, forward strand.
TTAGTAAGAGCTCTTTTTGTAGTATCTTGTTTATTTGCCCAATTTCCTCTTGTTATTTATATCGTTTTAGCGATTTTCTTACCTTACCGAGAAGATATTGAACGGGCTTCCTTTTCATCACGGCATCGTCGCCGTAAAACAGCAGAACCTGTCGATGACCATGAGGATAATTGGTATTAGAAAGTTGGCAAAAGGGCTCTTACGGCCCTTTTTTTGACAAAGGAGATTTTTCTAGCAATTGGTGAGCGCTTACCTTTTGATGGAAATATGTTATAATAAACAAAAAATAATGGATTTAGGTAAGGAGACACGATGTCTGTTACAGTTCAAATGCTGGTCGATAAGATAAAATGTGAGGTCATCTATGGCGATGAGGCTTCACTGACCAAGGAGATAGTGACTTCTGATATTTTAAGACCAGGTCTTGAGATGACAGGTTACTTTGATTATTATGCCCCAGAACGTGTTCAGTTGGTTGGGATGAAGGAGTGGTCTTATCTCAATGCCATGACGGACCATAATCGCCTGCAGGTCTTGAGTGAAATGTTAAGACCGCAGACGCCAGCTATTATTGTGGCACGTGGTCTTTCGATTCAGGAAGAAATTGTCACCGCAGCGAAAAAAAATAATGTTGCCGTTCTCTCAAGCGAGGTACCGACCAGTCGCCTGTCTGGTGAGATTTCTTGGTATTTGGATTCTTGTCTGGCCGAGCGTACAAGTGTGCACGGTGTGTTGATGGATATCTATGGTATGGGTGTCTTGATTCAAGGGGATTCTGGCATCGGTAAAAGTGAAACAGGTCTTGAGTTGGTGAAACGTGGGCATCGTTTGGTTGCTGATGATCGGGTAGATGTCTTTGCCAAAGATGAAGAGACGCTTTGGGGAGAACCTGCTGAAATTCTCAGACATCTCTTGGAGATTCGAGGTGTTGGGATCATTGACATCATGAGCCTTTATGGGGCTAGTGCTGTGAAAGATTCTTCGCAAGTGCAGCTGGCCATTTACCTCGAAAATTATGCGCCTGATAAGGTTTTTGATCGTTTGGGAAATGGCAGTGAAGAAATTGAATTTTCGGGGGTGAAGATTCCACGCGTTCGCATTCCAGTTAAAACAGGCCGCAATGTCTCAGTGGTTATCGAAGCTGCTGCCATGAACCACCGGGCAAAATTGATGGGATTTGATGCTACCAAAACTTTTGAAGAACGCTTGTCCAATCTAATTTCGAGAAACGGGGCTTCCGATGATTGATTCAACGGCTATTCAACTGGGTCCCTTTGCTATCAAGTGGTATGCCCTTTGCATTGTATCAGGGCTTATTCTAGCTGTTTATCTCGCAATGAAAGAAGCTCCGAGAAAACATATCAAGCCTGACTCAGTCTTGGATTTTATCCTAATCGCCTTTCCCATTGCCATTGTAGGTGCCCGTTTTTATTACGTGATTTTTGAATGGTCTTACTATAAGGAGCATCTTTCTGAGATTTTTGCTGTTTGGAATGGTGGCATTGCTATCTACGGTGGCTTGATAGCAGGGGCGATTGTTCTTTACGTTTTTACCCGCCATCATTTTATCGATACGGTTGATTTTTTAGATATTGCGGCTCCAGGTGTTCTGCTGGCTCAAAGTTTGGGGCGTTGGGGTAATTTCTTTAACCAAGAAGCCTTTGGTCAACCTGTGGCACATTTGGATTATCTGCCATCCTTTATCAGAAAGCAAATGTATATAGACGGTGCTTATCGAACCCCAACCTTTCTTTATGAATCCCTTTGGAATGTGCTTGGTTTTATAATCATTATGAGTTTAAGACATCGCCCTCATTTATTAAAAAAAGGTGAGCCGACCTTATTCTACCTCATCTGGTATGGGACTGGACGGCTGGTTATTGAGGGGATGCGCACCGATAGTCTGATGTTAGCTGGGTTTAGGGTGTCGCAATGGCTGTCAGCTTTGCTGGTTGTTGTGGGTCTGACCTTGTTCATTTATCGCCGTTACCGTTTGGTATTACCCTTTTATAGCTCATCATCAAAAAAATAGTAGGAGACAGTTATGGATTTAGTAGGAATATCAGTATTGATTATTGCATTAGCCTTTGTTGCTTTGGTTGTTTATCTCATCAAAGTCTTGCAAAAAGTAGCGTTAACGATTGATGAGACAAAGGAAACCATTAAAATTTTAACCAGTGATGTCAATGTTACCCTCTATCAGACCAATGACATTTTAGCAAAGGCTAACGTTTTGGTAGAGGATATCAATGGCAAGGTTTCGACCATCGATCCTTTGTTTGTCGCTATAGCTGATTTGTCAGAAAGTGTTTCTGACTTGAATTTAAAAGCACGTCATCTTGGTCAAAAGACAAGTGGCGTCAGTAGTACCTTAGGAACTGTTGGGAAATCTTACATCACTGGTAAAATTGGTTCTAAATTATTTAAGAAAAAAAGAAGTAACTAAGAATCTAGGAGGAACATACTATGGCAAAATTTGGTAAATCAGTGCTCATTGGCGCAACCATTGGTGTCGCAGCAGCTTATTTCCTTAACACCCGTAAAGGCAAAGAGGTTAAGGATAAAGCGAATGAGTTTATCACCGATTACAAGGACAACACAGAAGAATACAACCTGCTAGCTTTGGCGAAAGCCAATAGCTATAAGGATATGGCTGTTGAGGCATTTAATGATTATAAATCTAAATATGAAAACGGTGATTTAACTGTCGATGACCTTGTTGAACAAGTGAAAGAAAAAGCAACTCTTGTGAAAGATGCGGCCGTTAACACCTTGAATCAAGTCACTTCAGATACTGATGTCAAAGAGAAAGTCGTCAAAAGCACAGCAGAAGTGGATGATATTGTGATTAACTATGACGACCAAGACCTTTAAAGGAAAATGACACTAAAGTCGTTTTTGAGAAGGCCTCAGGTGCATTGTTGTGATAAGATTTCATCAGCTACTAAGATAGCCTCATATAAAGATTGTATTTGCAGCCAAGGTCTGCTATAATAATCCTATCAGAGGTGTTTTGAAGCCCATTTGTCACAGGAAGCGGTGCTACTGAGAAATCCGCACAAATGTCAAAACTGGTTGCTGAGTCATCAATTTGTATAAAAAGAGCAGCGGGTGCAAAGCCCGAATGTGGGTGGTACCGCGGAATTCAAAACGAAATTCGTCCCTGTCTAGCGTAAGCTGGATGGGGATTTTGACGTTTTTGAAAAAATTCGATAATAATTTTTTCAAAAACTAATGCATGGAGTAGAAAAAGGTTGCTATGATTTTCACTTAAAGAAAGGAAATAAAATATGGGGGACATAGAGACAGAACGTCTGTTGTTGCGTCCTATTAAACCAACAGATGCGCCAGCTATGTTTGATTATGGTCAACGTGTGGAAGTCGCAAGTTTGGCTGGTTTTCCGGTAAATCAGTCATTGGAAGAAGTCCGAGCTTTTATCGAGCAGGATTTGCAGAAAGCTGAGGAACAAGCTTGCTTGCGTATCTATGCGATTTGTCTAAAAGGCGATGGAAGAATGATTGGAACAGTCAATTTTACAAAGGAAATCGAGGAAGACATTTTTGAAATTGGTTATGTTTTGCATCCAGATTGGTGGGGGCAAGGTTTGATGCCAGAGGCGGTTGGTGCACTGATTCATCATGGTTTTCAGGCTTATCATATGAGAAAAATTGAATTAGTAACCTATGATTCTAATCATCAAAGTCAACGTGTGGCAGAGAAATTAGGTTTTCAATTAGAAGCACGACTGCGTCAACGGAAACTACTAGAAGGTCATTACCATGATAAGATTGTCTATGGTTTGCTGAGGGACGAATGGTTGCAACCTTCTTAACAGCTAGCGAAAGGAGAAGAGATGTTACACCACATTGAAATCTATGTGTCGGATTTGTCCAAATCCTATGAATATTATAGCTTTCTCCTGACCAAGCTGGGTTATTCGCTCTATCAAGAATGGACTGATGGGTTCTCTTTCAAAAAAGCGGAGCAGTACCTAGTCTTTATTCAAACACCTCCTGATTTTCTAGAAGTAGGCTATCATCGTTGCCGAATTGGGTTGAACCACCTTGCCTTTCACGGTGGGAGTCAAGAAGAAATTGACCAACTGAGGCAGGATTTGCTGGAAAAAGGTGTCAAACTTCTCTACGATGATCGCTATCCTTACGCAGGAGGAGAGAACCACTACGCGCTATACTTTGAAGACCCTGATGGGATAAAGATTGAGTTGGTAGGGGTATAATATTTAAGAAAGGAGTGTTATTATGACTTTGTATAAGTTATCTTCAAACGGCTTGTTAGAACTATATGAAAAACCATTTAAACTGGAAAAAGATTTACAACGTTTATTTGAACAACATTTGACAACCTTGACACGTTTAGAATTTGTTAGTACAGAGTTTTCAATCTAAAATCAGCGTTTGGATACACTGGCTTATGACCATGAAAATAAGAGTTTTGTTATTATTGAGTATAAGCGTTCAAGTCATGCTAGTGTTTTGGACCAAGGCGTATCTTACCTTAATACGTTATTGCGATTTAAAGCAGACTTTATTTTAGAGTATCATGAGAAAACAGGTAAGCTACTGTCAAAAAATCAAGTTGATTGGTCACAAAGTAAAGTTATCTTTATTTCTCCTAATTTTCCAACTTTTCAGAAGCAAGCTGTTAACTTCAAGGATTTGAACATCGAATTATGGGAAGTCAAGCGTTACGAAGGTGATATCTTAACGATTAGCAGTATTAAACAATCAAAGAATGCACCAAGTATCAAAACATCTGTATTGACCGATAATTCTGAGCTATCATTAGTAGCTAAAGAGATAAAAACCTACTCTGAAGAAGACCTACTTAACAGTAAACCAGATGATATTTTAGAGCTCTATGACATCTTTAAACAAGCTATATGTCAATTAGTACCAGATTGTGAGGCAGTTGCGACTAAGTTATATATGGCTTTTAAAAAAGATAATCATAATATTTTGGATATTGAAATCCAAAATAAACAGCTAAAACTTTTTATTAATGCTAAACTCGGAACTTTGGATGACCCTAAAGAACTTGCTCGCGACGTGTCAAACATAGGTCATTATGGGAATGGAGACTACGAGATAAAGGTGTCAAATACACAACACCTCGAATACATTATGAGCTTGATTAAACAAGTTTTATAAACTAGAAAGGACAGTTTATGTCAAAAGAACTATCACCGAAATACAACCCTGCTGAAGTTGAAGCAGGACGCTACCAGAAATGGTTAAACGAAGATGTGTTTAAGCCATCAGGTAATCCTGATGCCAAGCCTTATTCTATCGTGATTCCACCGCCAAATGTGACTGGTAAGTTGCACTTGGGACATGCTTGGGATACGACCTTGCAAGACATCATCATTCGCCAGAAGCGCATGCAAGGTTTTGACACTCTCTGGTTGCCCGGGATGGATCACGCTGGCATTGCGACTCAAGCCAAGGTTGAAGAGCGTTTGCGTGGCCAAGGCATCACGCGTTACGACTTAGGGCGTGAACAATTCCTCGATAAAGTTTGGGAATGGAAAGATGAGTACGCAGCAACCATTAAAGACCAATGGGGTAAAATGGGGCTATCTTTGGATTACTCACGTGAACGCTTTACCCTTGATGAGGGCTTGTCAAAAGCTGTTCGTAAAGTCTTTGTTGACCTCTACAAAAAAGGCTGGATTTACCGTGGTGAATTTATCATCAACTGGGACCCAGCTGCTCGCACAGCCCTGTCAGATATTGAAGTAATCCATAAGGATGTCGAAGGGGCCTTCTATCACATGAATTACATGCTTGAAGATGGCTCAGGTGCCCTTCAAGTGGCAACCACGCGACCTGAAACCATGTTTGGGGATGTTGCCGTTGCTGTTAACCCAGAGGATGAGCGATACAAGAACTTGATTGGACAAAACGTTATCCTGCCAATTCTGAATAAGGCGATTCCAATTGTTGCTGATGAACACGCCGATCCTGAATTTGGGACAGGTGTCGTCAAAATCACTCCCGCTCATGATCCCAATGATTTTTTAGTTGGTCAGCGCCACAACTTACCGCAAGTTAATGTGATGAACGATGATGGGACGCTAAATGAGCTTGCCGGTGAGTTTGCAGGCATGGACCGTTTTGAAGCCCGTAAAGCGGTAGTTGCTAAACTAGAAGAACTCGGTGCCCTTGTTGCGATTGAAAACCGTGTGCACTCGGTCGGTCACTCCGAACGTTCAGGTGCCGTGGTTGAACCTCGCTTATCAACCCAGTGGTTTGTCAAGATGGATCAATTAGCCAAGAATGCGATTGCTAACCAAGACACGGATGACAAGGTAGCCTTTTATCCACCACGTTTCAACGATACCTTCCTGCAATGGATGGAAAATGTCCACGATTGGGTGATTTCACGTCAACTCTGGTGGGGACACCAAATCCCAGCTTGGTACAATGAAGCTGGCGACATGTATGTCGGAGAGGAAGCTCCAGAAGGCGAGGGATGGGTGCAAGATGAGGATGTCCTAGACACTTGGTTCTCTTCTGCCCTTTGGCCATTCTCAACCATGGGCTGGCCAGATACAGACTCAGCTGACTTTAAGCGTTATTTCCCAACGTCAACCTTGGTGACAGGCTATGATATTATCTTTTTCTGGGTATCGCGCATGATTTTCCAATCACTCGAGTTCACAGGTCGCAGACCTTTCCAAAATGTCCTCATTCACGGTCTTATCCGTGACGAAGAAGGCCGTAAGATGTCTAAGTCTCTCGGTAACGGTATTGACCCTATGGATGTTATCGAGCAATACGGTGCTGATGCTCTTCGTTGGTTCTTGTCAAACGGTTCAGCACCAGGTCAGGATGTGCGTTTCTCCTATGAAAAAATGGACGCTTCTTGGAATTTCATCAATAAAATCTGGAACATCTCCCGCTACATTTTGATGAATAATGATGGGTTGACACTTGAAGAGGCAACGGCCAATGTAGCACAAGTGGCAGCTGGTGAGGCTGGTAACGTGACGGACGCTTGGATTCTTCATAACCTTAATGAAACCATCGCCAAGGTCACGGAGAACTTTGATAAATTTGAATTTGGTGTGGCAGGACATATCCTTTACAATTTCATCTGGGAAGAATTTGCTAACTGGTATGTCGAGTTGACCAAGGAAGTGCTTTACAGCGACAATGAGGCTGAGAAAGTCATCACTCGCTCTGTCCTCCTTTATACGTTGGACAAGATTTTGCGCCTTCTCCATCCAATCATGCCATTTGTCACAGAAGAAATCTTTGGGCAGTATGCTGAGGGCAGCATCGTAGTGGCAGACTATCCAGTGGTCAACCCTGCTTTTGAAAATGCAGAAGCCCACAAGGGAGTTGAAAGCTTGAAAGACTTGATTCGCTCAGTGCGGAATGCGCGTGCAGAAGTGACTGTAGCCCCATCCAAACCAATCACTATCCTGGTGAAAACAAGTGATGCTGAGCTTGAAAGCTTCTTTAAGGCAAATATCAACTACATCAAACGTTTTACCAACCCAGAAACATTGGAAATTGCCAGCGATTTGACAGCACCAGAATTGGCAATGTCCTCCCTTATCACAGGTGCTGAAATCTTCTTGCCATTGGCTGATTTAATCAATGTTGATGAAGAATTGGCTCGTCTGGATAAGGAATTGGCCAAGTGGCAGAAAGAACTAGATATGGTGGGCAAAAAACTCAGCAACGAGCGCTTTGTCGCCAACGCCAAACCAGAAGTCGTCCAGAAAGAACGGGACAAACAAGCCGACTATCAAGCAAAATATGACGCGACTGTTGAGCGTATTGCTGAGATGAAGAAGTTGGTAAAGTAAGGCTTTAACCGTAATCTTATGTCTTAGCCCTGTTCGTTGGTAAAGTCACACAGCTTTGTAAAGGCTATTCGTTAATGCCTTGCTAGACTGTTATCGATGTTAATATATTTAAATCAGCCTGACTCATTGTTGAGCGGGCTGATTTTTTTATCTTTAGGGTTGTTCTCATACTAATCCTTTTTATGGGGTAGCATCAGTTGTTTAAAAATGTGGAAACCTTGGTTTTCTGACTATTCTTGTAATCTTGACTTTGATGATGCCAATGCTTACTATCAGAAATGCCGCTGATGCTTTAAGGTACTGCGCAAGTAGAAGAAACTCACATTAATTTGTTTTTTGAAAGGAGCAATTGACTATTAAAAAAAGCAAAAAAAAATAAAAAAAGTTTCAAAAAACCTTGACTTTTACTGACCAATGAGATATAATTAGAATGTAAGCAAGTAGAACTTACACTAATACCACAGACTAATGCCTGTTAAATAGCTATTTTGGTAGCTATTGTCTTTTTAAGAAAAAGGTCAGATTTGGTCAAATTGAAATTTTTGGAAAGTATGGATTGTATTAGGGATTTGAAAGAAGTTCTTATCACCTAATTGATACTAGTCGCTAAATCCAAAAGTTTTTCTAGAAATGATAAGGAATGTGGTATGAAGTGACTGATTATTTTTTTAAGTAAAAGGTCAAACTTAGTCAGTATTGAGAAAGAATGAGGAAAACAAATGAATAATAACTTTAATAATATGGATGATTTATTTAATCAATTAATGGGAAATATGAATGGTTACCGAACTGAAGACAAACGTTACTTGATTAATGGTCGTGAGGTTACCCCAGAAGAGTTTGCGCATTATCGCCGCACAGGTCAACTGCCACAATCGGTTGTTGATGAAGCTGCAGGAAACAAGGCTGGTCACGTTAAGAAGGACAGTATTTTAGAGCAGTTGGGAACCAATTTAACAGAAGAAGCTCGTCAAGGAAACCTTGATCCGGTTATCGGACGTAACAAAGAAATTCAAGAAACAGCAGAAATTCTAGCACGCCGTACAAAGAACAATCCTGTTTTAGTCGGAGACGCTGGTGTTGGTAAGACAGCTGTTGTTGAAGGTTTGGCACAAGCTATTGTTGCTGGTGATGTACCAGCTAGCATCAAAAATAAAGAGATTATCAGTATTGATATTTCTGGATTGGAAGCTGGAACACAGTACCGTGGAGCTTTCGAAGAAAACGTTCAAAAACTGATGGCTGATGTTAAGGAAGCTGGTAATATTATCCTCTTCTTTGATGAAATCCATCAAATTCTAGGAGCAGGTTCAACGGGTGGTGATTCTGGTTCTAAAGGCTTGGCAGATATTTTAAAACCAGCTCTTTCACGCGGTGAGTTAACCGTGATTGGAGCTACGACTCAAGATGAATATCGTAATACCATTTTGAAAAATGCTGCCTTGGCTCGTCGTTTCAACGAAGTAACAGTCAATGCACCATCTGCAGAAGACACCCTAGAGATTCTCAAAGGTATCCGTTCATTGTACGAAGCACATCACAATGTTATCCTACCTGATGATGTGTTAAAAGCAGCTGTGGATTATTCAATCCAATACATCCCACAACGGCAATTGCCAGATAAGGCTATTGACTTGTTAGATATGACAGCTGCCCACCTAGCAGCAGCGCATCCTGTAACGGATATTAAGACATTGGAAAAAGAAATCGAAGAGCAAAAACAAAGACAAGAACATTTTGCAGAAAAAGAAGACTATGAGAAAGCTCTAAAAGCTAAAGTTCGTATTGAAGAACTTCAAGAATTGGTTGCAAATCATACAGAAGATCAAAAAGTAACCGCAACTGTCAATGATATCGCAGAATCTGTTGAACGCTTGACAGGTATTCCAATGTCACAAATGGGAGCATCTGATATTGAACGCCTAAAAGGTATGGCCCATCGTCTAGAAGGTAAAGTGATTGGTCAAGACGAGGCTGTTGAAGCTGTTACTCGTGCTATTCGCCGTAACCGAGCTGGTTTTGATGAAGGTAATCGCCCAATTGGAAGCTTCTTGTTTGTTGGTCCAACTGGTGTCGGAAAAACAGAATTAGCGAAACAATTAGCGCTTGATTTGTTTGGAACAACAGAAGCCATTATCAGATTGGATATGTCTGAGTACAGCGATCGGACAGCTGTTTCAAAACTAATCGGAACAACAGCGGGCTATGTGGGGTACGATGACAACTCACATACTCTAACAGAGCGTGTGCGCCGCAATCCTTACTCTATTGTCCTTTTGGATGAAATTGAAAAAGCAGATCCACAGGTGATTACACTCTTACTTCAAGTGTTGGATGATGGTCATTTGACAGATGGTCAAGGTAACCGTGTAAACTTCAAAAACACTGTTATTATTGCAACATCTAATGCAGGTTTTGGCTATGATACCTCTAAAGAAGACGATGACATGGATATTATGGATCGCATTGCCCCATACTTCCGTCCAGAATTCTTGAACCGCTTCAATGCTGTTATCGAGTTCCACAAACTTAATAAGGAAGATTTGAGAGCAATTGTGGACTTGATGTTGGAGAAGGTTAATGAAACCCTAGCCAAAAAAGAGATTACCTTGACGGTGTCTGATGATGTTATCGATTATTTGATTGATAAAGGTTATGATGATACGATGGGAGTTAGACCACTTCGCCGCGTGATTGAAAATGATATTCGTGATAAAGTGACTGATTTCTACTTAGACCATATCGATAGCAAACACCTAGAAGCTGTTCTTGAAGATGGCAAAGTTGTCATTCAGGATGTCGAAGCAGTCAAATAAGCAATATATTCAAGAAAGGAGGTGCCTCATAGGGCATCTTCTTTTTTAGTCTTAGAGAATCTATGCTATAATAACAAGGAGCTATTGACTTCAATAAGATTATGAAGTGATAATAGAAAAGCGAAAGATATGATATTTAGAACACCCTACCAGTCGCCCCTAGGCGAAATGAGTCTTTTAGCGGATGAGAGTTCTCTTTTGGGCTTGTATTTTGTGGGACAGACTTACTATGAACGTGGCTTTGAATCCCTCCCAATAGTGGAGGCTGAGGTTCCTCCTCATCAGGCGGCTAAGTTATGGTTGGATGCTTATTTTGCCAGACAAAATCCTAATCCAAAGCGATTGAACCTAGCTCCTCGAGGAACTACTTTTCAACATCGCGTTTGGTCAGCCCTTGCCAGTATTCCTTATGGTCAAACGACAACCTATGGCCAGTTAGCTAAAACCCTTAATTGTCAGTCGGCTCAAGCCATTGGTTTTGCCGTTGGGAAAAATCCGATAGCCATCATTATACCTTGTCACCGCGTTTTGGGGGCAGATGGGTCATTGACGGGTTATGCGGGTGGTCTTGAGCGCAAAGCTGCGCTCTTAGAATTGGAGAAATGATGTACACCTTTTACGAATACCCTAAATGCACAACCTGCAAGAAAGCTAAAAAAGAATTGGCTCAGCTTGGAGTAGATTATAAAGCAGTTGATATCAAAACCAATCCCCCAGGAGTCAGTCTTCTTAAGAAATGGTTGGAGCACTCAGACTTTGCTTTGAAGGCCTTTTTTAACACGTCGGGAAATTCATACAGAGCACTTGATCTGAAAGACAAGTTTGATACCCTGACAGTCGATGAAGCACTGGAACTCTTGTCTCAAGATGGTATGCTCATCAAACGACCGCTGCTAATCAAGGATGACAAGGTTTTGCAAATTGGCTACCGTACTCCTTATGAAGCGTTACAGTTGTCGGTCTAGAAGGCAAGGCATGCTCCAAACGATTTGAATGTAACCAACATAGAAAACACTTCATTTAAGACGCTCCTCTGAGTTTTTGAGGATTGAGCGCTTGAATGAAGTGTTTTTTAGACTATGATTCTAGTGGTGGGATGCTGTTGCCTGCTTTTTGACTAAGAGGAGCTAATAGTACTGTACCAGTGCCTCGGTAAACATTAACGAGGCCATCTCCTGATGCGGCAGATCCAAGTAGGGATTTTCCAGAGCGTTCGACGGTAAATTGTAGGCTGGCTGACCATGCAATCGCCATGGAGCCGTCGATTTTCAGCACATCGTTGTCTAGTTTTATTTGGATGAGTTCTTCATAAGGGACAGATGATTCGAGGGCTACCCAGCCAGTTCCTTTTAGTCCAAGATTGAAGAGTCCTTCGTTCCCCAAGGTGAGGGATGATACCGTCTTTTTCATAACAGCCTTTTGTTCGACCTCGCTATCACTAGCAAGATAGAGCCCATCTTCGACCAAGATATGATGATCCCAATCATCCAAATCAATAAGGATAATGTGTTTGTAGGTTGGTTCTAAAACCAGTTGCCCCTTTCCTCGATACTCAGGTTTGATAGCACTTTCTCCTGTGGCAGCACCTCTGAAGGTCTTTTTAATCAAATCGCCAGCCCCTTTGATTCCAGTAGTAGCATTAACATTGCCAACGGTCCACTGCATGGCACCACGTTGGGTGGTGATGCTATGTTCGCCAACTTGGCAGACTAGCTGCCGTCTGCGCACTTTCATTTGGGATTGAAAATAGGCAGACATGGCTTCCTGGGGAGCTACAGAGAGGTCTTTGCTATATTCGATAACCTGAAAGGGGCCTTTTTGGTCAATGATGACAATATCATCGTTATCAAGGAAATTGCTAATGGTGAATGACATAGTGATAGCCTCCTAAAGTCTTATTTGACTCTAGTTTAGCATAAAAGCTTTCAAAACGGACTGATACTGGCAATTTTTTCGCTGGGAAAGCCAAGGCATGGTATAATGAAGAAAATAAGAAAAAGGAATGATTATGGTATTATCAAAAAAACGTGCTCGTAAAGTTATTGAAGAAATCATTGCCCTCTTTCCTGATGCTAAGCCTAGCTTGGATTTCCGCAATACGTTTGAATTATTAGTAGCAGTCATGCTATCTGCACAAACAACAGATGCGGCTGTGAATAAGGTGACACCAGCCTTGTTTGCAGCTTTTCCAACCCCTGCTGATATGGCTTTGGCTCAAGAAGAAGAGATTGCCAAGTATATTTCGCGCTTAGGCCTCTATCGTAATAAGGCAAAATTTTTAAAAACCTGTGCCCAACAGCTGCTTGATCATTTTGATGGCCAGGTACCAAAGACAAGAAGTGAACTAGAGAGTCTGGCTGGTGTGGGACGCAAGACAGCAAATGTGGTGATGAGTGTTGGTTTTGGAATTCCAGCTTTTGCGGTGGATACTCATGTGACTCGCATTTGCAAACACCATGATATCGTCAAAAAATCGGCAACTCCGCTTGAGATTGAAAAACGTGTGATGGAGGTCTTACCAGAAGAAGAATGGCTGCCAGCGCATCAGGCGATGATTTATTTTGGGCGTGCTATCTGCCATCCTAAAAATCCCCAATGTCACGAATACCCTCAGCTTTATGATTTTTCAGAATAACTAGACTGAAGCCCTACCACTACCTCTGTGAAGATTTGATAGCGGGTTGGGCTGAAATAGTTAACGAATGCTCAGAAATTATGGTATAATGGAAGAACTATATTGACGTTTTAGGAGAACATTGATGGAAGACCCCGGTCAGTCCTTGCTTTTACAATTTATTTTATTGCTTATTTTAACCCTGTTAAATGCCTTTTTCTCAGCCAGTGAGATGGCTCTTGTTTCCTTGAATCGGTCTCGTGTTGAGCAAAAAGCAGAAGAAGGTGAGAAGAAGTTTATACGCCTTTTAAGGGTTCTCGAAAATCCCAATCACTTTTTATCGACCATTCAGGTTGGCATCACCTTGATTAACCTCTTAGCTGGTGCTAATTTTGCGGATTCCTTGGGTGATGTCATCGCCGGTTGGTTTGGCGATTCGCAATTAGCGGACACCATGGGAAGCGTGATTTCTTTGATTTTCTTGACCTATATCTCTATTGTGCTTGGCGAACTTTATCCAAAGCGTATTGCGATGAATTTAAAAGAGAATCTAGCGGTGGTTTCAGCACCGATTATCCTCGTTTTGAGTAAGCTTGTCAGTCCCTTTGTCTGGTTACTCTCAGCTTCAACCAATCTTCTCAGTCGTTTAACGCCAATGAGTTTTGACGATGCCGATGAGCAGATGACGCGTGATGAAATTGAGTATCTCTTGACCAATAATGAAGCCTCGCTTGATGCAGATGAGCTGGGCATGCTCCAGGGGATTTTTGCGCTTGATGAGATGATGGCGCGTGAGGTTATGGTTCCTCGTACGGATGCCTTCATGGTGGATATCAATGATGACGTCCAAGAGACTATCCAAGCCATTTTAAAAGAAAACTATTCGCGTATCCCTGTCTATGATGGTGATAAGGATAAGGTCATCGGTCTTATCCATACGAAAAAGATTTTAAATGATGCCTTTGCCAATGGCTTTGACAATATCAACCTTAGACGAATTATGCAAGACCCTCTATTTGTCCCCGAAACCATTTTTGTGGATGATTTGCTGACTCAATTGAGGGCAACCCAAAACCAAATGGCGATTCTTTTGGACGAATACGGTGGCTTGGCTGGTATCGCGACCTTGGAAGACCTTTTGGAAGAAATTGTCGGTGAAATTGATGATGAGACAGACCTTGCTGCAGAGTCTGTTCGTGAAATCGCTGATGATACTTACATTGTTCTAGGAACCATGACCCTCAATGAATTTAACGATTACTTTGAGACCAACTTGGAAAGTGATGATGTTGATACCATTGCTGGTTTTTATTTGACGGGTGTTGGTTCTATACCAAGCCAAGAAGTCAAAGAGCCCTATGTTATCGACAATAGTGATAAGCGCCTTACTTTGATTAATGATAAGGTTAAGGATGGTCGTATCAACAAACTAAAATTATTAGTATCAGCTATCCCAGAAGAAGATACTGACGCAAAATAACTAAACCCACAGCTTTTTACTGTGGGTTTTTGCTATTAGCAATTAAAACGCTAAACATCAGTGGGGACTGTACTATAAAAGAATTTGCCGTAAGGGACTTCATCCTCTTGAGTGAGTCTTTTATTTTGCTGATGAAAGGTGTATAATAGAAACTATAAAAACGGTTACATTTCATTTTCAGGTATGGGAGGTTTTGATGACAGAGATTGATTATTCACAAGTAACGGGGATGGTTCACTCAACCGAAAGCTTCGGCTCTGTTGATGGTCCAGGGATACGTTTTATCATCTTTATGCAAGGCTGTAAAATGCGTTGCCAATACTGCCATAACCCAGATACTTGGCAAATGGAAACCAATAATTCTCAGGAAAGAACCGTTGCAGATGTTCTAGCAGAAGCGATGAAATATCGGCATTTTTGGGGGAAAAATGGTGGCATTACAGTTTCAGGTGGTGAAGCCTTGCTACAAATTGATTTTGTGACAGCCCTCTTTCACGAGGCTAAAAAGTACGGTATTCACTGCACATTGGATACCTGTGCCCTGCCTTTTCGTGATAAACCTGCCTACCATGAGGTTTTTGATAAGTTGCTTGAGGTAACCGACTTGGTCTTATTAGACATCAAGGCTATCAGACCGGACAAGCATAAATTGGTCACAGGTCAGTCTAACCGTAATATCTTAGCCTGCGCACGTTATTTATCAGACAAGGGCGTACCGGTTTGGATTCGTCATGTTTTGGTGCCTGGTTTAACCGATTTTGATGACGAATTGGAAGAGCTGGGGGAATTTGTCAAAACCCTTAAAAATGTTGATAAGTTTGAAATTTTACCTTATCATACGATGGGCGAATTTAAGTGGCGTGAGCTGGGCATTCCATATAAGCTAGCGGGCGTCAAACCACCGACTAAAGCACGCGTGCAGAATGCCAAAGACATCATGGAAACAGAAACCTACACCGACTATCTCAAGCGGATGCAGGGTGCTTAGAGGATTAGCTTCATTTGGCTAAGGACGAAGTGTGTTGGTAGATAGAAAGACTTATGATATAATGAAGAGAAATTTGAAAACAAAAGAGGTATAAACATGACGACAGTTTTAGTTTTTGGTCACCAAAATCCTGATACAGATGCCATCGCATCGTCTTACGGCTGGGCTTACTTGGAGCGCACAGCTTTCGGTCGTGATGCCGAAGCAGTAGCCCTTGGAGAACCTAATGAAGAAACAGCTTTTGCCCTAAATTACTTTGGTGTAGAAGCTCCGCGTGTGGTAACATCAGCTAAAGCAGAAGGTGCTAAACAGGTTATCTTGACAGACCATAATGAATTCCAGCAGTCTATCTCTGATATTCGTGATGTTGAAGTGGCTGCGGTTATTGACCACCACCGTATTGCTAATTTTGAGACTGCTAACCCTCTTTACATGCGTTTAGAGCCCGTTGGTTCGGCCTCATCAATCGTTTACCGTGCAGCTAAGGAGAATGATGTGACCTTACCGAGAGAGGTTGCGGGACTCTTGCTTTCTGGCTTGATTTCGGATACCCTTCTGTTGAAATCTCCAACAACACATGCGTCAGATCCTGAGGTTGCTAAAGAATTGGCAGAGTTAGCTGGTGTTGATTTAGAAGAGTACGGCTTGGAATTGCTTAAGGCAGGAACAAACCTTGCTAGCAAATCAGCAGCAGAGCTTATTGACATTGATGCGAAAACCTTTGAGCTGAATGGACACGCTGTTCGTGTGGCTCAGGTTAATACTGTTGATATTGCTGAAGTGTTGAATCGCCAAGCAGAGATTGAAGCGGCCATCTCAGAAGCTATTGCGAGCCAAGGGTATTCAGACTTTGTTTTGATGATTACGGATATCCTCAATTCGAATTCTGAAATCTTGGCACTGGGTTCCAATATGGACAAGGTCGAAGCAGCCTTTGGTTTTAAACTAGAAGACAATCATGCCTTTTTACCCGGAGCAGTGTCTCGTAAGAAACAGGTCGTGCCACAACTGACAGAAAGTTTTAACGCTTAATTATCCTAACCAAGCAGAGAGTCGGCAAGCTCTCTGTTTTTTTAGGTGGCTAACGTGACGATAATCTCAATAAAAGAGAAGTCCTTGCTGTATGAGAGATACCTTTCTATTCAAAGAATACCGTGATTGCAAACAGTCATCCCAGTTTTACCTCAGGAGGTATCTTGGGATGACTGTTTAGTTGATAGAAACCCTGCTCATTAGGTAGAGAAAATACGGAGCTCCGATAAGAGTGACAACAATGCCAGTAGGAATGCCTGTACCAACCAGTAGCAATCGTCCAATCGTATCTGCAATGAGCAGTAATATCATACCGAGCATGAGAGCACTGGGGATGGTGATGTGGTGATCACTGCCTAATAATTTTCTGGTAATGTGACCAGCAACCAGTCCGATAAAGGTGATATTGCCAATAAGCACAACACTAAGTGAGGCCAAGGCTGTTGATAGGATGAGGATGATGAGGCGTTGTTTTTGCAAATGCAATCCAAGTGCAAGAGCAGTCTGCTCATTGAGATTCATGATGTTTAGTGACTGACTTTGTGTGTAAGTTAGTCCCCAGAGTAGGAACAAAATAGGAGCGAACAAGAGAATTTTTGACCAGGACCCTCCAGAAATACTGCCACTTAGCCAGCTCACGATGAAACCTACCTTAAAATGATCAATATTAGAAATGAGTGTTATCATAAGACCAGATAGCATGCTAGACATACCAATGCCAGCAATGATAAGACGAGTTGGGCTGATGCCATGATTTTTCTTACGGGAAATGAGGTAAACCAGCATAATGGTTCCCATTCCTCCCAGCATGCCTAAAAAAGGCATTATGGCCATGGTCTTGATATCCGATAAGTCGAAAAATCCAACAACCAAGGCAACCACCAACCCCGCTCCTGCATTGATACCAAGAATACCAGAATCTGCCAGAGGATTTTTAGTGAGGTTTTGCAGCAATAATCCTGATAGTGCTAAGGAACCACCTCCTAGAAGACAGGCTAGTATTCGAGGTAGGCGTATTCGAGTCACGATTAGGGAAACGTTGTCTGAAGCTCTGCCAGTTAAGACATCAAGCACGTCAAAGAGCGAGTAGCGGGCATACCCAACTGAAAGTGCTAATAAGATGAGGCTACTCAGGGATAAAGCGAGTATTATCAAAATGAGTCTTGTACGTCTAGCTTGTATCATGATAGGTACCTCCCTCGTCTAATGAGCCATAAGAACCAAGGTAAGCCAAGGACAGACACAATAGCCCCGATAGGTGTCTCTGATGGCGGATTCATCAGCCGTGAAGCAATATCAACCCAGAGCAAAAAAATGGCACCAAGGTATGCCGATAGAGGAAGAATCAGGCGGTAATCTTTAGGCACAAAGAGTTTGACCAGATGAGGGATGATAAGACCGACAAATGCAATTGACCCAACCATGGCAACTGCCCCTGAAGACATTATCAGCACAATCGTGAGTAGCAAGACAGTCATCAGGAAGGTTTCTTGCCCCAGAGATTTGGCAACTGTCTCATTTAAGCTAAGAATGGTGAGCTGATGTGCGAAGAGTTGTGCCAGCAATAAGCCTACACTGATGATTGGGATGATAATGACAAGCATGGCCCAGTTGATTTGGGCTAGCCCTCCAGCCTGCCAGCCAATAACCGTTGTTTCCAAGTTAAAGAAGATGGTGATTGCCTGACCGATGGCAGAAAATAGTGTTGAAACCATAGCTCCTGCTAAAATCAACCGTAGCTGATTGTAGCCTTTTCCTTTCTGATAAGAAAGCAGAAAAACCATGATAGCTGCTAGGGTAGAGCCTAATAAACAAATGAGTAAAATGTTTAGATAATGCAGATTGCCAATCAATGCGTAAGCCATAATCAAGGCTAATCCCGCCCCGGAATTGATCCCTAACAGTCCAGGATCTGCAATCGCATTGCGTGTGATGCCCTGCATCAAGGCTCCTGCTTGCGCCATTGCAGCACCAACGAATAAGGCAGCAATCATCCGCGGGAGTCGAATATCAATAATGATGTCTTGTGCCTTGGAGTCTGTGAAGGGGTGGTGTAAAACAGTTATTAGTTCTTGATTGGAAAAGGTCATTGCACCAAAGCGTAATCCGACATAAGAACCTAAGAGGAGTAGCAGAGTTAGCATGAAAAAAACAAGCCAAATGATTTTTGGCTTATTTTGTTGAAGCTTTAAGGGTATCATAGTTGCCTTTCTATGGGTTATTGACTTTCTCAACAGCCTCTTTGAAAGCATCTAGTTGCAAATCAAGAGACATGGGATCAGCAAAGTAAAAGAGATTGTAGTCAACATCTAAGACATGCCCAGCTTTAACGGCAGGAATGTTTTTCCAAACATCGCTTTCTTTTAGCGAAGCAGCGGCTTTTTGGTTGTCAGCATTAACATTGACAAGGGCGTAATCGCCGATGTAATCTCCGATAACCTCTTGAGAAACATTGAACCAACCTTTTTTGAAGACGTTTTCCCTTACTTTTGATGGTGCTTGATAGCCTAATGCTTGATACACGAGTTCACTTCCTCGACCAAATTCCTTACCATAGAGGTAGATATTTTTGTCATAAAAATCCATGACCGTGAAGGTCGTATCAGGAGATAGGGTGTTTGCTAATGCTTTTTTAGCTTTTAGTACCTTTTGGTCCCAAGCCTTACGCCAAGCGGTTGCTTCTTTTTCTTTGTTGAAGACTTGTCCAAATTGATTGAGGACTTGCAGGTAATCACTAGCACCAAACTCGATGGACAAAACAGGAGCAATTTCTTTAAGTTTGTCAATATTTTCATCAAGTGAGAACACAATGATCAGATCTGGTTCTTGTGCAGCGATGGCCTCTGTATCGCCAGAAGTCAACTGGGGCAAGCCTTTCAGTTGTTCACCAAAAGCAGGGCTATTTTTTTCCAAATCAAGGGAATAAGAAGAAACGTTGACCCCTAATTTTAAGAGGTAACCAGTGTAGGAGTAAGCCAGATTGACGACCTTCTTAGGGTTTTCAGGAATCTTACCATAGTAGGTAAATCCTTTGATTTTAGGCATACGTGATATTTCGGTTGAGCTTTGCTTGCCGGTATCGGTTTGAGAGGAGCCACAAGCGACTAGGAAAAGACTAGCCAAGGCGAGCAAACACAGCGTTAAACATTTTTGAAGTTTCATAAGTCCTCCGAAGGTAATAATTGATAACTAAGTAGAATGGGACGCTTTGATATGGGATCATTAATGATGTGTGCCTTGATGTGAAAGATGGTCTCGATGCGCTCAGGGGTAATGATATCCTCAACAGTCCCTTGAAAGAGAATCTCTCCCTTTTTCATCGCGATAATATGGTCTGAAAAGCGGGCAGAGAGATTCAAGTCGTGAAGAACCATGATAATGGTCTTACCAGATGCTT
Organism: Streptococcus suis; assembly: GCA_029593465.1. Lineage (GTDB taxonomy): Bacteria > Bacillota > Bacilli > Lactobacillales > Streptococcaceae > Streptococcus > Streptococcus suis_AH. Next base: position 98,908 of record JAKTNK010000002.1, read on the forward strand.
TATTAAGACGTTCGAGTAATTCTAGAATTTCTAGTTGATGGTTGAGATCGAGATAGGTTGTGGGTTCATCTAAGAAGATTGTATCGGTATCTTGAGCCAGAGCCATGGCAATCCAGACACGCTGACGTTGACCACCGCTCAGACTATCAACCTCACTATTGGCTAAGGTGGTGATTTTAGTCATCTCCATAGCCCAATGAATGCGGCTGCGATCGTGAGGGGTTAGGGTACCTAAGTATTTTTGATGGGGAAAGCGCCCATAGGAGACTAATTCGTAAACCGTAATCCCTTCCGTTGCCTCTAGTACCTGAGGGAGCAGAGCGATTTTTTTCGCGACTTCTTTGGTCGGCAGTGATGCAATCGACTGTCCATCAAGATAGATATGCCCTTGTTGAATCCCTTGGATGCGTGTCAAGGTTTTCAGTAAGGTTGATTTGCCACAACCATTAGCTCCAATGATAGTGGTGATTTTCCCCTCTGGTAGGTGGACCGAGAGGTCTTTTAAAATCGGCTTCAGGTCATAGGCAACAGCGATACGACTAGCTCTTATCTCTGACACAAATATCTCTCCTTTCCATATGCTGATGAAAGGGATTACTAACAATCCGAGTTTGATTATAGCATAGTAAAAGGGCTTACAAAAGCCCTTTTGTACTGTTTTTAAGGAAAAAATACTTAGCAAGAATCATTCGAAAAAATAGCAATAATTGTTATCAAAAAAACTGATAATCATTCTTAATAGCTTATAAAAGCGATGCTGCTACGGCTAAATCGCCAGGGTATGGACAGCGTTTACCGGAGATAATTTGATAGGCATCGGCTCCTTTTCCAGCAATGATAACCGCATCTTCTTGTTTAGCTGTTGTCATCATGGCCTGCTTAATCGCCTGTTCGCGGTCAACGAGAATGCTAACGGGACGGTTGATATGACTGGCAATTTCTTCTGAGATGGTTTGAGGATCTTCAAAATTAGGGTCATCAGCTGTGAGTATGACATCGATATCAGGGTACTGGTTAATGACATGACCAAAGTCTGCTCGACGACTTTCTCCCTTATTACCAGGCGCTCCTAGGATAAGGGTGATGTGACCGGTTTGATGTTGGCTAACGACATCGAGGAGTTTCATCAAGCTATCGCCATTGTGAGCGTAATCCACAAATACTTTAGCACCATTGGCTTGCGTTAAGACTTCCATACGACCAGGGACATTGGTTTCCGCAATCCCTTGATGAATATCTGCTAAACTAGCTCCCAGCCGCTGACAGGCTAATCCAGCAGCGATAGCATTTTCTTGATTGAACGATCCGATGAGCTGGATGTCGTAGTGTCCAGCTAGTTTACCAGTCACATCGAACGAAAAGGCCGTGCTCTTTTGGATAGCATTATCTGTATTTGGGCCGAAGAAATCATGAGGCAGTTGGGCCACTTGCTCTTTGACCACTTGAAAATGATCCATGGCGCTATTGACAACAACAGCCTTGCTATTTGCCAGTAATAGGCGTTTGTGATAAAAATAATCTTCAAATGTCGGGTGCTCAATAGGTCCGATATGATCGGGACTGATGTTAAGAAAGACACCAACATCAAAGGTTAGTCCATAAACACGCTTAACCAGATAGGCCTGACTAGACACTTCCATAATCAGGTGAGTCATGCCATTAGCGACCGCTTGCGCCATCATTTTAAACAAATCAAGGCTTTCAGGTGTGGTTAGACTTGATTTGAAGAAGGTCTGACCATCTAAGGTGGTGTTCATGGTTGATAACATGGCTGGTCTATGGGATTGTTTTAGGATATGGTAAGCAAAATAAGCAGCCGTGGTTTTACCTTTTGTTCCTGTAAAAGCAAGGAGTTGCAAGTCATTTTGAGGGTAATTATAGAAAGCCATTGCTACCAAACTCATGGCTTGTTTGATATCTGTGACAAGGATGGCTGGAATTCCGACTTCGTAATCAATCTCTGAAACATACCAGCCCAAACCTTGAGCGATAGCTTGTTCTAAAAAATCGACCTTAAAAGAAGCGCCTTTAGCAAAAAATAAGGTCTTGGCATCACAATCACGGCTATCATAGCTAAGAGTGTCAAAGGTAACATCTTGCCAATCATAGTAGTAGCCATTTGGATGGCTAATCTGTCGGTAGTTATGGTCGTTTTTTAAAATCTCTAATACGGTTTCTATTTGCATCATATCTCTATTTTAGTCCTATGGCTATGGTTTTACAAGTCTTAGGCAAAAGTTTATAATAAATTGAACACTATTTAGAAGGGTTAGTTATGTCTGAAAGCAAACCAAAAGTCTCCCAGCAGGAGCAGATGATGCGAGGAACAGCTTGGTCCGCAGCCGGCAACTTCATTAGCCGTCTCTTAGGAGTGGTCTATATCATTCCTTGGTATCTTTGGATGGGCCAGCACGCTGATGAGGCCAATGCCCTATTCACCCAAGGTTATAATATCTATTCGCTTTTTTTATTGATTTCGACTTCGGGCTTGAATGTGGCTGTCGCCAAGCAAATTGCCAAATACAATGCCATGGATAAGCAAGCTGAGACCTTACAGCTGATTCGTGAGTTTTTAAAGCTCATGCTGTTTTTAGGACTCCTTAGTGCAGGGATTATGTACCTATTATCACCTGTCATCGCTAACCTATCGGGTGCTGGTAGTGAGTTGATTCCTGTTATTCGCAGTCTGTCCTGGTCAGTTTTAATTTTTCCTGTGATGAGCGTGATTCGAGGGGTTTTTCAAGGTCATAATGACCTGGCTCCGTTTGCTAAGAGTCAGGTGGCTGAACAGCTGATTCGTGTGATTTGGATGCTGTTAACGGCCTACTTTGTGATGCAAATAGGCTCTGGGAATTATGTGACAGCAGTTACGCAGTCAACATTTGCAGCCTTCCTAGGTATGCTTGCTAGTATGGCTGTTCTCGTTTATTACCTGGCTAAAGCCAATCTTTTAAAGCCGCTCTTTTTTGACCGCCACAAAGATATTACGGTTGATGCCAAAGCTCTGCTTGTCGAGACCTTAAAAGAAGCTATTCCTTTTATTATTACTGGCTCAGCCATTCAGGTCTTTAGTCTGATTGATCAGTTTTCCTATGTTCCTTTTATGAAAGTGATAACTACTTATAACCGGTCTGATTTGTTGGTTCAGTTTGCCTATTTTGCCTCTAACCCTAATAAAATTGTCATGCTGATGGTCTCTGTGGCGGGCTCAATCGGTGGTGTTGGGATTGCTCTCCTTACAGAAAACCATGTCAAGAAAGACATGATAGCAGCAGCTCGTCTCATCACGAATAACTTACAAATGCTTTTCATGTTTATCATGCCTGCCATTGTGGGAATCCTGATTTTAGCTAAACCTGTCTATACGATTTTTTACGGGGCACCTAGCCCTATGGCGCTCGGTTTGTTTGTGGCAGCCATGATACAAACCTTATTTTTAGCCTTGTATATCATGCTTTCGCCCATGCTTCAAGCCATGTTTGAAAATCGTAAAGCCATGCGTTATTTTGCTTATGGCTTAGTGACTAAGGTTATTTTGCAACTGCCTTTGATTTACCTCTTTCATGGCTATGGTCCTTTGATAGCAACCTCAATAGCTTTAGCCGTGCCTATTGCGCTTAGCTATCATCGCTTGGAAGACCTAACGCCCATAAATGCCCTGGGATTGAGCCGACGCTTGCAGTTAATTAACTTAATGACCGTCCTGATGGCATTGCCTGTGGGGCTGGTGACTCTGGGGTTAGGAATGTTCCTTAATCCGGCGAGTCGTCTTCATAGTGTCCTTTACGTGATAATCGTTGGAGGCGTTGGTATCTTAAGCTATGGCTATATGTCGTTAAAAACAAGAATGCTAGATAAACTTATCGGCGGTCGTGCCCATCGTCTTCGTGAAAAATGCCGTATTTCTTAAGATGGTTGGATTACTATCTAACCTTTGAGTTGATAAATCAGAGATGCTTCATCAATAATCACTCAGCTGATAGAATAAAGAACGGCTTATAGCTGCCAATAGATAGCAACTAGTAAACGGATTCTATTACTAAAGTATTTCTGCAAAAAGAATCCTTTTGCTAAGCTCTTTTTTCAAATCTTCCCCTCGTGGAAGATTTTTTGATATAATAAATAAAAACAATAGAAAGTGGTTTCAAATCATGGGAAAATTTCAAGTTATTTCACACCCGCTTATTCAACATAAACTCTCTATTTTACGTCGTTCAACAACTCCGACCAAAGATTTTAGAGAGTTGGTTGATGAAATTGCGATGTTGATGGGATATGAAGTGTCACGTGACTTACCTCTGGAAGATGTCGAAATTGAAACACCAGTCACAACAACCGTTCAAAAACAACTGGCTGGTAAGAAATTAGCTATCGTGCCTATTCTTCGTGCAGGAATTGGTATGGTTGATGGCTTATTGAGTTTGGTACCGGCTGCTAAAGTTGGTCATATAGGAATGTATCGTAATGAGGAAACACTTGAGCCAGTAGAATACTTGGTGAAGCTCCCAGAAGATATTGACCAACGTCAGATTTTCTTGGTAGATCCCATGTTAGCGACTGGCGGATCAGCTATCTTAGCTGTGGATTCTCTAAAAAAACGGGGGGCAACCAATATTCGTTTTGTCTGTCTTGTTGCGGCACCAGAAGGCGTGGAAAAACTCCAAGCAGCTCATCCTGATATTGACATCTATACGGCTGCGCTAGATGAAAAACTTAATGAACATGGCTATATCGTCCCTGGTCTCGGTGATGCTGGCGATCGCCTTTTTGGAACCAAATAGAACAGGATAAGGGAAAGAGGCTGAGTCACGTTTGATTAGCACTCTTACAAATCGAATGCTAAAAAAGTAAGTTTTTTATTTGACCTTTTTTGACCTAAGTTCTATAATAGAGTCAACTAAAGTCAATAACTGATGTTATTGATAAATTGTTGCACCTGCCCTAGCTGGTAATTGGGCAATTTCCATGACATTGGCTAGGCCTAGTATCTTAATCAAAATGGAGAAATATATGATTCCTGTAGTTATTGAACAAACATCGCGCGGCGAACGCTCTTATGATATTTACTCACGTCTTTTGAAAGATCGCATCATTATGTTAACAGGTCCTGTTGAAGACAATATGGCTAATTCAATTATTGCGCAATTGCTCTTTTTGGACGCTCAAGATCCAACCAAGGACATTTACCTCTATGTCAATACACCGGGTGGTTCGGTGTCTGCTGGTTTAGCCATTGTTGATACCATGAATTTCATTAAAGCTGACGTTCAAACCATTGTCATGGGAATGGCAGCATCCATGGGAACCATCATCGCTTCATCAGGAGCAAAAGGTAAACGGTTTATGTTACCTAATGCAGAATACATGATGCACCAACCAATGGGTGGTACTGGTGGCGGTACGCAACAAACCGACATGGCAATCGCAGCTGAGCATCTCTTGAAAACCCGTCATAAATTAGAAAAAATTCTATCTGATAATTCAGGACAAAGCATGGAAAAAATCCATGTGGATGCTGAGCGTGATCGTTGGATGAACGCTGAGGAAACCTTAGAATATGGCTTTATTGACGCCATTATGGAAAATAATGATTTGAAGTAATTAGGAACTTAAGGACATAGGGAAGTTCTCACTTGCTTCGTTATTAACGACCATAAAAGCGAGTCAGATGGGATGGCTCGCTTTTATGTTACGGATATTGTCATGCTTAGTAGCGTCTTGAAGGCTATGGTAATAGTGGTTTCAAGTGCTAAATAGCGAACGGATGAGATTGATGTCAAATCAAAGGAAAGAAATTTATGGAAATTAAAGAAAGGATTGGTTTAGCAGTCTATCTTTACTACAATCGAGATGCTAGAAAAATAGGTCATTTAGGTGATGTCTATTATCATTCAAGGCGTTTGAAATACCTCATTTTATATGTAGATAAGGCACAAGTTGATGATGTGACAAGGACCTTAGAGGGCATGAAATACGTTAAACGTGTCAACCCATCAGCCTTATCAGAGATTGGTAAAAATTTCGTTGGCATCTTGGGTAATCATGACAAGGATAGCTAGCTTTCTGAAAAGAACCATTTGTAAGGACAGTCTAAAAGATTTACAAGACTGTTCTTAAAAGATGGTTCTTTTTATTTTGGTTTGAGCTATCGTTTGGACGTGCTGATGTGATTTCGAGAGATGAAAAGCCTTGCATATACTAATCTTCCAAACTTAAGTCGAAGAAAAAATAAAAAAACTATTGACAATTTTCTGATAATTCAGTATTCTTGTAAAAGAAAATTTAAGGAGATAGTTTTTTATGAAGAAAAGATTAGTATTTACAACGCTTACATTGATGAGTACAGCCCTTCTTGCTGCTTGTGGTGCAGCACCGGGAAGTTCTAGTTCAACGGCATCAGGAACGAAAGTCGGAGATACGCTTAAAGTTGGGTTAAACTTTGAGTTAACAGGAGACGTTTCTGCCTATGGTAACGCTGGTAAAAACGGTGCACAACTTGCGATTGATGAAATCAATAAAGCAGGTGGTGTTGACGGCAAGGAAATCAAGGTCTTTTCGAAAGACAACAAGTCAGATAACTCAGAAGCAGCAACAGTGACCACCAACTTGACCACACAAAGTGAGGTCAATGCTATTGTTGGTCCAATGGTATCATCGGCTGTGGCTTCAGCGCTTCCAAATGCTGAAAAAGCAGCGGTTCCATTGGTAGCACCAGCAGCGACACAAGATGACTTGACCGTTGATAAAGATGGCAAAACGCGTCCATATGTGTTCCGTGCCACCTTTGTTGATAGTTATCAAGGAGAGGCACTCTCTAAATTTACAAGCGATCAATTAAAAGCTAAGAAGGTTGTCCTTTATTACGATAACTCTAGTGACTATGCCAAGGGTATCGCTAAAGAGTTTAAAAAGCAATATCAAGGTGATATTGTGAGTGAATCAACCTTCCAAGCTAAAGATACCGATTTCCAATCAGCCTTGACAAAATTCAAAGATGACGACTTTGATGCTCTTGTTGTACCAGGGTACTATCAAGAAGTTGGACCAATCATCAAACAAGCGCGTGAAATGGGAATCGAGGCCCCAATCGTAGGGCCAGATGGCTTTGCGGATGAGAAGTTGGTTGAACTAGCAGGTGCTAAAAATGCGTCCAATATTTACTATGTTTCAGGCTATTCAGCTAAAACCTCTGATAAGGCAGCTGCTTTTGCTAAAGCCTACAAGGCTAAGTATGGCTCTGAACCGTCAATGTTTGCTGCGCTTGGCTATGACTCCGTATACATGGTAGCAGATGCTGCTCAAGGAGCTAAAAATTCGAAACAAATTGCTGAAAACCTTGCTAAGACCAAAGACTTTAAAGGCGTGACGGGGACAATGACAGTGGATAAAAAACACAATCCTGTGAAATCCGTATCGGTCGTTGGTTTGACAGACGGTAAAGAAAGTTCAGCAACAGTGGTTGAGGCTGACTAGTTGTTTCAGTCTTACAGGCTAGCATCTGAGGAGCAGATCTTCTCAGATGCCCCTTATTTTGATAGAAAGTTTGGTAGACTCTTATGTTACAACAGCTTGTCAATGGTTTGATATTGGGAAGTGTTTATGCCTTATTGGCGTTAGGTTATACCATGGTTTATGGTATCATCAAATTGATTAACTTTGCTCATGGTGATGTGTATATGATGGGAGCTTTTGTGGGTTACTATCTCATCTCGTATTTCCATCTGAATTTTTTTGTCGCTCTCATCATGACCATGGTGATCACATCAGCCATCGGGGTGATGATTGAATTTTTGGCCTATCGACCACTGCGGCACTCGACTCGGATAGCAGCTCTAATCACAGCGATTGGTGTTTCCTTTTTCTTACAGTACGGTATGGTTTACCTAGTAGGTGCAGAAGCTCGTGCTTTTCCTCAAGCGATGCAGACGGTTAAATACGATTTAGGTCCTATTAGTGTGACCAATATCCAGTTAATTATCCTAGCGGTATCGATTGTGCTCATGCTGGCGCTTAACTTTATCGTTAAGCAGACTAAGATGGGGAAGGCCATGCGTGCGGTTTCGGTGGATAGCGATGCGGCTCAATTGATGGGAATCAATGTCAACTCAACAATTAGTTTCACCTTCGCTTTGGGTTCTGCAATGGCAGGTGCAGCGGGTGTTTTAATTGGTCTTTATTACAATACTATGAACCCTCTAATGGGAATGGCACCAGGTATCAAGGCTTTTGTTGCGGCTGTTTTAGGTGGTATCGGTATTATTCCAGGCGCTGCGGTTGGTGGTTTTATCATTGGCATGCTAGAAACCCTTTCGACAGCTATCGGACTTTCCAGTTATAAAGATTTGGTCGTTTACGCTATTTTGATTGTTATTTTGTTGGTTCGACCAGCAGGTATTCTTGGAAAAAATGTTAAGGAGAAGGTGTAGCTAGATGAAACAGAATATCAAATCGATTTTGGCATGGTGCGGGCTGATTGCACTTGCCTTCCTTGTTCTTAATCTTCTTATTAGTTCGGGATTCCTTGGTCTTTATCACGTTCAAATTCTGATGGGAATTGGTATTTCGATGATTATGGCGATGGGGACTAATCTTGTCTTGGGCTTTTCAGGGCAATTCTCACTTGGTCAAGCAGGTTTCATGGCCATTGGAGCCTATGCAACGGCTATCATTACTCAAACCAATGCTACTTATGCTGATTTTTACCTGTCAATGGTGGTTGGGGCCCTTCTTGCAGGGCTTATTGCCGTGATTGTAGGTTTTCCAACCCTTCGTTTAAAAGGAGATTATCTTGCCATTGCGACCCTGGGGGTTTCTGAAATCATTCGTATCGCGATTGTTAATGGTGGTGACGTGACGAACGGTGCCGCTGGCTTGACAGGGATTTTACCATATACCTCATGGCAAGTTGTATTTGTCTTTGTGGTTCTCATCGGGGTGTTTATCATGAATTACCTTCGCAGTGCATTAGGTCGTCAGGTGATTTCAGTGCGGGAAGATGAAATTGCCGCTGAGTCGATGGGGGTTAATACGACCAAGGTAAAGGTAATCGCCTTTGCTATTGCAGCGATGACAGCAGCTATGGCAGGTTCACTGTATGTCGGTTATATCGGTACTATTGCACCCAAGGATTTTACCATTATGCGTTCGATTGACTACTTGATTATTGCAGTTCTTGGTGGGCTTGGTTCTATGACAGGAACCATTGTGGCAGCGCTAGTTCTAGGTATCCTCAATATGTATCTGCAAAATGTGGCAGAACTTCGCATGATTATCTATTCACTAGCTTTGATTTTAGTCATGGTTTTCCGACCAGGTGGATTATTGGGAACTAAGGAATTGCAGTTGTCAAAATATTTTCAAAAACATAAAGGGGGCAAAGTTTAATGGCCTTACTTGAAGTTAAACATTTAACCAAACACTTTGGTGGGTTGACAGCAGTTGGTGATGTCAGTCTAGAACTCCACGAAGGAGAGTTGGTGGGCTTGATTGGTCCCAATGGTGCTGGTAAGACGACCCTCTTTAACCTCTTAACAGGTGTTTATGAACCTTCTGAAGGAACTGTTACGCTTGATGGTGTCTTGCTAAATGGCAAAAAACCGTATACGATTGCTTCACTTGGTTTGTCACGCACCTTTCAAAATATCCGTCTGTTCAAGGACATGACTGTTTTGGATAACGTCCTGCTTGGTATGAGTAATACAAGCAAGCCACCGCTATTGTCCTCATTTCTACGTTTGCCAAAGTTCTATGCCAGTGAAGACGCCTTACGTCATAAAGCCTTAGCACTTTTAGAGATATTTGGTTTGGCTACTAGTGCAGATAGCTTGGCTAAAAATCTCTCTTATGGGCAACAACGTCGTTTAGAGATTGTTCGTGCTCTTGCCACAGAACCTAAAATTTTATTTTTAGACGAGCCAGCAGCTGGGATGAACCCTCAGGAAACGGCTGAATTGACTCACCTAATCCGTCAAGTCAAAAATGAATTTGGCATTACCATCATTTTGATTGAACATGACATGAGTTTGGTGATGGAAGTGACTGAACGCATCTATGTCTTGGAGTATGGTCGTCTGATTGCACATGGCACGCCAGATGAGATTAAAAAGGACAAGCGTGTTATTGAAGCCTACCTTGGAGGTGACATCTAATGGCTATGTTAACAGTTGAAAACCTTTCAATTAGTTATGGAGCGATTGAAGCGGTTAAGAACGTTTCGTTTGAGGTTAACGAAGGGGAAGTTGTTTCCCTTATCGGTGCCAATGGAGCAGGGAAAACCTCAATTCTACGTACCATATCAGGCTTGGTTCGTCCTAAAGAAGGACGTATCACCTTTTTAGGAAACGAGATTCAGAAAGTACCAGCGCGAAAAATTGTTGCAGATGGTTTGTCGCAAGTACCAGAAGGGCGCCATGTCTTTCCCGGCTTGACAGTAATGGAAAACCTTGAAATGGGAGCCTTTCTAAGAAAAGACAAAAATCAAAATCAACAGAATTTAAAGCGTATTTTTGAGCGTTTTCCGCGTTTAGAAGAGCGTAAACATCAGGATGCAGCAACCTTATCTGGTGGTGAGCAACAGATGCTTGCAATGGGACGTGCCTTGATGAGCCGACCCAAGTTGTTATTGCTTGATGAACCGTCAATGGGGCTTGCCCCAATCTTTATTCAAGAAATTTTTGACATTGTTCAAGATATCCAACAGCAAGGGACAACGGTTCTCTTAATCGAGCAAAATGCGACGAAGGCCTTATCAATTGCGGATAGGGGTTATGTATTGGAAACTGGTAAGATTGTCCTGTCAGGAACTGGTCAAGAACTGTTGGCGTCTGATGATGTGAGAAAAGCTTATCTTGGCGGCTGATAATCCTTAGCTGTATTCATCATATGGAATGATTTAAATGATAAAGGGAGAAGGACGATGTCTGTTAGAGATTTTATGACCTCAAAGGTGGTTTATGTGTCACCTGATACGACGGTTGCGCACGTATCTGACAAGATGAAGGAGCAAGCTTTGCGCCGTTTACCTGTGATTGAAAATGACCGCCTGGTGGGTTTGATCACGGAAGGAACCATGGCAGAGGCAACCCCTTCTAAAGCAACAAGTCTGTCAATCTATGAAATGAATTATTTGTTAAACAAGACAAAGGTGCGTGACATTATGATCCGTGATGTGATCACGGTTTCCCAGGATGCCAGTTTAGAAGATGCTATTTACCTCATGATGAAGCATAAAATTGGTGTTCTACCAGTTGTTGACCATGAACAACTGTATGGCATTATTACCGATCGAGATATTTTTAAAGCTTTTTTAGAAGTATCTGGTTATGGTGAAGAGGGGGTCCGCTTGAAACTTTTGTTGGAAGATACTATTGGCAGTTTAGAAAAGGTCGTCCGTGTGGTGAGAGATGCCAACCTGAACATTCATCGTACGGTAGTTGCCAATCACAAATCGGGGAAAACAGTGGTTGAACTGCAAATTGAAGGTCAGGTAGAAGCTGATTGCTTACAGGAATCTTTGGAGAAAGAAGGGGCTACTGTCATCAGTATTCTGAAGACAGAAGCCAAAGCAGGATTTTAAATATGATGAAAACGACAAGAATTCTTGTCGTTTTTTTGGGTAAAATCTGCTAAAATAGAAGTACTATGACAAATGGATTTTTAATTTCCTTTGAAGGACCTGATGGAGCTGGCAAGACAACGGTCTTGCAGCAAGTGATACCGCAATTACAAGAACGCTATCAACAAGAGATTGTAGCTACACGTGAACCGGGAGGAGTTGCTATTGCCGAGAAGATTCGCCAGATTATCTTAGATGTTAATCACACGACCATGGATGCTAAGACGGAGCTGTTGCTTTACATTGCTGCGCGCCGTCAACATTGGGTCGAGAAAGTTCTCCCCAATCTTGAACACGGAGCGATGGTGCTGGTGGATCGCTTCATTGATAGCTCAGTTGCCTATCAGGGCTATGGTCGAGGCTTAGAAGTGCCTGAAATCACTTGGTTAAATACCTATGCCACAGACGGTCGTCAGCCGGATTTAACCATTTATTTGGATGTGCCGTCAGATCTGGGTTTGGAGCGTATTGCGCAAAATATTAGTCGTGAAGTTAATCGCTTGGACCTTGAAGCGCTAGAAATGCACCAAAACGTGCGTCAAGGCTACCTAGCCCTTTTAGAGGAGCAACCTGAGCGTATGGCTTTAGTCGATGCTAGTCAGCCTTTGGACAAGGTTGTGGAAGCGACCTTGGCTGTGATTGCTGAGAGATATAAGGAACGAAATAATGGCTAGAAATCCCTTGACTACAATGCTAGAGCTTCAACAGCCAAAGTTGTTGGCAGAGATGCGGCGTATTCTAAAGAGTGGTAAGCGGCATCACGCCTACCTCTTTTCGGGAGGCTTTGCTGCGTGGGAGATGGCGCTTTGGTTAACACAGGCTCAGTTTTGTGAGCATCCAGATACCCATGATCCTTGTGGACAGTGTCGGCCCTGTCGCTTAATCGTTGAAAATGATTTTGCAGACTTGGCTATTCTAGAGCCGACAAATGGATTTATCAAAACAGATGAGGTTCGCTCTCTTTTAAGCCGTTTTTCAAGCTCTAGTTATGAAGGCACTGCGCAAGTCGTTATGATTCGTGATGCTGATAAAATGCATGTCAATGCGGCAAATAGCTTGCTGAAAGTCATGGAAGAGCCGCAGAGTCAGATATATATTATCTTACTCGTCGAGGATGCGAATCATCTTTTGCCCACCATCAAAAGCCGTTGCCAGCAATTTGATTTTCCCAAACAGACGGCTGTTCTGGTATCGGACTTGGAGCAAATGGGCATTTTTAAAAGCCAGGCCCTGCTTTTGGCGGATATCGCTTCTTCTAGTGAGCAGGCGAAAGAGCTGGCGCAGAATCCAAAGGTTTTACAATCCCTTAGTCTGATAGAGCGTTTTGTGCGGTTCTTGCTGTCCGATAAAGTTAAGGCTTATTTGGAGGTTAGCCGTCTAGCGTCACAAATCAGCGACAAGGATTCTCAAGCTTTGGCTTTTCAAGCGATGGTATCGCTTCTTGGTCGTGACTTACAAGACGCTAAGGCAAGGCTGTATTTAGATAAGTTGAGCCTAGCTAGAAGTATGTGGCAGTCAAATGTTAGTTTTCAGAATGCTCTGGAATACATGGTGTTAAAAGGATAGTAGTAGAGGTTTTGAGGAGGTAGCTTTGGTGGCTAAGAAAGAATTGTTCGATGTATTTGATGGTTTTTCACAGAATCTCATGCTTACCTTAGCTGAGACTGAAGCCATCAAAAAGCAAGTTCAAGATTTGGTAGAAGAAAACACACAGTTGCGGTTGGAAAATAACAAATTAAGAGAGCGTTTATCGCAGGTTAGTCAGACGGATTCTGATAAAAACCAGCATCAAGTCCAACAGCATTTGGATACGATATATGAAGATGGATTTCATATTTGTACCAACTTTTATGGTCAACGACGTGGGAACGATGAGTCGTGTATGTTTTGTTTAGAATTGCTTTATAGGGAGTAATCATGCAGGTTCAAAAAAGTTTTACCACTCAGAGCCCCTACGGTACCCTTTTCTTGGTACCGACGCCCATTGGTAATCTCTCTGATATGACCTTTCGTGCGGTGAATACTCTAAAGGATGTAGATGCGATTTGTGCTGAGGACACGCGTAAGACGGGTTTGCTGCTAAAGCATTTTGACATTGAAACGCGTCAGATTAGTTTTCATGAACACAATGCTTTTGATAAAATTCCGAGTTTGTTAGCTATGCTAAAAGAGGGAAAATCATTAGCCCAGGTTTCGGATGCCGGCATGCCGTCTATTTCAGATCCGGGTCATGATTTGGTCAAAGCAGCACTTGCTGAGGAGATTACCGTTGTGGCGTTACCAGGAGCCTCGGCAGGGATTACTGGCTTAATCGCCAGTGGCCTAGCGCCTCAGCCTCATGTCTTTTACGGTTTTTTACCGCGAAAAGTAGGGCAGCAAAAAGCCTTTTTGCAGGAAAAAGTGACTTATCCTGAAACGCAGATCTTTTACGAATCGCCTCACCGTGTTGTGGCAACGCTAACCAACTTGTTAGAAGTTTACGGGGATCGGCAAGTGGTTTTGGTTCGAGAATTGACGAAACGCTATGAGGAGTATCAACGTGGAAGGATTAGCGAACTCTTAGACTATCTCTCTGAGACACCACTCAAAGGAGAGTGTCTGCTTATCGTTGCAGGCAATGACGGGAGTGCCTTAGAGTCGCAAGGACCATTGTTATCACCCATCGAAGAAGTGAAAGCGATGATTGCCTTGGGCAGCAAGCCCAATCATGCTATTAAGACGGTAGCGAAAGAACGGGGCTTAACTCGTCAGGTTTTGTATCAAGACTATCATGACAATCGTTGAAGGACTAGAAACCCTTAGTTTTAGCTAACTATTACAGAAAAACCACTCTAATCTTTAGGGTGGCTTTTTTGATTATAATCGTTAGCTTGCTTGATAGTAGATTACTCATTGTGAGGATTGATGTTTAACGAATGGTAAGCTTTGAGTGATGAGAGGCACAAGTAATCCTTGTTAGATGAGTTTGGTTCCGTGGACGTGTTTGGCACCGGAGAGTTGGCAAAGTTCCAGATAGTTATCTTTAGTTACTCCGCCACCGATAAGAATGTCAATGCGACCAGCAGCGTAATCGATAAGGGATTTGAGGTGGGAAATATTATCCCTGATATCAGAGTTGCCGTCAGGGTTGCCATGCGTTAGGATACGGGTAAAACCGTACGCAATCAAGTCATCCATAGCTTTGAATTGGTCAGCTGGAGGAATTTGGTCAAAGGCCATATGAAAGACTAAAGGCAAACCTTGTGTTGCAGGCAGTAGTTGCTCAATTCCTTGGTGGTCCAGTTGGTTATCCTTAGTCAAGAGTCCTAAAACTAAGCTATCGGATTCCAATTCAACAGCTTGTAAAATGTCCTCTTCCATAGCGCGTAGTTCCAAATCGTTATAGACAAAGTTGCCTCCACGTGGACGAATCATCACAGCAGTTGTGATTTGCTTTTCGTGTAAATAGCGATTGGCTTCTTTAATAACGCCGTAAGAGGGGGTCGTTCCACCGACAGAAAGGTTATCGCAGAGCTCAACTCTTGTGATGTCAGGGCTAGTGAGGATATGGAGGTCTGTTAAATTTTCAGCACAAAATTCCTTAATAATCATAAGCATTCCTTTCGAATAGAGGTGTTTTTATTATAGCATGTTTAGGCTAGCTTTCTAGACTGTTAAGGTTTACGGATTTAATTTCCCCAATTGTCAAAATTAAGTTAGACCAGTAATATTACTCAGAAAAACGCGATAGGGTGTTTGATAATTTAGGGATTTTCTAGGTATTCTATGTCTTTTATCAGCTATAGCCGATAAAACGTTTTGAGAGAGCGTCTTAAAATCCATTTTCTTAGGAAGTCCATGTCTTCTCAAAAGACCGTTAGACTGTTCATTCAGATCACATTGACCTGGACAGCCTGGAACCGCAAAGAAAATATCAATGTCGTATTTTTAGAGAGACTTCCAATTTGAGAATTCTTTCCTGCAATCAAACGTTATAGACTAGAAGAGGTGCCTTGGTATCTACGACATCCACCGACTTATTGAATCCTCAATATCACTAGCTTTTCGACCATTAGTCTGCAGAGTGATAATCGCTTTCGATAGTCTCTCAACTAGTGTAATGACAGCACTCTTATGTTTCTTTCAACGATGGTATCCCCTTCAAGATGCCCAAATTCTGTGTCAAAATCTGGATAGATGTCAGATTGTTCACGAAGGTCTCTACGAAAAGCTTGTTTGCCACGTTTTTTCGGTCTTACCATTTGGTTTGCGCTTTCCTTTCCATGGGAAAGCGTCTGTGTTGAAGATGCCACTGTCAGCTGTCAGCTTATCCACCGTTTTAAATGAGCCAGTTGTTTTGGATTGTTTCACCCACTTATCGAAGGTTGAAGAAGTTAAATCATAGTTTTTGATAATCTCGCTACGTTTCTTCCTCTGCATCATGTAAATCAACGATTTGTTGTTTGAAATCATCCGTGAAGTGACGACGTGCTTTTCTAGACATAGGCTTCTCCATTTCTCAGTCTTAGTGTAGAGCACTTTACAAATTCTGTCTAGTTTAGTGTAACCGATTCACATTTTATTTTGTGCGCCATAGGTAGATTGGTAAGGGAAATACTACCGTTATTATCTGGATTCCAAGCTCTGACGCTAGAGCGATAACCTCTTGGTCCACAGATGGTCTTGGTTAATCACAATAGTCTGAATCTCCTGAAAGTTAGTCATTCAACCCTTACGTCATTGGAAATTATTTCCCGATTCAATATAACCTCATAGCGACTGCACGGCCTCTCTTCAGCATAACATCAACGAAATTGTTACAAATCCACACCGTAACGTTTTTTTTATTCCACTAGCGTTATAACCAGAAAATAAAGCGTCTGAGAAAGCGGTTGTCTCAGACGCTTTGGTATTACATCCCCATCGTATAGTCATCGTCTTGCATAGCTTCAACGCTACCAAGGAGATAACCGTTACCGACTTGGCTGAAGAAATCATGGTTAGAGGTTCCTGTTGAAATACCATTCATGACGATAGGGTTAACGTCATTAGCGGTATCTGGGAAAAGCGGGTCTTGACCTAAGTTCATTAGTGCCTTATTGGCGTTGTAACGTAAGAAAGTCATAACTTCCTCAGTCCATCCCACAGCATCGTAAAGGGTATGCGTATAACCTTCTTCATTTTCATAGAGTTCGTACAACAAGTCGTACATCCACTCTCTAAAAACTTCTTGTTTATCTGTTGGCAATTCGTTAAAGCCTAGCTGGAATTTATAGCCGATGTAAGTGCCATGAACGGATTCGTCACGGATAATCAATTTAATGATTTCGGCGACATTGGCAAGTTTATTGTTACCGAGATAGTAGAGGGGGGTGAAAAAGCCAGAGTAAAAAAGGAAGGTTTCAAGGAAAGTTGAGGCCACTTTCTTTTGTAGGGCATCACCGTTTGCGTAGATGTCGTTGATAATCTTGGCCTTTTTTTGGAGGTAGGGATTGGTATTTGTCCACTCGAAGATGTCTTCGATTTCCTTTTTGGTATTTAAGGTTGAGAAGATTGATGAGTAAGATTTGGCATGAACAGATTCCATAAATTGGATGTTATTTAAAACAGCTTCTTCATGCGGTGTACGGACATCTGCACGAATCGCTTCGACTCCTGTTTCAGACTGTAGGGTATCAAGTAGGGTCAGGCCACCAAAGACTTTACCGACGAGGTCTTTTTCGGCAGCAGAGAGTTTACGCCAATCATCGAGGTCATTGGACAAGGGGATACGTGTATCAAGCCAAAATTGTTCGGTCAGTTTTTCCCAAGTGGATTTATCAATGATGTCTTCGATTTCGTTCCAGTTGATGGCTGAATAGTATGTTGTCATGGTTTTCTCCAATAGTTAGTAGGGAATATGTGATGAGATTTTTTAAAGGGCATCTAACACCAGCATTGTCTATTTGTTATCGAGGTCAGTTTTTGTCGAACGCTATCATTTTATTCTATTAAGCTTTAACGAAATGATGGTCCGACGGTGGTGTTAAATAGTAGTTTTAGTTGTCCTAAATCACACAGCTTTCGCATTGGTTAGCTCCGACTTCATCACCATCATCGGTATAAGTACGGATGTAGTAGATGGATTTGATGCCCTTGTTGAAAGCATAGTTGCGTAAAATAGACAAATCTCGTGTGGTCTGTTTGAGATTGTCGCCCTTCCATTCGTAGAGACCTGTTGGAATTTCACTACGCATGAAGAGCGTTAGCGACAAGCCCTGATCAACGTGCTGTGTTGCTGCGGCATAGACATCAATGACTTTACGCATGTCCATGTCGTAAGCGGAGGTGTAATAAGGAATGGTGTCTGTGGATAAACCAGCAGCAGGGTAATAAATTTTTCCGATTTTCTTTTCTTGGCGTTCCTCTATGCGTTGTGTGATAGGATGAATGGAAGCAGAAACATCGTTAATGTAAGAGATGGAACCGTTAGGTGCAACAGCCAAACGGTTTTGGTGGTAAAGCCCATCAGCCATAACAGCCTGACGAAGCGCTTCCCAATCCTCAGCTTGAGGAATGAAATGACCTTTAAAGAGTTCTTTAACGAGGTCAGATTTTGGCACAAATTGACCAGAAACATATTTGTCAAAGTAACTTCCATCAGCGTATTTAGAGTTTTCAAAACCAACGAAAGTTGTCTGACGCTCACGAGCAATCTCATTTGATGCCACAAGCGTCCAGTAGTTGAGCAGCATGAAGTAGATATCAGTGAACTCGATTGACTCTGGGCTGCCGTATTCAATATGCTGTTGAGCTAAGTAGGAGTGTAATCCCATGGCACCAAGTCCAAATGTATGTGCTTGGTCATTACCGTTTTTGATGGATGGTACAGCATCGATGCTTGATGAATCGGTCACAAAGGTCAACGCTCTTGTCATGACTTTGATCGAGTGCCCAAAATCTGGAGAGGTCATCATGTTTACAACGTTGGTTGACCCCAAGTTACATGAGATATCTGTTCCCATGGTGAGATAGTTTTGACCGTCGTCGATGAGACTTGGTTTTTGAACCTGAAGGATTTCAGAACACAAGTTAGACATGATAATCTTCCCGTCAATGGGATTGGAGCGATTAGCAGTATCAACGTTGACAATGTAAGGGTAACCTGATTCTTGCTGTAATTTAGAAATTTCTGTCTCTAAGTCGCGAGCTTTGATTTTAGTTTTGGTAATCTTTGGATTAGCCACTAATTCATCGTATTTTTCGGTGATGTCGATGTAGTTAAAGGGAATACCGTACTCTTTTTCAACACTATAAGGGCTGAAAAGATACATATCCTCATTGTTGCGAGCCAATTCGTAAAATTTATCAGGGACGACAACACCAAGTGACAAGGTTTTGACCCGAACTTTTTCATCAGCATTTTCTTTTTTAGTGGAGAGAAAGGCGATGATATCTGGGTGAAAAACATTGAGGTAAACAACACCGGCTCCTTGGCGTTGCCCAAGTTGGTTGGAGTAGGAGAAGCTATCTTCAAAGAGCTTCATGACCGGAACGACACCAGAAGCAGCTCCTGCAAATCCTTTGATAGGTGATCCTGCTTCCCGCAAATTAGAAAGAGAGATACCGACTCCACCACCAATACGAGATAGTTGAAGAGCGGAATTAATAGAGCGTCCGATGGAATTCATGTCATCGGTCACTTGAATGAGGAAACAAGAAACCAATTCTCCACGCCGACTACGACCAGCATTGAGGAAGGAAGGTGTGGCTGGCTGGTAACGCTGATTAATCATTTCTTTAGCCAGGTCACGTGCTAATGTTTCATTACCATCAGCAAAATAAAGGGCATTGAACAAGACACGATCTTCCATGCTTTCGAGGTAGGCTTCGCCATCATTGGTTTTGAGAGCATATTGCTGGTGGAATTTATAAGCAGCCATAAATGACTTGAAGCGAAACTGTTCATTTTTTAACTCTTCCGCTAAGGTCTCGATAAATGATGGGCTGTATTTTTGGATGAAGCCTGTTTCGATGTAATCATTGTCAATCAAGTAGTTGATTTTCTCACTAATAGATGCAAAGGGCATCATGTTTGGTTCCACATTTTCAGCAAAGAATGCTGCTAAAGCTTCTTTGTCCTTATGCAAAGGAATTTGTCCATTGACAGGACGATTGATTTCATTATTCAAACGAAAGTAGGTAATATTTCCTAAATCTTTAAGACTCATGTGATAAGATTCCTTTTACTCTGTTAATGTCTTCGGAAGTGCCACTAAATTCTAGTTCGTAGAGTAGTGGTAATTGGTATTTTAAGGATAATTCTTTAGCTTCTCGGCAGAAATCAGTGCCAAAATTACGATTGCCGATACCGATGATACCATGGCAATGTTTAGCATTTTCAATTAAAAAATCCTCAACAAAGTCAAAAGCTTCGTTGTAGGTTGGAATAATAAGGACAAACGGTTTTGAACATCGAGGGGTGTGACCGACCGGCGAGAGTTCTAAACAGTCATCAGAGGTAATGCCGAGCTTTTGAATGAAGCGAGCAGTCTGTCCCGTTAGGGTATGAAAAACGACGTTCAATGCATTCCCCTTATTCAGTTAAACGATTTCTTTAAGTTTTGAGGGTTGGAATCCAGAAAAGACAGTATCGCCTGCTTGGATAACAGGAGCAGCTGAGAATCCCAAACTTTTAACATGTTCGATGTATTCGGGGTGTTCATCAATATTGATTTCTTGGAAACTAGCCCCTTCTTTTTCTAAGAATTTCTTTGTCATGTTACACTGCATGCAGTTATTTTTTGAAAAAATCGTAATTTTACTCATAAACATTCTCCTTTACTGAGTTACTTGAATAGCATACCCAAAATTAGGATAAAAAGCAATAGATATTTATTTGGAAAACACAAAATATGGGTGACATCAGTCAATAAAACCCTATATATTGTGTTTTTGGGAGATTGATAAAAATCAATTGCCTAGCGTTATTTTTCCTTATCTAGAGAAGTTATTAGAGCTATTTTGTTAGCAAAATAGAGATAGGGACATTAGGAAGTGACATTTTTTGGGGAAGTGTGCCAGATATGAAAAAGGATTTTGTAAATTTTTCAATAAGGTCTCTAAAATCTTGAAAAAAATTTTGTCGTGTGTTATAATTAAAAATTGTAAGGGTTATCATGAATGACTCAAAATATTAAAAAGAGGAAGAAGGAGAACCATCATGGCTTCTAAAGATTTTCATATTGTAGCAGAAACAGGTATTCATGCTCGTCCAGCAACATTACTTGTTCAAACAGCTAGCAAGTTTGCTTCAGACATCACTCTTGACTACAAAGGTAAAGCAGTTAACCTTAAATCAATCATGGGTGTGATGAGTCTTGGTGTCGGTCAAGGTGCAGACGTGACTATCTCTGCAGAAGGTGCAGATGCAGACGACGCTCTTGCAGCAATCGAAGAAACAATGACTAAAGAAGGATTGGCATAAAAATGACTAAAATGCTTAAAGGAATTGCAGCATCTGACGGTGTTGCTGTTGCTAAAGCATACCTATTAGTTCAGCCGGATTTATCATTTGAAACTGTGTCAGTATCAGACACAGATGTAGAAGAAGCTCGTCTGGATGCAGCTCTAGCGGCATCTAAGGACGAGCTTTCTATTATTCGTGATAAGGCAGTAGGTACGCTTGGTGAAGAAGCTGCATCTGTTTTTGATGCTCACTTAATGGTTCTTGCAGACCCAGAGATGATTGGTCAAATCAAAGAAACCATTCGTGCAAAACAAGTGAATGCTGAAGCTGGTCTTAAAGAAGTGACAGATATGTTTGTGACACTTTTTGAAGGCATGGAAGACAACCCATACATGCAGGAACGCGCAGCTGATATTCGTGACGTTGCAAAGCGTGTCTTAGCGCATCTCTTGGGAGTTAAACTACCAAATCCTGCAACAATCAGCGAGGAATCTATCGTGATTGCGCACGATTTGACCCCTTCAGACACAGCACAGCTTGATAAAAACTTTGTTAAAGCCTTTGTGACTAACATTGGTGGACGTACCAGCCACTCAGCAATCATGGCACGTACCCTTGAAATCGCAGCTGTTCTTGGTACCAACAATATTACTGAACTCGTCAAAGATGGTGATGTTTTAGCAGTTAATGGTATTACTGGTGAAGTGATTATCAACCCAAGCCAAGAAGAAATTGCAGCCTTTAAAGCAGCTGGCGAAGCATATGCGAAACAAAAAGCAGAATGGGCCTTGCTTAAAGATGCGAAAACCGTTACGGCTGATGGCAAACATTTTGAATTAGCAGCTAACATCGGTACCCCTAAGGACGTTGAGGGTGTTAACGATAATGGTGCTGAAGCTGTTGGTCTTTACCGCACAGAGTTCTTGTACATGGATTCTCAAGATTTTCCAACAGAAGACGAGCAATACGAAGCTTACAAAGCGGTACTTGAAGGTATGAATGGTAAGCCGGTTGTGGTTCGTACCATGGATATTGGTGGTGATAAAGAACTCCCTTACTTTGACCTACCAAAGGAAATGAATCCTTTCCTTGGCTTCCGTGCTTTGCGTATCTCTATTTCTGAAACAGGAGATGCCATGTTCCGCACACAAATCCGTGCCCTTCTTCGTGCTTCTGTCCATGGTCAATTGCGCATCATGTTCCCAATGGTAGCACTCATCAAGGAATTCCGTGCTGCCAAAGCGGTATTTGAAGAAGAAAAAGCGAACTTGTTGGCTGAAGGTGTTGCAGTAGCAGATGATATCCAAGTGGGCATTATGATTGAGATTCCAGCAGCTGCTATGCTGGCGGATCAATTTGCTAAAGAGGTTGATTTCTTCTCTATTGGGACAAACGATTTAATCCAGTACACGATGGCTGCCGATCGTATGAACGAGCAGGTGTCTTACCTTTATCAACCATACAACCCATCAATCCTTCGTTTGATTAACAATGTTATCAAAGCAGCGCACGCTGAAGGAAAATGGGCAGGTATGTGTGGTGAAATGGCTGGTGATCAACAAGCTGTACCACTTCTTGTTGGAATGGGACTCGATGAGTTTTCAATGTCAGCGACATCAGTGCTCCGTACACGTAGCTTGATGAAGACACTCGATTCGGCTAAGATGGAAGAATATGCCAACCGTGCCTTAACAGAGTGTTCAACGGCTGAAGAAGTTCTTGAACTCCAAAAAGAATACTTATAAGTCATAAACTAAGAAGAGGGAGACCTCTTTTTAGTTTATCGGAAAGGTTTTGTTTAAAAACAAGAAAATTCTGACAATTAACGCATTAAATAATTGAAATCCTTAAATAAAGTGCTAGAATAGAAGTCATAATAATGTAAAGGAGGCAAGAGTTTGCCGAAACAATATAAAAATTATGTTAATGGAGAATGGAAACTCTCCGATAATGAGATTGCCATCTACGCTCCTGCTGACGGTGAGGAGCTGGGAACAGTTCCTGCCATGAGTAAAGAGGAAGTGGATGCCGTTTACGCCTCTGCGAAGGCAGCTCTTCCAGCTTGGCGCGCCCTTTCTTACGTGGAACGTGCCAACTATCTGCACAAAGCAGCAGACATTCTGGTTCGTGATGCTGAAAAAATTGGTGCGGTACTGTCAAAAGAAGTCGCAAAAGGCTTAAAAGCGTCTATTAGTGAAGTTATCCGTACGGCTGACATCGTTCGATATGCAGCAGAAGAAGGCGTTCGTTTACAAGGTGAAGTGCTTGAAGGTGGTAGCTTTGAAGCTGCTAGCAAGCAAAAAATTGCTGTTGTACGCCGTGAGCCAGTTGGCTTAGTTTTGGCGATTTCACCATTTAACTACCCAGTCAATCTAGCTGGTTCAAAGATTGCTCCAGCCTTAATTGCGGGAAATGTTGTTGCCTTTAAACCACCGACGCAAGGTTCTATTTCAGGACTTCTTTTAGCAGAAGTCTTTGCTGAGGCTGGTTTGCCTGCTGGTGTTTTCAACACCATCACGGGTCGTGGTTCCGTAATTGGTGATTATATTGTGGAACACGAGGCTGTTAACTTTATTAACTTTACCGGTTCAACCCCAGTTGGTGAGCGAATTGGTAAGATGGCTGGTATGCGTCCAATCATGCTAGAGCTTGGTGGAAAAGACTCAGCGATTGTTCTTGAAGATGCCGATCTTGAAAAGGCTGCTAAAGATATTGTAGCAGGTGGCTTAAGCTACTCAGGTCAACGTTGTACAGCTGTTAAACGTGTTCTTGTGATGGATACGGTAGCCGATAAATTGGTTTCCTTAATTAAAGAACAGGTTGAAAAACTGTCTGTTGGTATGCCAGAAGATAATGCAGATATCACTCCAGTTATTGATGATAATTCTGCTGACTTCATCGAAGGACTTGTCAAGGATGCTCAAGAAAAGGGGGCGACAGAGCTTACACCATACAAACGTGAGGGTAAACTCATCTGGCCAACCTTGTTCGATCATGTGACTACTGATATGAGACTCGCTTGGGAAGAGCCATTTGGACCTGTTCTTCCGGTTATCCGCGTGTCATCTGTAGAAGAAGCTATCAAGATTTCTAACGCATCTGAATACGGTCTTCAAGCATCTGTCTTTACCAACGATTTTCCACTTGCTTTTGGGATTGCAGAAAAACTTGAAGTTGGTACGGTTCATATCAATAATAAAACCCAACGTGGTACAGATAATTTCCCATTCTTGGGGGCCAAAAAATCTGGTGCTGGTACACAAGGGGTTAAATACTCTATTGAAGCAATGACAACAGTGAAATCAGTCGTATTTGACATCAAATAAGTCCTTCAGTCGTTCTAATCATTAGAACGACTGTTTGAATGGGATTGAATTTTTCTTGCCTCTTTTAATGATTCTCGTTATAATAGAAAACTAGAACAAGGAGTTTTGAGGATGAAAAAAATACTATTGGCACTGGCCATTTTAGTGGCAGGATTTTCACTGGTTTGGTTTTTGGGAAAGCCTCTTTACCTTCATAAAAGGCAAGAAAAAGTCGTGGCTTTTGTGGAACAGTTTCAACAAAAAGTGAATCAGGAAGTGCCAATTACAAATGGGGAAGAAGCTTGGTCTAAGAAAGATTCTTGGATTTATTTTAATACTGGCGGCAAGGGAAGTTATACCGAAGATAGGCTCAAGGCGCTGATGCCCAAGAAAAATCAAATCGGACAATATGACAACCAAGAAGTCACCTGTCTTCATCTTTTATATCCTAAAAAGGTAACATCCGATTTGAAAGCTATTTCGGCTCTTGATTTAGAGAAAGCCAGCTAT
This sequence comes from Streptococcus suis, assembly GCA_029593465.1. Taxonomy (GTDB): domain Bacteria; phylum Bacillota; class Bacilli; order Lactobacillales; family Streptococcaceae; genus Streptococcus; species Streptococcus suis_AH. The sequence goes on from JAKTNK010000002.1 coordinate 123,764, forward strand.
TCGATTAAAGGGTTTAATATTAAGAAGCAAAAAACGCAGACCTTAGACACCCTTTATTTTAAAGATGAAGCTTATAAGGAACCGTTTACTTTAAATGACTTCATTCGGGATAAAGAAGCCTTTCGTAAAACGCTTGAAGCACAGGTTAATCAATCGTCTCGGTCGGATGAGAAGAAGAATCAATTGTTAAAACCTTTTGAAGGCGATGACTGGAAGACGATTCCATTTAGCTATTACAAGGGGCAGTTGCGCTTGAGTGATAGTGAGAGTTTGCCTCTCAGTTCATTTTTAGATGCCGTTGACTCCAATTATTTACAAGGTGATGATTTAGCCAGTTATCAAGACTATTTGGCTAAACATAGGGAACATCTTAAACGGGTCGCTTTAACGTTTGATGATGGTCCAAATCCAGCAACAACGCCGCAGGTCTTGGCAATCCTAAAACAGTATGGTGCTAAGGCAACCTTCTTTATGATTGGTCAAAAGATTGCAGGCCAAGAAGCTTTGTTACAAAAAATAGTGGCTCAAGGCAACGAGATTGGGAATCACACTTGGTCTCACCCTAATCTAGCTGGTCTATCAGCTCAGGGTGTCAAACAAGAAATTACCTTAACCAACGAAGCGATTGAGAAAGCTATCCACAAGACACCAAAACTGATGCGCCCACCTTACGGTTCTACCAATGCCACTGTTCAAGCAGCTGCCGGCATGCAAGAAATCATGTGGACCGTTGATACCTTGGATTGGCAAAACCATTCAACAGCTGCTATTATGCAAAATGTGAAGGCCCAATTAACGCCTGGAGGTATTATCTTGATGCATGATATTCACCAGAGCACCGTTGATGCCTTGCCGTCTGTTTTGGATTATTTGAAATCACAAGGTTATGAGATGGTGACAGTTAGTGAGCTTAACGGTTATTAATTGTAGAAAAGAGTTATCTTTAAAAAGTGAAAAAACTAGCCTGAGACCACCAGTTCACACTGGTGGTTTTGATTTTGCCTAGAAAGAGTCAGTAAGCATCTCCGGCAAGTCAATGTTATCCCCATATCAGATTTTTACCTTCCTTAAGCTAATATTCTCAGTAATCAATGCTAAGAAAAGAGAGGAGTACCAAGAAGTAGATGGCAAATAAGTGACAATATTTTGAATTTTTGTCAAAAAAGTGATGCTATTTCAAAAAAAAAGTAGTAAAATAGTTCCACTATTATAAAAGTAAGGGGAATTGTATGCAAAAAAGTTTCATTCATCAACAAGAAGAGATTTCTTTTGTTAAAAATACTTTCACCCAGTACCTTAAAGACAAACTAGATATTGTTGAGGTTCAGGGGCCGATTTTAAGTCGTGTCGGAGATGGCATGCAGGATAATTTATCTGGTGTTGAAAATGCGGTCCGTGTTAATGTCAAGTTAATCCCAGATGATGACTACGAAGTGGTTCACTCACTTGCCAAATGGAAACGCCACACTTTGGCACGTTTTAACTTTGGCGAAGGCGAAGGACTTTTTGTTCACATGAAAGCCTTGCGCCCAGATGAGGACTCTCTTGATCCAACGCACTCGGTATTTGTTGATCAGTGGGATTGGGAAAAGGTTATTCCAAGTGGCAAGCGAAATTTAGCTTATCTTAAAGAGACCGTTGAACAGCTTTACAAGGCTATTCGACTAACAGAATTGGCAGTAGAAGCACGTTACGATATTGAGTCTGTATTGCCTAAAAAGATTACTTTTGTTCATTCCGAAGATTTGGTTAAAGAATACCCATTATTAACATCCAAAGAGCGTGAAAATGCGATTACCAAAAAACATGGTGCTGTCTTTTTGATTGGTATCGGTGGGGAGCTTAGTGATGGTCAACCACATGATGGGCGGGCACCGGATTACGATGACTGGACAACAGTCTCTGAAGGCGAATATAAAGGTTTAAATGGCGACATCTTAGTTTGGAACGATCAGCTACAATCAGCCTTTGAAATATCTTCGATGGGCATTCGTGTAGATCAAGAAGCGCTTAAAAAGCAAGTAGCGCTTACTGGTGATGAAGATCGCTTGGAATACGACTGGCATAAGTCGCTTTTAAATGGTGAGTTTCCACTAACCATTGGTGGAGGCATTGGACAGTCCCGTTTAGCGATGTTTTTACTTCGTAAACAGCATATCGGTGAAGTACAATCTAGTGTTTGGCCAGAAGACGTTCGCAAAACCTTTAAACACATCTTGTAATCATCAAGTTGCCCCTGTAGGTCAAGAGAGCCTGCAGGGCTTTTGGATTTTGCTAAAAAATATGAAAAAGGCTCATTAGAGTGATTGAAAACGTTTATTCTACCTTGTTTCGGGGCTTTTCGTTGACTTTCGTGCCAGGAGTGTTATACTTGTACAGTTAACAAAACATATATCATAGAGGAAAACATGACAAATTTAAGAACTGATATCCGTAACGTTGCCATCATTGCCCACGTTGACCACGGAAAAACAACGCTTGTTGATGAGCTGCTAAAACAATCCCACACGCTTGATGCACGTAAAGAGCTCGAAGAGCGTGCAATGGATTCAAATGATCTTGAAAAAGAACGTGGTATCACTATCCTTGCTAAAAACACAGCAGTTGCATATAACGACACTCGCATCAATATCATGGATACCCCAGGACACGCCGACTTCGGTGGTGAAGTAGAACGTATCATGAAAATGGTCGATGGTGTTGTGCTGGTGGTTGATGCTTACGAGGGAACCATGCCTCAGACCCGTTTTGTATTGAAGAAAGCCCTTGAGCAAAACCTAACGCCAATTGTTGTTGTGAATAAAATCGACAAACCATCAGCTCGACCAGCAGAAGTTGTTGATGAGGTTCTTGAACTGTTCATTGAGCTCGGTGCTGATGATGATCAGCTCGATTTCCCAGTCGTCTATGCTTCAGCCATCAATGGGACGTCATCATTATCGGATGATCCTGCTGACCAAGAAGCTTCAATGGCGCCAATTTTTGATACGATTATTGAGCATATCCCAGCTCCAGTGGATAACTCAGATGAGCCGCTTCAGTTCCAAGTTTCTCTTCTTGATTACAATGACTTTGTCGGCCGTATTGGTATTGGACGTGTCTTTCGTGGAACGGTTAAAGTGGGTGACCAAGTTACCCTTTCAAAATTGGATGGCTCAACCAAAAACTTCCGAGTAACCAAGCTCTTTGGTTTCTTTGGTCTTGAGCGCCGTGAGATTCAAGAAGCTAAGGCAGGTGATTTGATTGCGGTTTCTGGTATGGAAGATATCTTTGTTGGGGAAACAGTGACGCCACAAGATGCTATCGAACCACTACCAGTCCTTCGAATTGATGAGCCAACGCTTCAGATGACCTTCTTAGCCAATAATTCACCCTTTGCAGGTCGTGAAGGCAAGCACGTCACATCACGCAAGGTTGAAGAGCGCCTTTTAGCAGAGCTCCAGACAGACGTATCGCTTCGTGTTGAGGCGACAGATTCACCTGATAAATGGATTGTTTCAGGACGTGGTGAACTTCATTTATCCATCCTTATTGAAACCATGCGTCGTGAAGGTTATGAGCTGCAAGTATCAAAACCTGAAGTTATCATCAAAGAAATTGATGGTGTCAAATGTGAACCGTTTGAGCGTGTTCAAATTGACACTCCTGAAGAGTACCAGGGTGCTATCATTCAAGCCCTCTCGGAGCGTAAGGGAGATATGCTTGATATGACCATGGTTGGTAATGGTCAGACACGCTTGATTTTCTTGATTCCAGCACGTGGTTTGATTGGATTTTCAACGGAATTCTTATCCATGACACGTGGTTATGGTATCATGAACCACACCTTTGACCAATACCTCCCTCTTATTCCAGGTGAAATTGGTGGACGTCACCGCGGTGCCCTTGTTTCGATTGATAATGGTAAGGCAACTACCTACTCAATCATGCGGATTGAAGAGCGCGGTACGATCTTCGTCAATCCAGGAACTGAAGTGTATGAAGGGATGATTATCGGTGAAAATGCACGTGAAAATGACCTTGGTGTTAACATCACCACTGCAAAACAAATGACAAATGTGCGCTCAGCTACCAAAGACCAGACTTCTGTGATTAAAACCCCACGTATCCTGACGCTTGAAGAATCCATTGAATTCTTAGATTATGATGAGTATATGGAAGTGACCCCTCAGTCCATCCGTCTTCGTAAGCAAATTCTTAATAAAGCAGCGCGGGATAAGGCTAACAAAAAGAAAAAATCTGCCGAATAAACCGTTGCAGTGACAGAATAGTTAGGAGGAGAAATGTTTTATTTATTAGTCCTACTTGGCCTTGTTCTCTACTATTTCTTTATGGCTCCCAAGACGATCAAGAGTACTATCAATTCTATTGTACTAGTCGCTTTTCTAGCCTTGTTGCTCATTTTGACTGGCATGAGTTTTATGAAATTAATCCAGTCTCCAAGAGAAGTTTATATCATTATGATTATGGCTGTTATCGGTTTTCTAGCCATCCGAGATATGACTCGCTTGTCAGCAAAATCCTTGCCGTCTAAACGACATCGCTAAAAGGAAATACCTAACGATTTGAACGACACTCCAAAAGTTAGACACGAGATCTAACGAATGGGGTGTTTTTTGGTTAAGGTAAGATAGTATCAAAAGGTGTTGCCTTGAAAAAAGCCTTGATAAAAGGTAAAATAAGACAGTAGAATCGAATGTAGAAAGAAATGAATCGACGTGATTAACTTGTTGTATTGACGATGATGATGTCGGTTCGAAGATAATTATGAAAACCATATCACGTTTTAACAATCAGAAAGTCCTCGTGCTAGGTTTGGCTCGCTCTGGTCAAGCTGCAGCCCGCTTGCTAGCTAAGTTAGGTGCTATTGTAACCGTTAATGACGGCAAGCCCTTTGATGAGAATCCCTCTGCCCAAGCCCTTTTGGAAGAAGGGATTAAGGTTATTTGTGGTAGCCATCCTGTGGAGTTATTAGACGAAGAGTTTGCCTTGATGGTGAAAAATCCAGGCATTCCTTATACCAATCCTATGGTTGCCAAAGCTATTGAGAAACAGCTTCCTATTTGGACAGAAATTGAACTGGCTAGTTTAGTTTCAGAAGCGCCGATTATTGGTATTACAGGTTCTAATGGTAAGACCACAACGACGACCATGATAGCCGATGTCTTTAATCATGCTGGCAAACATGGTCTTCTTGCAGGTAATATCGGTTACCCAGCATCAGAAGTCGTTCTTGAGGCTAAGGCTGATGATACCCTTATCATGGAGTTATCCTCTTTCCAATTGATGGGAGTATCATCCTTTAGACCGCATATTGCAGTGATTACGAATTTAGAGCCAAGCCACCTAGACTATCACGGGTCTTTTGAGGATTATGTAGCAGCCAAGTGGAATATTCAGCAACAGATGACATCAGAGGATTTCCTAGTTCTTAATGCCAATCAGGCATTGGCTAAATCGTTAGCCTTAAAAACACAGGCTCAGGTTATCTTAGTGTCCACAAAGGAGCCTGTTGAGGGTACTTATCTTAAAGATGGTCAGCTCTATTTCAAAGATGAAGTGGTCATGGCTGCCTCTGAGATTGGTGTGCCAGGTGAGCATAATATTGAGAATGCTCTGGCGACGATTGCGGTAGCCAAGTTATCAGGTATTTCCAACCAGGTGATTCATGAGACCCTTTCCGCATTTGGTGGTGTTAAGCACCGCTTGCAAGACGCAGGTATGATTGGTGGCGTTTCCTTTTTTAATGATTCCAAATCGACGAATATCTTAGCCACTCAAAAAGCCTTGTCAGGTTTTGATAATGACCGACTAATCCTCATTGCTGGTGGCCTAGACCGAGGAAATGACTTTGATGATTTACGACCAGATATCGAAGGTTTGAAAGCCATGGTTGTTTTAGGTGAGACAGCAGAAAAGCTGGCTAAAACAGCAGAATCTGCGGGGGTGGCTGTCTATCAGGCGCAAGATGTTGCAGCTGCAACGGTTAAAGCTTTTGAATTGGCGACTTCTGGGGATACGATTTTACTCAGTCCGGCAAATGCTAGTTGGGATATGTATAAAAATTTTGAAGTTCGAGGAGATGAGTTTTTAACAACGGTTGCCTCTTTGAAAGGTGAAGGTCATGCATAAACGAACAATTCTACTAACAGGTGGCGGTACCGTTGGACATGTGACCTTGAATCTGATTCTCATTCCTAAACTGATTCAAGATGGTTGGGATGTCCATTATATTGGTGATAAAGATGGTATTGAGTACAAGGAAATCCAGCGTTTAGAGGAAGCTGTTACCTTCCATGCGATTGCTACTGGTAAGCTAAGACGTTACTTTTCATGGCAAAATCTAGCGGATGTGTTCAAGGTTGGATTTGGTATCTTGCAATCCTTGGTGATTATTGCCAAGGTTAGACCCCAAGCCCTCTTTTCAAAAGGTGGGTTCGTCTCTGTTCCACCGGTTATCGCTGCTAAGTGTCTCGGTGTTCCTGTATTTGTTCATGAATCAGATTTATCCATGGGATTGGCCAATAAAATAGCCTATAAGTTTGCGACAAAGATGTACACAACCTTTGAGCCAGAGCAAGACTTGGCTAAAGCAGAGCATATCGGTGCCATCACCAAGGTTAAGCCTTATTCTATCCAAGATGAACATCTGGTTGATTTTATCAAGGAGCGATTTGACACTGATAAAAAAACAATTCTGTTTATTGGAGGTTCAGCTGGAGCTAAGATTTTCAATGATTTTGTCACAGAGCATCAGGAGGAATTGACTGAACGCTACAATGTTATCAATATCACAGGAGAAGCTAATCTCAATGCCTTAGATGCTGGTCTCTATCGTGTTGACTATGTAACGGATCTTTATCAACCACTACTGCAGTTGGCTGACGTTGTCGTGACACGTGGCGGCTCTAACACGATTTTTGAATTGGTCGCTTTGCAAAAATTACATGTCATTGTTCCCTTGGGCAAAGATGCCAGTCGAGGTGACCAGCTAGAAAATGCCGCATACTTTGAAAAAAGAGGTTATGCCTTACAATTATCAGAGAAAGACCTCACTTTTGAGGCGCTAAACACAAAACTAAGTGAGCTGATTTCTCAGTCTTCTCAGTTTGAAGAAGCCATGCGAAATAGTCAAGATTTGACTTCTCAACAAGCTTTCTACCTTGATTTGATAGAGGCGATTGAGGCGGCAAAAGGGTAAAAGGATGTCAAAAGATAAGGAAAGAAGCACTCATTCTGAGAAGGACGAGCCCGTTTTAACAGAGTGGCAAAAACGAAATCAAGAATTTTTAAAGAAAAAAGAACAAGATAAGGCTGAGCAAGAAGAGGCTGAAAAACGCTTGCAGGAGCTAAGACGAGCCCAATTTTTAGGTGACGAAACAGCTGTTGATAAGGAGGCTAAAGTCACCAAAACTAAGCCTAAGAAAGTCAAAAAAAAGAAAGCAAAGAAAGAACCAAGGCCTAAAAAGGTGAAGCCAAAAAATCCCAATCGGCAACGATTTACCCTTGTTTTGCTCGTGGCAGTAGCGACCTTGCTCTTTTCGCTTTTTATGATTAGCCCTTTGAGCACGTCAAAGACCTTGGAGGTAGCTGGTGAGTCACATACAACAGCTGAAGCTGTCAAGGAAGCTTCTGGTATTAAGGCTGATGATTATTTGACAACTGTTTATTGGAATAGACAGCGTATTGCCAATAAGGTGGTTCAAGATGACCCATGGGTGGCAAAAGCCCAAGTAGCTTTTGAATTTCCTAATCATTTCACCATTCAGGTGAAGGAATACCAAATCACAGCTTATCGTCTGCAAAAAGACAGCTACTATCCGATTTTGTCCAACGGACAGGTGGTTGATGAGCTAGTCTCAAAACTACCAGAGCAGTTTTTAAGTGTTAATTTAAAAACTCAAAACGAAGTAGCAACCTTTATGAAAGCTTGGAGAGCATTACCAAAATCGATTCGGCAACAGATTCAATCGGTTTCAAACAAAGCTTCTAAATCCACCAAGGATTTAGTGGAGCTAAAAATGTATGATGGTAATACGGTTCTTGTTCCCTTATCAAAGATGACTGAACGATTGCCTTATTATTCACAAGTCGTCAAAAAAATGATGATGCCCGGTGTCATTGACATGGAAGTTGGCATTTACGTGACAGCTGAAACATCAGGCAGTGATGACACGCAAAACGCTTCATCAGAGGCAACCGAACCTTCAGGGAATTGAGCATCTTCCTAGCTGTTTAAAGCTGGAAAAAGCTAATAAGAGACAAGCATTTTATGAAGGCTGAAAGTCGCGTCGTCTTGTTTACATTTCTATAACAAAAAGCACAAAATCTATTTATTTTGTGCTTTTTTATGTTATAATATGCTTTGAATAATTCCGCCCTTGTGTGGTGTATAGAATAGTAAGTAATGGAAAGAATGAGAGGTTGGGTAATGGCAAGAAACGGCTTTTTTACGGGCTTAGATATCGGTACTAGCTCGATTAAAGTGCTCGTTGCAGAATACATTGATGGCGAAATGAATGTGATTGGTGTTAGTAACATCAAAAGTTCAGGTGTCAAAGATGGTATTATTGTCGATATTGACGCAGCAGCAAAAGAAATTAAATTAGCAATTGAACAAGCAGAAGAAAAATCAGGGATTTCCATTGAAAAAATAAACGTAGGTCTTCCAGCAAATCTGCTGCAAATTGAACCTACCCAAGGGATGATTCCAGTTACCAGTGAATCAAAAGAAATTAAAGATGAAGATGTTGAAAGTGTGGTCAAGTCTGCCTTAACAAAAAGCATCACCCCAGAACGTGAGGTGATTTCTTTAATTCCTGAGGAATTTATCGTTGATAGTTTCCAAGGGATACGAGACCCTCGAGGCATGATGGGGATTCGCTTAGAAATGCGTGGTCTTCTCTATACAGGTCCAACAACAATTTTACACAATCTTCGCAAAACCGTTGAACGTGCTGGTATTTCTGTTGAAAACATTATCATCTCACCCCTAGCCATGACAAAATCCGTCTTAAACGAAGGCGAGCGTGAGTTTGGTGCAACAGTTATTGATATGGGCGGTGGACAAACAACCGTTGCCTCAATGAGAGCCCAAGAACTCCAATACACCAATATTTATCCAGAAGGTGGCGACTATGTCACAAAGGATATTTCAAAAGTCTTGAAGACCTCTCTTCAAATTGCAGAAGCTTTGAAATTTAATTTCGGCAATGCCAATGTTAAAGAAGCTAGCGCAACGGATAGCGTACAAGTTGAAGTAGTTGGTAGTGATACTCCTGTTGATGTCACCGAAAAATACCTTGCTGAAATCATCTCAGCGCGTATTAAGCATGTCCTAGATCGTGTTAAACAAGATTTGGAACGTGGTCGTTTGTTAGAATTACCAGGAGGCATTGTCATTGTTGGTGGTGGTGCTATCTTGCCCGGTGTGGTTGACATTGCTCAAGAAGTTTTTGGGACCAAGGTCAAACTATTTGTCCCTCATCAAGTTGGTATCCGTAATCCAATGTTTGCTAATGTTATAGGCTTGGTTGAATATGTCGGTACTCTGACGGAGGTTGATATTATTGCTCAATCGGCAGTGACCGGCGAAGAGCTCCTTCGTCGTAAGCCAATTGATATTGACGAGAGATATACTATGTCTCAGACACAGTCAACTTTTCAAACAGTCCCTGTCTATAACGAAGAAAATCATTTTGACGAAGAAGTCAATTTCCAAGAAGCTCCTAAAGCACACGAACCCAAACAAAATTTTGGTGATAAAGTTCGTGGTCTCTTTGGTAGTATGTTTGATTAAAAAGTGAGGAATTAACATGTCATTTTCATTTGATACAGCGTCTATGCAAGGTGCCATCATCAAAGTTATCGGAGTCGGTGGCGGTGGTGGCAACGCCATCAATCGAATGATTGATGAGGGCCTTACTGGCGTAGAATTTATTGCAGCCAATACGGATATTCAAGCCCTAAGCTCCTCAAAGGCTGAAACCGTTATCCAATTGGGTCCCAAGTTAACACGTGGACTGGGTGCGGGAGGACAACCTGAGGTTGGCCGTAAAGCTGCTGAAGAAAGTGAAGAAGTGCTAACAGAAGCCCTAACGGGAGCTGACATGGTCTTTATCACTGCTGGAATGGGCGGTGGTTCAGGTACTGGTGCAGCACCAGTGATTGCACGTATTGCAAAGAGTTTGGGAGCCTTGACCGTTGCGGTTGTGACGCGTCCGTTTGGTTTTGAAGGCAACAAACGAGGGAACTTTGCCATCGAAGGTATCCAAGAACTACGTGAGCAAGTAGATACGCTTCTCATCATTTCAAACAACAATTTGCTTGAAATTGTTGATAAGAAGACACCACTTCTTGAAGCCCTTAGTGAAGCGGATAATGTTCTGCGTCAGGGTGTTCAAGGTATTACCGACTTGATTACAAATCCAGGACTTATTAACCTTGACTTTGCGGATGTTAAAACCGTTATGGCTAATAAAGGCAATGCCCTAATGGGGATTGGTATTGGATCTGGTGAAGAGCGTATTGTTGAAGCTGCTCGTAAAGCTATCTACTCACCACTTCTTGAAACAACTATTGATGGCGCTGAGGACGTTATTGTTAACGTTACAGGTGGTCTTGATATGACCCTTACAGAAGCAGAAGAAGCTTCAGAAATTGTTGGTCAAGCAGCAGGTAGTGGTGTTAATATCTGGCTAGGTACTTCTATTGATGATAGTCTCAAAGATGAAATTCGTGTGACAGTAGTTGCGACGGGTGTTCGTCAAGATCGTACCGAACAAGTAACTGGTATGCGTGCAACACCTCGTACCTTTAATCATCAGTCAGCATCACAGCCATCTCAAAATCAATTTAACCAACAACGTCCAGAAGAGGCATCACCGTCCTTTGATCGTCGCCAGATGAACTTTGACATGGCGCAGAATGTCGATATGCCTTCTGCTCAGAGAACGCCTCAGACGGATTTTAACCAACCCACTCAACAGTCTGCATTTGGAAATTGGGATCTTCGTCGCGACAATATTGCTCGTCCGACAGAAGGTGAACTTGATGGTGGTTTGAATATGTCAACATTCTCTGGAACAGCAGATGTTGACGATGAATTGGACACACCTCCATTCTTTAAAAATCGCTAAGTGATGTTATGGATTTAGAAAAAAATATAACGACGATTTTTCAACAAGTTGATAAGGCAATGCAAGCAGCTGGACGTGAGGATTCTGTATCGGTTATTGCAGTGACAAAATACGTGGATGCTGACATAGCCAAGGAACTTGTGGATAAAGGCGTTACCCATATTGGAGAAAATCGCGTTGATAAATTTTTGGACAAATACCATCAGTTGGCTGATAAGCCAGTCACCTGGCATCTGATTGGGAGCCTTCAACGTCGAAAAGTAAAAGATGTGATTAATTACGTTGACTACTTTCATGCCTTGGATTCGGTGAAGCTAGCCCAAGAAATCAATAAGCGAGCAGAACACGTGATTAACTGCTTTTTACAAGTTAATGTATCTGAAGAAGCTAGCAAACATGGTTTTTTGAGGGAGGAGCTTGATGAAGCTCTAGTGCAATTGGCAGAATTGCCCAATATTAATCTTGTTGGTCTAATGACAATGGCTCCTTTAACTGCTAGTCAGTCTGAGCTAGGAGAATTGTTTGCGACAACTTACCAATTAAAAGAAGAGATAAGAGCTAAAAAAATAAAGAATATGCCGATGACAGAGTTAAGCATGGGGATGAGTGGTGATTACAAACTGGCGATTCAACATGGTGCGACATTTGTTAGAATTGGTACAGCTTTCTTTCAGTAGGAGAGATTTATGGCATTTAAAGATAAATTTGAAAAAGTAATTTCTTATTTTGATACTGATGACGTTAGTGAGGTTGAAGAGCTAGCGGACACTCTTCCTCAACAAGAGGGAGATAGAAGGGTCTCAGGAGGCTCATCGCCAGTATCTCAAGATAGACCTGCAAGAGTAGCTAATCAATCTAGCACAATGCAAAGACCGGCCTCGTTGCATCGTCAACAGCCAACAACTTCAGGACAACGTGATAGGGCCTATCATGAAAGTGGAGCTAGAATGATGCAGCAGAGAAAAGAATCGAAAAGAATCCCTTCACAAGCTGAGTCTAATGCACAACCATTAGTGCAGCCGACGATTGCTTTGAAATACCCTCGTAAGTATGAAGATGCCACTGAGATTGTTGACTTATTAGCAAGTAATGAATGTGTTTTGATCGATTTTCAATACATGCTTGAAGCTCAGGCACGTAGATGCCTTGATTTTGTTGATGGGGCGAGCCGAGTTTTATCGGGAAATCTCCAAAAAGTAGGGTCTTCTATGTATCTATTAACACCTCAATTTGTAGTGGTTAATATTGAAGAAATAGCGATTCCAAACGCTGGTCAAGATGTGAATTTTGACTATGATATGAAACGACGGTAATATGTTTTTATTGTATATAATATTAGTTAGACTAGTACGTATTTATTCGACACTCCTGGTGATTTACGCCTTGCTATCTTGGTTTCCAGGAGCTTATTTATCCAAGCCAGGAAGACTCCTTGCTAGTATTGTGGAACCTACTTTGGCTCCATTTAGACGACTAAGGCTTCAGTTTGGTGGTATCGATTTTACGATTGTTGCGGTTATTTTTGCACTCCAATTATTTCTTAGGTTCATTTCTTACTTACTATTGTTCTGATGGAAAAACAATCTAAATCTTTTTACCAACACTATGATGTGAGTGAGTATCCGTTTATCGATAAGGTTCAAGATATGATTGCTTCTGTTGAGAATACTTACAGTTTGTATTTGACAGACTTTCTTGATCCTAGACAAGAAGCAATTGTTAAAGAATTAACGGCACAAACCCCTTTGACATTTTATTCAAGTCGTGATATTCTTACCGAGGAGTATCATCGAGTCATTATTGCTCCAGATTATTATCGCCTAAATGTCGATGATTTTGAAATTAGCTTACTCTCTATCCAATACGCTAAAAAATTTAACCAGTTGACACATTCTCAGATAATGGGAACGCTTATTAATCAGCTGGGGATTAAACGCTCTGTATTTGGAGATATTTTAGTAAATGGTAGTGAGGCGCAGCTATTTTTAAAACAATCAATGGTTGCTTATTTTGAAGCGAATGTGCATAAGATTGCGAAAGTTCCCGTTAAACTTGAATCAATTCCTTTTAGCCAAAAGATTGAATGGATTGAAGAAGGGAAAGAGCAAGTTTATCTCGTTTCAAGTCTTCGGGTTGATAAGGTTTTATCAGCTGTTTACAAGCTATCGAGACAAGCGAGCCAGAAGTTAATTCAGTCTCAAAAGGTCAAAGTAAACCATAAAATGATGACAAAAATGACTGATACAGTAATTCCTGGAGACTTACTCAGTGTAAGAGGATATGGTAGATGTCGTATCGTTGATGATGCTGGGATAACGTCAAAAGGAAAGTATAAATTAGTCGTTAAAAAAATTAGACAGAAATAGAGGAGGTTGTAATGGCTATTACAGCACTTGATATTAAAGACAAAACATTTAAATTAAAATTTCGAGGGTATAGCGAGGAAGAAGTTAATGAGTTCCTCGATATCGTTGTTAGAGACTACGAAGCATTAACTCGACAAAATCGTGAACAAGATGCTAAAATTAAAATGCTTGAAGAGAAACTAGCCTACTTTGATGAGATGAAAGAATCATTGAGTCAGTCAGTTATTTTGGCACAAGAGACAGCAGAAAAAGTGAAAACGTCTGCTCGTACAGAAGCAGAGAATCTCTTAACTCATGCTAATAATCAAGCGAGCCTTCTTTTAGAAGAATCTAAGCAAAAAGCAACAGAAATGTTGCGTGATGCGGCTGATGAAGCCAAGCGTGTGGCTTTAGAGACAGAGGATTTGAAGCGTCAAACACGTGTTTTCCATCAGCGTCTGTTATCTTCTGTTGAAAGTCATTTAGCTTTGGTTAATTCTCCAGAATGGGATGAATTGTTACAACCAACGGCATCTTATATTCAAAATTCGGATGTTGCCTTTAGAGAGGTCGTGGCTTCTGTTTTGGAAGAAAATGAGGAACTTCCACAGATTGAAGATGAGATGGCGGTGGATGCAACTCGTCAATTTTCACCAGAAGAGATGGCTGAATTGCAGCGTCGTGTTGAAGAAAGCAATCGTCAGTTGGAAGAAACCATTGCTGGACAGGCACCTTTATTGACGGATGACATGCTTTTTGAAACCCAATCATCAGAAGTATTAATTGCGGAAAATGCTTTGGGTGAAGGAGAGTTTCTAACCTTTGAAACGGATAGCTCATCTATCGATTCAGAAGTGAATTTAAACGAGACTCAAACATTTAAATTAAATTTTGAAGACTAAGAAAAACATAATTTTTTGAGCAAATGCTTAGCGAACAGGGGATGGTGGGAGCCCTGTCATCCCTACTCAAAAAATGATCATTTTCTTTCTTTCTAGCTGAACCAAGTGAGTAAGCTAGGAGGGGTGAGCTCCCTTATCAGCTCAAGAGGGAAAAGGCTTTCTTTTGGTGTGCTTATGTATAAGTATTGATAACCAAAGGTATCATGTCTTTTCTGAATTAAGGTGGTACCACGAGTTTTCGTCCTTTTTTAGGATGAAAACTTTTTATTTTATAAAGACATAAGGAGTTTTGTATGAAGTTAAAAGATACACTGAATCTTGGAAAAACAGCTTTTCCAATGCGCGCAGGTCTTCCCAACAAAGAGCCTAAGTGGCAGGCAGAGTGGGAAGAAGCATCTATTTATCAGAAACGTCAAGAATTGAATGCAGGGAAACCATCTTTCCACTTGCATGATGGCCCTCCATATGCCAATGGTAATATCCATGTTGGCCATGCCCTTAACAAGATTTCAAAAGACATTATTGTGCGTGCGAAATCAATGTCAGGTTTCTTAGCACCTTTGGTGACAGGATGGGATACCCATGGTTTACCAATTGAACAAGTGTTAGCCAAGCAAGGGGTTAAACGTAAAGAATTAGACTTGGTTGATTACCTTGAAATGTGTCGCCAATATGCCTTGACCCAAGTTGATAAACAGCTTGCTGACTTTAAACGTTTGGGAGTATCAGCTGATTGGGACCATTCTTATATCACGCTGGATCCTCAATACGAAGCTGATCAAATTCGCGTGTTTGGTGCTATGGCAGACAAAGGCTATATCTACCGTGGAGCGAAACCTGTTTACTGGTCATGGTCTTCTGAGTCTGCCTTGGCAGAAGCTGAAATTGAGTATCATGATATTGATTCAACATCATTGTACTATGCTAACAAGGTCAAAGATGGTAAAGGTGTTTTAGATACAGATACTTATATCGTTGTTTGGACAACAACTCCATTTACTATTACAGCGTCTCGTGGTTTGACAGTTGGTGCAGACCTTGATTATGTCGTTGTCAAACCAGAAAATTCTGAACGTAAATACCTTGTTTCTGAAGCACTTGTTGATGCTTTAGCAGAAACGTTTGGTTGGAATTCCTTTGAAGTCATCTCACGTCATAAGGGTGCGGAATTAGAGTTAATTGTTACTGAGCATCCATGGGACAAGGAAGTGGATGAGCTTGTGATTTTGGGTGATCATGTTACCACTGACTCGGGTACTGGAATTGTTCATACGGCTCCAGGATTTGGTGAGGATGACTATAATGTCGGTATCAAGTATGGCTTAGAAGTGGCAGTAACAGTAGATGATCGCGGTGTCATGACAGCTGAAGCTGGTCCTGATTTTGAAGGACAGTTCTATGACAAGGTCGTACCGACTGTTCTTGAAAAATTGGGTGACCTATTGCTAGCTAAAGAAGTCATCAACCACTCCTACCCATTTGACTGGCGTACTAAGAAGCCGATCATCTGGCGTGCGGTACCTCAATGGTTTGCTTCCGTTGATAAATTCCGTCAAGAAATCCTAGATGAAATTGAGAAAACAACCTTCCACCCAACCTGGGGAAAAACTCGTCTTTACAACATGATTCGTGATCGTGGTGACTGGGTCATTTCACGTCAACGTGCTTGGGGTGTTCCACTTCCAATCTTCTACGCTGAAGATGGCACAGCTATTATGACTAAGGAAGTTACCGATCATGTTGCTGATTTATTTGAAGAACACGGTTCTATTGTATGGTGGCAGCGTGATGCCAAAGCTCTCCTTCCAGAAGGCTTTACTCATCCAGGTTCTCCAAATGGTGAATTTACCAAAGAAACAGATATCATGGATGTCTGGTTTGATTCCGGATCATCATGGAACGGTGTGATGAATGCTAGAGAAAACCTTAACTACCCAGCTGATTTATACCTTGAAGGGTCTGACCAGTATCGTGGTTGGTTCAACTCATCATTGATTACTTCTGTAGCGGTAAATGGTCATGCTCCTTATAAGAGTATCCTATCTCAAGGATTTGTTCTTGACGGTAAGGGTGAAAAAATGTCCAAGTCTAAAGGGAATATCATCTCTCCAGATGATGTAGCCAACCAATACGGTGCTGACATTCTTCGTCTTTGGGTAGCTTCAGTTGATACTGATAGCGATGTGCGTGTATCTATGGAGATCCTTGGTCAAGTATCAGAAATCTACCGTAAAATCCGTAATACCCTTCGTTTCTTATTGGCCAATACAAGTGATTTTAATCCAGTCACAGATGCCGTTGCTTATGACGATTTAGGGGCTGTTGATAAATACATGACCATTAAGTTCAATAAGCTTGTGGGAACCATCAATAAGGCTTATGAAGAGTACGATTTTATGACAATCTATAAATCTGTCGTTAACTTCTTGACGGTTGATTTGTCTGCTTTCTACCTTGATTTTGCTAAGGACGTGGTTTACGTTGAGGCGGCTAATAGCCTTGAACGCCGTCGTATGCAAACCGTATTCTACGATATTTTGGTGAAAATCACTAAACTGTTGACCCCAATTTTACCGCATACGGCTGAAGAGATTTGGTCATACTTAGAGCACGAAGCAGAAGATTACGTTCAATTATCAGAAATGCCTGTGGCTCAAGAGTTCCCTAATCAAGAAGCGATTTTAGAAGAATGGGCAGCCTTTATGGACTTCCGTACGAAGGCTCAGAAGGCTCTTGAAGAAGCTCGAACAGCTAAGGTTATTGGTAAATCCTTAGAAGCTCATTTGACTGTTTATGCAAGTGAAGCAGTTAAAACCTTGTTAGCGTCTCTAGATAGTGATATCGCCCTTCTCTTGATTGTGTCACAATTGACTATCGCTGATGAAGCAGATAAACCAGCTGACGCTGTTTCCTTTGATGGTGTAGCCTTTAGCGTAGAACGTGCTGAAGGTGAGGTTTGTGAGCGGTCACGTCGTATTGACCCAACTACTCGTATGCGCTCATACGGTGTTAAAGTTTGTGATGCTAGCGCTAAAGTAATTGAAGAGAACTTCCCTGAAGCAGTAGCAGAAGGATTTGAAGTGTAAGTCTAATGCAAAAAAGAACTAGATAGTCTCTAGTTCTTTTTTGTGTTCACAAAAAAACAAGTCTTATCGACTTGTTAAATGCTTGTTGGAATCGAAATATTAATCAAATTTTCAGTATGAGATGTTTTTAAGTGCTCTTTTAAAATAATAGATGCATCGATTTTACGTTTGAGGAAAAATTCCCGAATAGCTGCGAGTTCCTCCTCTTTAATAGCACGGTATTTATTCGAGATGAGGATTTCATAATGTTTAGGTGCTTGTGAAAAAATCACGTCGGTATTACCAGCAGAGTAAACTTCGACTAAGGTAGCATCTGTATTTCGGAGTTGATTTTTAACAAGCGTGGGATGGCTACTTGTAACATTGATCAGTCTCATATGCTTTCTCCTATAAACCTTTTTCTCTTTATTATATCACTAAATCATGTGAAAAACTTAGGAATGCTGTTTTTTTTGCCACATTTCAATACCCCATTGATGACTACCACGTTTTAATTTGGTTTTAGCTTCCTCTATGGGGAACCAGGCTAGCTGATTGAAGTCTTCCAAAGGCTGGCTAATTTTTTCAAATGAGGCAACTTCATAGATGTAAGCAGGGTTGTAAAAGTGAGTGTCGCGATGGCTGGAGTAAAAATACTCATCTGCTTGCCCAAAGTAATCGCCAAGAACAGCTTTAAATCCCAATTCTTCTAAGAGTTCTCGCTCAATCGCTTGAAAATGATTTTCATTAGCTTCAATTTCCCCACCTGGGAGAAACCAAGCACCATTTGGTGCCTGAACTAAAATCACCTTATCTTTTTCAGCGTTGGGGATGACGGCATAGACACCGTATCGATTGTGATAGTCCACATTATCTTCTTTATGACCAAACGTTGGGATAACCATAATTGTCCTCAATATCTTTTTTTCTTATTATACTAAAAATGATCCGAATAGACTAGACACCTTGTAAGTTTTTATCCATGTTAGTAACGATGAACTCCGATAAAGGAGTACAGGGATTGGAGACTTATTGTAGGAATAGCTACAAGTGATTTGCACCTAGTTAAGCTGATGTCATGGGGGATAGTTATGCTGTTGATTGATTATCACTAAAAACCGTTTGAGAGTTCAACAACTCCCAAACGGTTTTATTATTATTTGCTAGCTATTTCTGCTTTTTTGTTAGGTTTAATCATGATATTGCCATTTGACGTCAAGACAGCACGGAGGTCTTTTTCAGAAGGATTTTCAAGATAGTAATCGGTGATGGCATCTTCGATATAATCTTGAATGGTGCGACGTAGAGGACGAGCTCCCATTTTTGGATCGTAGCCAAGGTCAACCAGTTTTTCTTTGACTTTATCAGTGACCTCTAAATGGAGGCCGTTAAGAGCTAGGCGGTCATTGACACCTTTTAACATGAGGTCAACAATCGTAAGTAGGTTCTCCTTCTTAAGTGGTTTGAACTCGATGATACCATCAAAACGGTTCATGAATTCTGGACTGAAGAAGTCACCGAGTTGATTGAGGACTGAGTTGGTGCGCCCTTCGCGGGTAGCTCCAAAGCCAACAGAGGCTTCTGTTTTACCTGTACCTGCATTAGAGGTCATGATGATAATGGTATCTTTGAAGCTAACTGTGCGTCCTTGGCCATCTGTGAGACGTCCATCATCTAGGACTTGAAGGAACATGTGCATGACATCGGGATGGGCTTTTTCAACCTCATCAAGTAGGATAAGTGAGTAGGGATTGCGACGGACTTTTTCTGTTAATTGACCAGCCTCGTCATAGCCCACGTAGCCAGGAGGGGCACCGACCAATTTGGCAACGGCATGTTTTTCCATATACTCAGACATATCGAAGCGAATCATGCTATCGGCTGAACCAAAGAGTTCGATAGCCAACTGTTTGGAAAGCTCTGTTTTACCGACACCAGTTGGTCCAACAAAAAGGAAGGAACCAATCGGACGGTTTGGAGCACCAAGTCCCACACGATTGCGTCGAATGGCTTTTGCGATCTTATCAACCGCTTCATCTTGTCCGATGACGTGTGATTTGAGGTCATCTGCGAGGTGAATGAGTTGACTCTGTTCTTTTTCTTTCAAATCCCCAACAGGGATATTTGTTTTTTCCTCAATGATGGCTTCGATATTTTTATCAGTAATAACAGGAATATCTTGGTCATCAAGTTTTTGAGCTTGCATCTCTTTGTATTTAGCGATTTGATCGCGGAAGTAAGCGGCACGCTCGTAATCTTCTTCTCTGGTTGCTTGTGCTTTTAGATTTTCCGCTTCAACCAAACGCTGATCGATTTCTTGTGGGTCAACAAAGTTCAAGGTGAGATTCATTTTTGAACCGGCTTCATCGAGAAGGTCGATGGCCTTGTCTGGTAGGAAGCGATCTTGGATGTAGCGGTTAGAAAGGTTAGCAGCGGCTTCAATGGCATCAGAGCTGTACTTAACATGATGATAGTCCTCGTACTTAGGCTGGATACCTTTTAAAATCGTGATGGTTTCTTCAACACTTGGTTCATCGACTTTGACCGGCTGCATCCGACGTTCGAGAGCGGCGTCTTTTTCAATGATTCGGTATTCATTGAGGGTTGTTGCACCGACTAATTGCAATTCGCCACGGGCTAGTGCCGGTTTCAAGATGTTACCTGCATCCATGTTACCGTCACCAGCATTACCAGCTCCAACGATTTCATGAATTTCATCAATGAACAGGATAACGTCTTGCCTGTTGCGAATTTCTTCCATTAGCTTTTGCATGCGTTCTTCAAATTGACCGCGAATACCGGTTCCTTGAACCAAGCTAACAACATCTAATCGAATGACTTGTTTGCCTTGGAGTTTTTGGGGAACGTCAGCATCAACAATCTTTTGAGCGAGACCTTCGACAACGGCAGTTTTTCCGACCCCTGGCTCTCCGATAAGCACAGGATTATTTTTGGTACGACGGTTTAAAATTTCGATAACCCGACGAATTTCATCATCACGACCGATAACAGGGTCAATATTGCCTTGGCGGGCGATGTCAGTGATGTTAATCCCAAATTCATCTAAGAGACCTTGAGGCTGCTGTTGGACAGGGCCGCGAGGTCCATTTGGATGACGGTTGCCACCTCCATTGCTTCCTCTTTGCCCACCAGCTTGCGTTTTAGGGCTATTGGGCAAATCATTGCTGAAAGCTCGGAAGTTATTGAGGTCACCAAAGAAATCATCAAAGAAAGGATTCATTGACGATGAGGCGTTTTCTTGTCCAAGATTTAAAAGACCATGTTTAGGGTCTGTTTTCATGATTTGATAACAGTTTTGGCAAAGGTCAACCTGTTTTTGTTTGCCATTAACATTGGTGTATAAATGGATGGTTGATTCGTTTAATTGACAGTTTTGACAAAGCATAGATATACCTCACTTTTTGAGAGATTTTTAATAAAGTAATAGGATACGATGACAAAATATAATTTGGTCAAAAATAGTCAAACTTTATCTGCTCTTATTATAGCACTATGAGACCATAATGCAAGTAAAAAGTTTGAATTATTGGCACTTACAAAACAAGAGTGCTAACGGTCAGTCATTTCGGTCATCAGATAGGATTTCCTAGGAAAATGGTGTATTTCATGTTACTTTTAGTTTTATTTTGTGGTAGAATAGTAGCAAGTAATAGAAATAGAGGAGTATGATATGGAATCGCATTTGGTAAGAATTATTAACCGTCTTGAGCTGATGGCAACAGATGGCAGTCATTTAAAACGCAATTTTGAACGTGATGGAGTAGTTGTTGCAGAAGTGTCTTTTAGCAATGACCCTGAAAACGGTCCTGTTTTCACTTTGCGTGATGTGGCAGCAAGAGAGTCTTATTCCTTTGATAGTATTGACTTGATTGCTATGGAAATTTATGACTTGCTTTATTAAGCAGTGTTAGAAGACTGGGTTCCCTAGTCTTTTTTAGTTACTATTAATATTTTTGCATAAAAATACAAAAAATATTGCGGTGTTTAAGTATATATGCTATGATTGTTTTTGTATTTTATTTAACAGGAGATGTCTATGGATTTTTCATTCCTTCCCAAGTATTGGGCTTATTTTAATTACGGTGTCTTGGTCACCATCATGATTTCTGCTTGTGTTGTTTTCTTTGGTATTATTATTGGTATTATTATCGCTCTTTTAAAGCGAAGCTCCTTCAAACCATTAGCATGGCTAGCCAGTGTCTATGTGTGGATTTTTAGAGGGACCCCGATGGTGGTTCAGATTATGATTGCTTTTGCTTGGATGCATTTTAATGGGGCCCCAACGATTGGCTTTGGAGTTTTGGATTTAGATTTTACCAGATTGTTGCCAGGGATTATTATCATTTCGCTAAATAGTGGTGCCTATATTTCAGAGTCTGTCCGTGCGGGTATTGAGTCTGTCCCTAAAGGACAGTTGGAAGCTGCTTACTCACTTGGGATTAAACCTCGAAATGCGATGCGTTACGTGATTTTGCCGCAGGCTATCAAAAATATCCTACCAGCACTTGGTAATGAATTTATCACGATTATCAAGGATAGTTCATTGTTACAAACTATTGGTGTGATGGAGTTGTGGAATGGTGCCCAATCAGTCGTGACAGCAACTTATATTCCTGTTGCACCGCTTTTGTTTGCCGCTTTCTATTATTTGATGGTCACAACAGCCATATCGGCTTTATTGAAATGGTTTGAAAAACGCATGGGAACAGGAGGGACACTCTAATGACAGAAACCTTAATTGCAATTAACGACTTACACAAGTCTTTTGGCTCCAATGAAGTGTTAAAAGGAATTGATTTGGAGATTAAAAAGGGTGAAGTGGTCGTGATTATTGGACCGTCTGGCTCTGGGAAATCAACGCTTTTAAGAACGATGAATCTCTTGGAGACGCCAACAAAGGGGACAGTTACCTTTGAGGGAGTGGACATTACGGATAAACGTAATGATGTGTTTAAAATGCGTGAAAAAATGGGCATGGTCTTCCAACAGTTTAACCTCTTTCCCAATATGACTATTTTAGATAATATCACCCTATCGCCAATCAAGACAAAAGGTCTGGCAAAAGCAGATGCTGAGGCCAAGGCTTATGACCTTTTAGACAAGGTTGGTCTCAGGGATAAGGCGAATGCTTACTCGCCCAGTCTTTCAGGAGGGCAGAAACAACGGATTGCTATCGCACGTGGTTTAGCCATGGACCCAGATGTCCTATTGTTTGATGAGCCAACTTCAGCACTTGATCCAGAAATGGTTGGTGAGGTGCTAGCTGTGATGCAAGATTTAGCCAAATCTGGAATGACCATGGTGATTGTCACACATGAGATGGGATTTGCGCGTGAAGTCGCTGATCGCGTGATTTTCATGGATGGCGGTGTTGTTGTTGAAGACGGTACCCCAGAACAACTGTTTGAACAGACACGAGAAGAACGGACCCAAAACTTTTTGAGCAAGGTGTTGTAAAAAAGCTAGGAGTAGCTGGTTTTTGTTATGGTATAATGGTCAAAAAGAAAAGGAGATGATCATGGCAGAATTAATGGATGGTAAAGCCTTAGCGCAAAAGATGCAGGCAGCCTTATCTGAAAAGGTTGCTAGATTGAAGGAAGAAGCTAATATTGTTCCTGGTTTGGTAGTGATTTTAGTGGGTGATAATCCTGCCAGTCAGATTTACGTCAAGAATAAGGAACGTTCTGCTAAAAAAGCAGGTTTTTACAGTGAGACGGTTAGACTGCCCAAGACGATTAGTCAAGAAGAGTTATTGGACATCGTTGAAGGGTATAATCAAGATAGTCGCTTTCATGGCATTTTGGTTCAGCTGCCTTTGCCTGAACATATCGATGAAGAAGAAGTGGTCTTAGCCATTAGTCCTGATAAGGATGTCGATGGTTTTCACCATGTCAATACTGGTCGCCTATGGTCTGGTAAGCCGGCCATGGTTCCTTGCACACCAGCGGGAATTATGAAACTACTTGAAACCTACGATGTTAGTCTCGAAGGGAAAAAGGCAGTTGTTATTGGACGTTCTAACATTGTGGGTAAACCGATGGCGGCGCTCTTATTGGAAGCAGATGCTACTGTTACCTCAACGCATTCACGTACGAGACATTTATCTACGATTACTAAAACAGCAGATATCTTGGTTGTTGCCATAGGGCGCTCTCAATTCATCACAGCGGATTACGTTAAACCTGGTGCTGTGGTTATTGACGTTGGGATGAATCGTGATGAAACAGGGAGATTGACTGGGGACGTTGATTTTGACTCTGTTGCCCCGCTTGCTTCTAAGATAACCCCAGTTCCTGGTGGTGTAGGTCCAATGACCATTACGATGCTATTAGAACAAACCTATCAAGCTGCTGTGAGACAGCTATCCTAATCAAACAGATTGAAGCTTGTTCTTCAATCTGTTTTTTGTGTTATCCAATCGTCTTGGGAAGCGTCTTTTTTTAGTCTATTTCCGACATGCTCTTCTAGTTATTGCTAAGGTTTTTGATTGTTTTATTTTTTATAAATGCTATAATCTAGTTATGGAAACTAGATATAATATTTTTGATGAATTACAATTAAAGCCCTTGCCGCAATGGTCTGAACTTCCAGAGTTGGATCTGTATCTGGATCAGGTCTTGTTTTATGTGAATAAGGTTAGTCAAACGTCTGTTGATCGTGATACCAAAGGCATTACAGCCTCGATGGTCAATAATTATGTGAAACATGGGCAATTGGAAAAACCGATTAAGAAAAAGTATCAGCGTTCTCAAGTAGCCCGTCTCATCGCGATTGCCTTCTTAAAAAATGTTTTTAGCCTGCAAGAGATCGGAGAGATGCTTGATGCTTTGCGTCAGGACTATGAGTCGGAAGACTTGTACAATCGTTTTGTGTACTGTATGAATGGCACGTCAACGGATGTTCCAGACGTGATTAACCATGCTTGTCTGACGATTAAATCGTATTATCAAACGCGTCTTTTGATGCTTGCTCAAGGAGAAAAATCGCATGAATCAAACCTTTAAATTAAGTGCACCACTTTCATTTGGTGAAGAAGTCGGCAATGCTATCACTCATGGCATTGGGGCGGTTCTCATGTTGGTCTTGCTACCGATAACTGCTGTTAGAGCCTATCATCAGTATGATATGACGGCAGTTGTTGGCATGTCTATTTTTGTCATTAGTCTCTTTTTGATGTTTTTATCCTCGATGGTTTATCACTCAATGACTTATGGGACTCCTCAAAAATATGTTCTTAGAGTGATCGATCACAGTATGATTTACATTGCGATTGCAGGTTCCTACACTCCTGTTGCCCTTTCCTTAGTGGGTGGGTGGTTAGGGGTTGCCATTATTGTCTTGCAGTGGGGCGTGACTTTATTTGGTATCCTGTATAAAATTTTTGCGAAAACAATCAACGAAACATTTAGCCTGTCGCTTTATCTTGTAATGGGATGGTTGGTCTTGTTGATTCTTCCTGCTATTATTCGTCATGCCAGTCTGACATTTGATTTGCTGATGCTAGCAGGTGGCTTGTCTTATACCGTAGGTGCTATCTTTTATGTTAAGAAAAAGCCTTATTACCATATGATTTGGCATCTCTTTATTTTATTAGCATCCGCACTTCAATATATTGCAATTGTCTTTTACATGATTTAAGAATCCGGACGATGGGTCGGATTCTTTTTTATGTTAATACGAATAATTGATTTAGAGATGGTTTCAATCACTAGCCTTGCCTAACGGCGGTTTGTTAGCTGCTTTTATGCTGTTATTTGTGACATTTATGTTTGATACGGTCCTTGCCTTCTTTGCCCATTTCCATCGATTATTGACCCAAGGATTCTTACGGATTATTTGACTAAAAAATGCTATAATAAATAAAGCATTTTGCATCAAATGGAAAGGGTAGGAATGTCAGATTATTTAACGGTTAGCCACTTGACCAAGTATCTCAAATTAAAGTTTGATCGGGACCCTTATTTAGAGCGTGTATATCTAACGGGACAAGTGTCCAATTTTCGTCGGCGTCCCAACCACCAATACTTTTCACTCAAAGATGAGCATGCGGTTATTCAAGCGACCATGTGGGCGGGGCAGTTCAATAAGTTAGGCTTTGACTTGGAAGAGGGCATGAAGATTAATGTTATTGGACGTGTCCAATTGTATGAGCCTAGTGGATCTTACTCGATTATTATTGAAAAGGCTGAACCTGATGGCATTGGTGCTCTAGCCTTACAGTTTGAACAACTGAAGAAAAAGTTAGCTGCTCAAGGTTATTTTGAGGACAAGCACAAACAGGCCTTACCGCAATTTCCAAAGAACATTGGAGTCATCACAAGCCCTAGTGGAGCAGTGATTAGAGACATTATCACGACCGTTTCACGGCGTTTTCCAGGAGTTGATATCCTCTTGTTCCCAACTAAGGTTCAGGGAGAAGGGGCTGCTCAAGAAGTGGCAACTAATATTGCTAAGGCCAATCAACATAAGGATTTAGACCTTCTGATTGTCGGTCGTGGAGGCGGTTCTATTGAGGACTTGTGGGCTTTCAATGAAGAAGTGGTTGTTGAAGCGATTTTTGAATCACGTTTGCCGGTAATTTCTAGTGTTGGTCATGAAACAGACACGACTTTGGCTGATTTTGTCGCTGATAAACGGGCAGCAACTCCAACAGCAGCGGCAGAATTGGCGACTCCTGTCAGCAAGGCTGATATTTTAGGCTGGATTGGGGAGCGCCAGCAAAGGCTTTATCAGGCTAGTTTGCGTCAGCTAACATGGCGAAGCGAGCAGTTGGAACGATTGAGACAGTCGGTTATTTTTCGCCAACCTGAACGCCTTTATGATGCGATCACGCAAAAAGTGGATTATTTATTATCTCAGTTAAATCAGTCTATCACTCAAATAGTTAATCAAGCCAGTCAGAGAGAAAATCTATTGAACCAACGCTTGCAAGCAAGGCATCTGACAGAAACAGTTGATCGTTATCAAGAGCGTTTAAGTGTCTTATCTCGGTTATTGTTCTCTCATATGACAAATGCTTATGATATGAAGGTGAGTCGCTTTGATAAAGCGCAGGCTGCTCTCTTATCACTGGATACCAGTCGCATTGTGGCGCGTGGTTATGCCATTGTGCAAAAAAAAGAAAGAGCAATTACCAGTATTAGGGATGTTGAAGAAGGTGACAAACTCACGATTCAGATGAAAGATGGGCACATGACAGTTGCTGTTGATAAGGTGACGATCGATCCTTAGGAGATGCCTGAGTAATAGCTTGAAGATGTTGAGTCACCTGATAAGAAAATAAAGGAGTAGATATGCCAAGTAAGAAAAAAACATTTGAAGATAATTTAAAGGATTTGGAAGCTATCGTTACGCGGTTAGAAAATGGCGATGTTCCCTTAGAAGAGGCGATTGAACAATTCCAGAAAGGTATGGCCTTGTCTAAAGAATTGCAAAAGACCTTACAAGATGCTGAAAAAACCTTGGTCAAGGTCATGCAGCCAGATGGCAGTGAAGTGGAAATGGATGTCTAATGGATAAGTTAACGAAAATTGATAAAGCTATTCGCCGTTATTATAACAGTCAAGAACCAGTTTCAAAAGACCTTATTGAAGCTATTTTATATTCTATTGATAGTGGTGGCAAGCGCATTCGACCATTGCTATTATTAGAATTACTAGAAGGGTTTGGATATGAGCTGACACCTGCTCATTACGATGTGGCTGCAGCTCTAGAGATGATTCACACCGGTAGTTTGATTCATGATGATTTGCCAGCAATGGATAATGATGACTATCGCCGAGGGCGATTGACTAACCATAAAAAGTTTGACGAAGCGACGGCCATTCTCGCGGCAGATTCGCTCTTTTTAGATGCGTCAGGGCTGATTGCCGAAACTGACCTAGAAGCGACTATCAAGGTGAGACTTATCCAAATGTTATCGCGTTTTTCAGGGACCTTTGGTATGGTGGGTGGTCAGATGTTAGATATGATGGGAGAAGGCAAGCAATTAGGGATTGAAGATTTAAAAAAGATTCATGCTAACAAAACGGGTGCTCTCTTAGTTTTTCCTTTCCTAGCAGCAGGTCGCATTGCTAAACAATCCGACAAGGTCATTGCAGATCTAGGTCTAGCAGGACTATTGCTTGGGCTAGCCTTCCAAGTTCGTGATGATATTTTAGATATCACATCAGATTTTGAAGCTTTAGGAAAAACACCTAATAAAGATGTTTCTGCGGATAAATCAACTTATCCAGCACTCTTAGGTCTAGAGAAATCTTATGAGATTTTGGAAGATTCACTCAATCAAGCGACAGCTATTTTTCAAAAACTGAGTGATGAACACGGGTTTCAATCGAGCAAAATCATGTCCATTATAGAAAGGTTACGACTAGATGCCTAAGGAAAGAGTAGATGTTTTAGCTTATAAGCAGGGGCTTTTTGATACCAGAGAGCAGGCCAAAAGAGGTGTCATGGCTGGTTTGGTGATTAATGTCATCAATGGTGAACGATATGACAAACCGGGTGAAAAAGTTGAAGTGACAACAGAATTAAAGCTGAAAGGTGAAAAGCTCAAATACGTTAGTCGTGGCGGTTTGAAATTGGAAAAAGGCCTAGAAGTATTTGGACTTTCAGTGGCAGATGCGACAGCGATTGATATTGGAGCCTCAACGGGAGGCTTCACAGATGTGTTGTTGCAATCAGGTGCTAAGCTGGTTTATGCCGTCGATGTGGGAACCAATCAGCTGGTTTGGAAATTGCGTCAGGATGAGCGGGTTCGCTCCATGGAACAGTATAATTTTCGTTATGCCCAAGCGGCTGATTTTACAGAAGGTTTACCAGAATTTGCCTGTATTGATGTCAGTTTTATTTCCTTGAACTTGATTTTACCTGCTTTGGCAAATCTTTTGAAAGATCAGGGGCAGGTCGTTGCCCTCATTAAGCCACAATTTGAAGCAGGTCGTCAGCAAATTGGAAAAAATGGCATTATCAAGGACAAGACGATTCATGAGCTGGTTTTACAATCAGTGACTACTTTTGCGGTGGATGACGGTTTTACCGTGAAGGGATTGGATTTTTCACCTATTCAAGGTGGTCACGGCAATATTGAATTTTTAGTCCATTTGGAAAAGGCAGCACGACCAGAAAATCAGGTTTTGGACAAGATTGGCCAGGTCGTTGCTCAAGCACATGAGGAATTTAAAAAACATGAGGAAGAATGAACGTTTAGAGTTGATTCGCAAAATTGTGAGTGAACAAGAAATTGAAACCCAACAGGAATTGGTGACTATTTTAGAAGCGCATGGTGTCGTTGCTACTCAGGCAACCGTATCACGTGATATCAATACCATTGGCATCATTAAAGTAAAAGGTCAGAGTGGTAACTATGTTTATGGGTTATCAGAAGCAGCAGAAAAACGCTACATGAGTGCGCTGCAGCAAGCTGCTGACAATATTTTGGACATCTCAAAAGGAGATGAGTCGATTGCCAATATGCTCAATCTTTCTGTTGTGCCTGGGGCAAGCAAGTATCTGAAGCGCTTGATTTTAGAGGACTATGGCACTAAGATTTTTAGTTTGCTTGGCGATGATGATAGCTTGTTAGTGATTGCTAAAACCAAAGAAGATGCCCAAGAACTAGAGCGTATTTTTCAGAGCTTTCGCAAAAAGAACTAGAAAAAGAGGACCTTCATGTTATTAGAGATTTCCATTAGAAACTTTGCCATTATCGAGGAGATTTCACTGACGTTTGATAATGGGATGACAGTACTAACCGGAGAAACCGGGGCTGGTAAATCGATTATCATTGATGCCATGAACATGATGTTAGGGGCGCGTGCCTCGACAGAAGTCATTCGTCACGGACAATCTAAGGCTGAGATTGAAGGCTTATTTTCAGTTGAAAAAAGCCCGCAGTTGCTTGCTATCTTGGAGGAAAATGGCATTGCGTTTGAGGATGATTTAATTATTCGACGCGATATTTTTCAAAATGGCCGTAGTGTTAGTCGTATCAATGGTCAAATGGTTAATCTGACAACTTTGAAAGCTGTTGGTCAGCACTTGGTGGATATTCATGGACAGCACGACCAAGAAGAATTGATGAAACCCAGTCTTCACATTCGCATGTTGGACGAATTTGGGGATGACCAGTTTGTGGCAATCAAAAGAGCTTATCAAGACACCTTTGAAAAATACCGCTTGTTGCGCAAGCGTGTGATTGAACAGCAGCAAAATGAGCGTGAGCACAAGGCTCGGATTGAGATGTTGGAATTTCAAATGGCTGAAATTGAAGCAGTTGCTTTATCATCTGGTGAAGATGAGGCCTTGCTTCAAGAACGTGATAAGCTGATGAACCATAAGCAAATTGCGGATACGCTGACCAACGCTTACATCATGCTGGATAATGAGGAATTCTCTAGCTTGGCTAATGTTCGCTCAGCCATGAATGACATGCTAAGTTTGGAAGAGTTTGATGCTGACTACAAGGAGTTGTCAGGGCAGCTATCAGAGAGTTACTATGTCTTAGAAGATGTCACCAAGCGTCTCGGTGACATGATTGATAAACTTGATTTTGATGCAGGACGTTTGCTTGCTGTGGAAGCTCGGCTCGATAGCATTCAGTCAATCACAAGGAAGTACGGTGGTAATGTGGATGATGTTCTTGATTATTTGGACAATATCACGAAAGAATACAATCTACTGACAGGTAATGATGCTAATTCGGAAAGTTTAGAACGGGAGCTTCGGGAATTAGAGAAACAGCTGCTAACCTCTGCAGCCCAGCTTTCAACAGCCAGACATAACATTGCAGTAGCGCTTGAGAAAGAGATTAAATCGGAATTAACAGAGCTTTACATGGACAAGGCTGATTTTCGAGTGCAATTTAGCAAGGGAAAATTTAGCAAGGAAGGCAACGAGCTGGTAGAGTTTTACATCTCAACAAATCCTGGAGAAGGTTTCAAACCCTTGGTCAAAGTGGCTTCAGGAGGAGAATTGTCTCGTCTGATGTTAGCCATCAAGTCTGCTTTTTCGCGTAAAGAGGATAAGACTAGCATTGTCTTTGATGAGGTGGACACAGGTGTTTCTGGACGAGTTGCCCAGGCAATCGCACAAAAAATTTACAAAATAGGCAGCCACGGTCAGGTTCTAGCCATCTCCCACTTGCCGCAGGTGATTGCAGCAGCAGACTATCAATTTTATATTTCTAAGGAAAGTGATGATAGGTCAACCGTATCAAGAGTACGTCTTTTAAATCAAGAGGAGCGTGTGGAAGAAATTGCCAAGATGATTGCTGGAAGCGACGTCACTCAATCCGCTAGGGAACAAGCTCGTTCCTTATTGAACCAGTCCATTAGCTAAGCAGATGCTGCGTAAACGGTTCCTAAACCAAGGCTTTTTTGATATAATGGGAAAAAACATAGAAAAAAGATTAGAGCAGGTTTTGACATGAGTAAGATTAAAATCGTAACAGATTCGTCCATCACCATAGAACCAGATGTTGTAGAGGCTTTGGATATCACCGTTGTCCCTCTTTCAGTCATGATTGATGGTCAGCTTTTTTCCGATGCGGATTTAAAAGATGAGGGTAAGTTTCTTGCCTTGATGCAAGCAGGTCATCATTTACCTAAAACAAGTCAACCCCCAGTCGGGCTTTTTGCAGAGGTTTATGAAGGTTTGGTGGCTAATGGTGCTGAACAAATTGTGGCTATCCATTTAACTCATGCCTTATCAGGAACCTTAGAAGCCTCTCGTCAAGGTGCGATGATTGCTGGTGTTGATGCGACGGTTATTGACTCTGGGTTTACGGATCAAGCGATGAAGTTTCAAGTCGTAGAGGCTGCCAAGTTAGCTAAGCAAGGCGCTAGCTTAGAGACCATTTTAGAGCGGGTTGAGGAGATTCGTCAAAAAACAGAATTGTATATTGGAGTTTCAACTTTAGAGAATTTGGTCAAAGGAGGGCGTATTGGGCGTGTAACAGGCTTACTAAGTTCACTCTTAAATATCCGAGTGGTGATGGAGCTGAAAAATCATCAACTAAATCCGATTGTCAAAGGGCGGGGCGCCAAAACGTTTATTAAGTGGTTAGATAGCTTTATTGCTAGCGTTGGCAATCGTCAAATCGCAGAGATTGGAATTTCCTATGCGGGTAAAAAAGACTTTGCACTGCAGCTTAAAGAGAGGCTACAAGGCTTGGTTGAGCAAGACATCTCTGTTTTGGAGACGGGCTCTATTATTCAGACGCACACAGGAGAAGATGCTTTTGCGGTGATGGTGCGTTATGAGTAAAAAAGAGCGACGTGGGCTTGCTGCATTCTTAGCAAGCTTTTTAGTATTTGTTGGTTTATTTTGGTTCCTAATCCCTTCTTCCAATGCTAAACTCAAAAAATCTGACTTTTTACAAGAAAAGCATCGTAAATACCATTTGCTTGCTATTGGTGATTCCTTGACTCAGGGAGTCGGCGATACCACCAATCAGGGTGGCTTTGTTCCCTTGCTAGCTCGGCGCCTTAGCGAAGCTTACGGCTATGAGGTTGTCACTAGCAATTACGGCATATCCGGAAATACCAGCCATCAGATTCTCCAGCGGATGACAAAGCAAAAAGCTATTCAGCGAAACCTTAAAACAGCTAACCTTATGACCTTAACTGTCGGTGGTAATGACGTGATGAGAGTTATTCGGAAAAATTTAGGAAACCTCACAACAGAGAGTTTTGAGTCAGGCGCAAAGACTTATACCAAAAATCTTCGAGACATTATTGAATTAGCACGTCAAAAGAATGCGGCTATGCCCATCTACATTATTGGGATTTATAACCCTTTTTACCTTAATTTTCCTGATATGGTACAGATGCAGGAGGTTGTGGACAACTGGAATGCCATGACAGAAAGCCTCGCTAATGACTATCAGAGGGTTTATTTTGTTGGGATCAACGACCAACTCTACAAGGGAGTCAATGGTCAGGAAGGAATTGTCTCAGTATCTGGAAATCAAACAACGGTAGTGAATGATGCTCTCTTTACAGAGGACCATTTCCATCCGAATAATACGGGTTACAGTATCATGGCTGATGCTATTATGGAAAGGATTCGCCAAACTTATGAAAACAACTAATTCTCTCTGGAAATTTCTTTTTCTCATCTTGTTGGCAATGAACCTTGCCCTTATTGGTGTTGTCGCCTATCGTGTGATACAGCCCAGAGAAGAAAAGATTAGTCAGACGACCTCAACTACAGGAAAATCAGATGTTAAGGTGGGGAGTTTTATTACCACTAGAGAAGCTTTAAATAACACTGCAGTAGCTTTTTTGGAAGACTATCAGTCCCAAGGACTCCGCTATGAATTCTACACAACCTCTAGTCAAGTTTTGTTCCAAGGCACCTATCGCTTATTGGATTATGATATTCCTCTTTATGTTTATTTTGAGCCCTCGGTCTTGGAAAACGGTGATATTAAACTGGCGGTGACGTCGGTTTCAGCAGGAACCTTGTCATTACCAACCAAGGAAGTACTGAGCTATATCGCAACTGCTTACCATATTCCTAATTTTTTAAACATCCAGCCCAAAAGTTCTGCAATCGTTTTGTCGTTAAAAGATATTACATTGTCAAATGGTCTTTATGCTAAAGCAACAGAGTTTAATCTAGCTAATGATCGCATCAGTTTTGACTTATACAAGAGACATTAAGGTTATGAAAATTGATGAAATAAATCTCATAAAAGCGTTAAATACTTGACCTGATAAGGTTTTTCAGATATGATAGAGATTGTTAAAAGCTTATAGCTTAAATTTTATGGAGGATTTGTTTAACATGGCAAACAAACAAGATTTGATCGCAAAAGTTGCTGAAGCAACAGAATTGACTAAGAAAGATTCAGCTGCAGCAGTTGATGCAGTCTTTGAAGCAATTGAAGGTTTCCTTGCAAAAGGTGATAAAGTGCAACTTATTGGCTTTGGTAACTTCGAAGTCCGTGAACGTGCAGCTCGTAAGGGTCGCAACCCACAAACTGGTGAAGAAATTTCAATCGCAGCATCAAAAGTACCAGCTTTCAAAGCTGGTAAAGCACTTAAAGACGCTGTCAAATAATGTAGTATTAAAAAGCCTACTGTATCAACTTTTGGCTCTTTGTCAACTGTAGTGGGTAGATGACAAAGCTAACATCTCGAGAGGACCAGCTTGGTCTTCTCTTTTTTGATGTTGATAACGATTAAAATCCGTTGTTTGAAGTTTTCAAAGTTCCGAAAGCCAAAAGCATTGCGCTTGATGACTTTGATGGTATTGTTAGTAGCCTCCCGCTTGTCGTTTGAATAGGGGCAAGCTAGGGCGTTCTCAATCTTATCTCTGTCTTTCAAAAATGTTCTGAAAACCGTCTGAAAGAGTGGCTCAACACTGTCGAACTGTTCCTCGATTAGGTCGAAAAAGTGGTCAGCTTGCTTCTCTTGAAAGTGAAAAAGCAGGAGTTGATAGCGTTCCTAGTGGTTTCTGAGTGCGTCAGAGTGGCTCAAAAGACGGTCGAGTACTTTCTTGTTAGTTAAATGCATACGAAATGTAGGTCGGTAAAAGCGCTTGTCACTGAGTTTTCGACTGTCCTGTTGAATCAGCTTCCAGTAGCGTTTAAGCGCCCTGTATTCGTGGGATTTGCGGTCAAAAACATTCATGATTTGGGTACGGATACGGTTCATGGAACGACCTAAATGTTGGACAATGTGGAAGTGGTCAAGGACAATCTGTGCATTAGGAAAAAGCTGCCTAGCCAATTTGTAATAGGGGATAAACATGTCCATAGTGATGAGTTTAACACGATTGCTAATCTGTCTAGGGTAGCGCAGAAAATGATTGCGGATGACCGCCTGTGTCCGCCCATCAAGAATAGTGATGGTGTTTTTAGTGTCACAATCTGGATAGATGTCAAATCGTTCACGAAGGTCTCTACGAAAAGCTTGTTTGCCACGTTTTTCGGCCTTACCATTTGGTTTGCATTTTCCCTTCCATGGGAAATCGTCTGTGTTGAAGACGCCACGGTCAGCTAGGCGATAAAGAGTTCTCATAGAGCAAGGGATTTTACCAGGATAAGTTCCTTTAAAGAAGTCACGGCTCCAATCACGTTCCAAATAGTGTTGAATAAATGCCCTCACAGATTTTGGCAATTGTGTTTTACGGCGACCACACCGCTTTTGGTTCGCTTTGTACTGCCCCTAGTACTCATAGGCCCAATGACCCGCTTCAAGATAGTGGATAACCTTATCACTGGTCTTGTTTTGACCGCCCCAAAGATGCAACAATAGTACTAACTCTTGCAATTTCTTGGTAGGATGCCTCTATCATAACGACTTCATTTGTGGTAAGATGAGTATAGGTCATTTATGTTAGTTCCTTTCAGACAAATGTGGTGTTTATCTGAGCCTAACATAGATGGCTTTTGTCTATCTAGCTTAATTTTACAAATTAGGTTTAGAAAAATTCGAAAAATGGAGTCTCATTATTTAAAAACACTGACAATATCATTTCATTTTATGGTATAATGAGTTAATTTTCAAATGGAGGTCATGGTTATGACAATTTATAACTTCTCTGCAGGTCCTGCAGTTTTACCTAAAGAAGTGCTTCAAAAAGCACAGGCTGAGTTTTTAGATTATGCTGAATCGGGTATGAGTGTTATGGAGTTGTCCCATCGTTCCAAAGCGTTTGAAGACATTATCACATCGGCGGAAACCTTGCTGCGTCAATTGATGAACATTCCGAATAATTATAAGGTTCTTTTCTTACAAGGGGGAGCTTCAACACAATTTTCAATGCTACCTTTGAATATGGCAAGAGGCAAAAAAGCTTATTATGTGGTAGCTGGCTCATGGGGCAAAAAAGCCTATACTGAAGCTGTGAAATTGTCTCAAACAATAGACTTTGAGCCGATTTGTTTAGCGTCATCTGAAGAGAGTCATTTTGATCACATTCCATCCTTTGATCCATCCGTGATTGACCCTGATGCTGCTTATGTGCATATCACAACGAATAACACTATTGAAGGAACAGCTACCTATGATTTGCCAGAGACAAATGGTGTCCCATTAGTAGCGGATATGTCTTCGAATATCTTGGCGGTTGATTATCAGGTTTCTGATTTTGCCATGATTTATGCAGGTGCCCAAAAAAACATTGGTCCAGCTGGCGTTACCATTGTGATTGTTCGTGAGGATTTCCTCAATAATCAACCGGCACTATCAAGCATGTTGGACTATCGTATTCAAGCGGATAATGGATCGCTTTACAATACACCGCCGACTTTTGCAATCTATATGGCAAAGCTAGTCTTTGAACATGTTAAAGCGTTGGGCGGTGTGCCACAAATGGAAGCTGATAACCGTGTCAAATCAGGACTCTTATACGAGATGATTGACAATTCGTCCTTTTACCGTAGTCCAGTAGCGGTCATTAAGGATCGCTCGGTAGCCAACATTCCTTTTGTGACCCCAAATGAAGCGCTTGACAAGACTTTTATCCAAGCTGCTGATAAGGCCGGCTTTAAAAACATCAAAGGTCATCGCAGTGTTGGCGGGATGAGGGCAAGTCTTTACAATGCCTTTCCTTTAGAAGGGGTGAAAGAGCTAGTTGCCTTTATGCAAGCCTTCGAAGAGGAGCATCGCTGATGGAATTACGCCTAGCCCATCCCAACGAAGTAAGCGCCATTATGGCCATTATTGAGGAAGCCCGTCAGTTTTTGAAAGCTTCAGGAAGTGATCAGTGGCAAGGGGCTTACCCGACGGTTGACGACATTATGGAAGATGTCATAAAGGGTCAAGCTTGGGTTGGTTTGATTGATAATCAGTTGGTTGCTTACGCCGCAGTTATTGTTGGGAGAGAAGAAGCCTACGAGGCTATCACTGATGGGAGATGGAAACACGCTAATCCCAAGTACACTGTCTTTCATCGAATTGCCGTGGCTAAGAAAGCAAGTGGGCAAAAAGTTGCTCAAACATTTTTGCAAGGTTTGATTGAAGGGCATGCTGGACCAGACTTTCGTTGTGATACGCATCCTAAAAATGTCATCATGCAACATATCCTCGAAAAATTGGGCTATCAGTATTGTGGCAAGGTTATCGTTGAAGGAGAGCGTCTGGCATATCAAAAAATCAAGTCCAAATCAGAAGTGGCTGACTATCGAGAAGTTGATGAAAGCTTGCGGTAGGCTTTCTCGTAAACAAAGTGGTTTACAAACATGTGAATAGAGTGATAAAGGAGCTTAAGATGGTTTTTAGTGTTAAAACCTTTAATAATATTAATAAAATCGGTCTTCAAGAGTTGGGGAATGCTTTTCAAATTGATGGGGATTTATCGGACAATCCAGATGCCTATATTTTGAGAAGTCAGTCACTGCATGACTGTGAGTTTCCAAGTAACGTCAAAGCAATAGCACGTGCAGGCGCAGGGACAAATAATATCCCTATTGACAAGGCAACAGAAGCTGGGATTGTTGTTTTTAACACTCCCGGAGCCAATGCTAATGCGGTTAAAGAAGCTGTTCTAACGGCGATATTATTAGCAGCGCGTGATTATTTAGCAGCCAATAAATGGGTTAACGGCTTGTCTGGTAGTGATGTTCCAAAACAAATTGAAGCAGGGAAATCTCAATTTGCCGGTTCGGAAATCTCAGGAAAGACTCTTGGTATTATAGGACTGGGTGCCATTGGTGCCAGAATTGCTAACGATGCTCGTCGTCTAGGGATGAACGTTATCGGTTATGACCCCTATGTGTCTATCGAGACAGCTTGGAACATTTCTAGTCATGTCAAACGCGTTAGCGATCTTAAAGAGATTTTTAGTCAATCCGATTATATTACCATTCACGTGCCTTTGACCCCTGATACCGAAAAAACTTTTGATGCTCAGGCATTTGCACAAATGAAGAAAGACACGGTCATCATTAACTTTGCACGTGCTGAATTGGTTGATAATCCTGCTCTTTTTGATGCCCTTGAAACGGGTGTGGTGAAACGCTATATTACCGACTTTGGGACAGAGGAGCTCCTCAACAGAGAAGGTGTGACTGTCTTTCCTCATGTGGGTGGTTCAACACAAGAAGCGGAACTTAATTGTGCCATCATGGCAAGTCAGACCGTTCGTCGCTTTTTAGAGACTGGTGAAATTACCAATTCGGTCAACTTCCCTAATATGCACCAGCGTCAAGATGCCCCTTATCGGATTACCTTAATCAATAAAAATATTCCTAATATTGTCGCTAAAATTTCGACAGCCGTTTCTGATTTAGGGATTAATATTGACAATATCTTGAACCGTTCAAAAGGGGATTACGCCTACACCTTGTTGGATTTGGATGAGGCTGATCGCTCTAAAGTTGATCAGCTAGTAGCGCATTTTGAGGCTAACGATGCTATTGTGCGTGTGCGTCTCATTCCCTTAACAAAAGAATAGCTTAGATAAAGACGAAAGAAAGTATCATGTCGTTTGAATCAACCTTCTTTCAGGATAAGGTGTTGCCGTTAGCTAAACTCAAAGATTTTGGTTTTGTAGAAGAAGATGCAGACTTGATTTACCGCGATACTTTGTTAGAAGGTCAATTTGAAGTCATCCTTCGTGTGGACGTATCAGGTACCCTATTTGGTCGAGTCTTAGATGGTGATTTCAATGAAGACTACATGGCTTTTCGCGACCCTTATGCCCAGGGGCATTTTGTTGGTCAAGTCCGTCAGGAGTATGGCCAGTTATTAACGAGAATTGCTGATGAGTGTTGTCTGCCTTACTTGTTTCGTCAGGAGCAAACCAACCGCTTAGTTGACTATGTGATAGAAAGGTTTGCAGATCCTATGGATCAGCCCTTTGCTAAATTGCCTAACTTTACGGTTTTTCGCCACCCTAGTCATCTCAAATGGTACGGTCTGGTCGGAAGTGTCAAGCGAGACAAGTTGCAAGCAAAAGAGAGGCATTGGACAGCTAACACCTTAAAGGAAGATGTCGAATTCATTAATATTAAAGTAGATCCAAGACAAATACCCAATCTACTCGAGCTGCCAGGCATTCACCCTGCTTATCACATGTCAAAGAAGTCTTGGGTGACTATTCTTTTAGACGATAGTCTTTCCGACGAGGTGCTCTTTACTTTGGTGAGAGAGAGTCGGGCTTTAGTTAGTCCCAAAAGGGCCCTTAAGCTTACGGATCCTAACTATTGGCTGCTGCCTGCCAATCCCAAGTGCTATGATATTGATGCTGCATTTGCTAAAGACTCTAACCTGCTTTGGAAGCATCAGCCTAGCATGAATGTCGGTGATTGGGTCTTGATTTACATGACCAGTCCCATCCAAGCCATTCGCTATATTTGTCGGGTATCAGAGATTTATCCTTCTGCAAGTACCAATCAAAAGGAAGCTACCATGCTCCTTTCCTTAGTCAAGTCCTTATCTGATAGCCAGTTACCGCTTGCTGTTTTGCAAGAAAAGGGGGTAAAAGCTATTCGAGGACCTCGGCGAGCAACACCGGCATTGATTGCTTATCTAGAAGAACAATCTCTTACGGTAGTTAAAAAATCCTGAGTGCCGAACTCAGGATTTTTCTTCTGG
This sequence comes from Streptococcus suis, assembly GCA_029593465.1. Classification (GTDB taxonomy): domain Bacteria; phylum Bacillota; class Bacilli; order Lactobacillales; family Streptococcaceae; genus Streptococcus; species Streptococcus suis_AH. The sequence continues at coordinate 162,783 of JAKTNK010000002.1, forward strand.
GACGATGACCTCAATCGCTTTTGGTAGCATTTGAACTAAAATGGGTAGTTTACCGATATTATCCCCATCCACACGAACATTTGGATTATTTTTGTCCCTTTTTCGTAAATTCACCAAGCGTAAATCAGAGGCTTGAAAAGAATCCCAGTGTTTGAATGCGTTGAATTTTCCAATGCGGAAAAAGAAATAGAGAAAAAATCGTAGAAAGTGAATGCGCCGAAGGGTATAAACGGTAAATAAGCCGTCGTTTACTGTATTTTGGGGATTAAAAGCTGGTAGTCCTGCGATGGTATTACTCATGGTAATGAGCAGCAATTTGGTCTTGAAATCTTGCCTTTTGTGATCGGCGATAAGGCTTATGTGATAGGAACGCCTTCTAAGAAAAATTTTCCAACCAGCCTTGATAAAGGCAAAAACACCGTATCGCCGTTTCTTTTCAGGCGTTACTGAGAGTGCCATATCGGCCATGAGTCCGAGGGTGAGACTGCTAATCATGTACTGGTTGTTGACTTTAGCTAGATCGACATCCTTGGTGCGCCCAGTAAAGAGCGTTTCCAGAGCTTTTTGGGTGTTGAGAGGAATCCCTAGCGCCCTAGCAAAATTATTGACGGTTCCAGTTGGAATAATCCCTAGGCGAGCAGACGACTGGCTTTCGTAGATACCTGCACAGACTAGCTTAATGGTGCCATCACCTCCCAAAGGAATGATAATATCGCTTCCTTTTGTGCAAGCTTCTTTAGTCAGTACAATCGTCTCGTCAGCTGATGTTGGAAAGTAAGTGGAGATATCTGCTGAAGGGACACCACGTTCTTGTAGAAAGTTTTTGATGGTGTTAATTAAGTCTTCTTTCTCTTGTTTTCCTGATTTTTGATTGATGATTAGGGCAAATGTGGTCATGGGTTTCCTTACGCGTTAAAATTAACTTTTATTATAGCACGTTTATTGAGAAGAATTCCAGATAATTTTGTTATAATAAGAAACATTATGAGAGTAGTAGCAGGTGAATTTGGGGGACGTCCTTTAAAGACACTCCCAGGAAAAACAACACGCCCCACAACGGATAAGGTCAAGGGAGCGATGTTTAATATGATTGGTCCCTTTTTCGAAGGGGGCCGTGTCTTAGACCTTTATGCTGGTAGTGGGAGTTTGGCGATTGAGGCTGTCTCTCGTGGAATGAGCGAAGCTGTCTTGGTGGAGCGAGATCGTTTCGCTCAAGCGATCATTGACGCCAACATTAATATGACCAAAGCTAAGCAACGCTTTCAGGTTTTAAAGATGGATGACCGCAAGGCGATGAAATACTTGTCTGGTTCTTTTGACTTGGTCTTATTAGATCCGCCTTATGCAAAAGAAAACATCGTTGAAGTCATCACAGAACTTGAGGATAGAGGCTTACTAGCCTTGGATGTCATGTTAGTGTGCGAAACGGATAAAAAGGTGTCTCTTCCGGAAGAAATATCCTCTTTCGGGATTTGGAAGCAAAAAGTTTATGGAATCAGTCAGGTAACCGTATATGTCAGATAATAAAAAAGGTCTATTTACAGGGTCTTTTGATCCTGTCACATTAGGACATGTGGATTTAATAGAACGTGCTAGTCGTTTATTTGAGCACTTGTATGTTGGGATTTTTTTCAATAGAGAGAAAGCAGGTGAATTTAGCATCGAAGAGCGTCAGAGCATGCTAAAAGCAGCTGTGAGTCATCTTCCCAACGTCACAGTGATTACAGCCAATAATAGCTTAACAGTAGCCATTGCTAAAGAATTGGGAGTCACCCATCTGGTACGAGGACTTCGTAATGGGAATGATCTGACTTATGAGGCTAATTTGGAATTTTTTAATAAGCATTTGAACAATCAGATTGACACTGTCTATCTCATGGCATCTAATCAGTGGCAGGAAGTGAGCTCAAGTCGTGTCCGGGAGTTGTTGTACTTTAAGGCTGATATTTCCGATTTTGTACCAGAGTCTGTTGTTAAAGAAGTGGAGAAAAAATATCGATATGAAAACATTTAGTCGTCAAAAATCGTCCTTAAAATGGTGGCTTGTAGGTATCCTAACAGCTATTTTACTGGGTTTAGTTTTCTTTTTACCCTTACCTTATTATATTGAAATGCCTGGTGGTGCCTATGATATTCGTCAGGTTTTACAGGTGGATAACAAAGAGGATAAGGCAAAGGGATCTTATAATTTTGTAGCCATTTCGCAAATGCGTGCGACTCCAGCAGCTCTCCTCTATGCTTGGTTGACGCCTTTTACAGATGTTGAAACAGCTCAAGAAAGTCTTGGCAATTTTACAGAAGATGAATATATCCGTTTAAATCAATTTTACATGGAGACATCTCAGAATGAAGCTATCTATCAAGCCTTTAAGTTAGCGGGAAAGGCTGTTTCCTTGAACTACTTTGGTGTCTATGTCTTGGATGTTTCCAAAGAATCAACCTTTAAGGGAATCTTAGGCTTGGCAGATACCGTAACAGGTGTCAATGGCAAAACCTTTGAGAGTTCTAAAGATTTGATTGCTTACGTTGCTAAACAAAAACTTGGGGACAAGGTAACGGTTCAGTATCTGTCGAATCAGCAGAAAAAAGAGGCTTCTGGCAAGATTATTAAATTATCAAATGGTAAAAATGGTATTGGCATTGGTTTGGTTGACCATACCGAAGTTAAGACAACTATACCAGTTGAGTTCTCGACAGGCAACGTTGGCGGACCTAGCGCGGGCTTAATGTTCACCCTTGATATTCTTGACCAAATTAACCAAGAAGATTTGCGGAAAGGACGGATGATTGCAGGGACCGGGACCATTGAAAAAGATGGTTCTGTCGGTGATATTGGTGGTGCTGATAAAAAAGTAGTATCAGCCGCCAAGGATAATGCTGAGATTTTCTTTGTTCCCAATAACCCTATTGATAAGGATTACCTCAAAAAGCATCCAGATGCCAAAACCAATTATCAAGAAGCCAAGGCAGCTGTTGAGCGTATCAAAACCAAGATGACAATTGTCCCTGTCCGAACCGTTCAAGATGCTATTGATTATTTGAGAAAAACAAACTAATACTGACCATCCCCCAACAACCTCAGTTTTTCTGAGGTTTTTTAATTTTTTGCCCTCTTAAACCAACTACACTTGTTCAAGAGAGGTAGTGGCATAGGCTAAAAAAGGCCTGTAAGGAAGCCCTTATAGGCTCAAGATGAAAGAACAAATATGCTATAATAAGTCTATGGTAAAATCAAGAACAAAAACAAAAACTAAAGGTACCAAGAAACGGCGACCAACCAAAGCAGAGTTGGCGAAACAAGCTGCGATAAGGCGTATGGTCATCAGCTTTTTAGTGGCGATTATCCTTTTCTTTGGTGTGATTAGACTGGGTGTTTTCGGGGTCACTGTTTATAACGTGGTTCGTTTTTTTGTCGGAAGTTTGGCTTATCCGATGATGTTGCTAGTCTTTCTCAGTCTTTTTGGCTTTCGGTGGTTTCAAAAGCATGAAGGTGTGATGACAGGTCTGGTGACTTTGTTTATAGGGCTCTTGTTGGAGTGGCATGCCTATCTCTATACCCAACCATTTTTACAAGGACAAGAGGTTTTTAAATCGACCTCTCGCTTGATTTACAGGGATTTAAGTCACTTTAGTGTCACGCAATTTTTAGGTGGAGGCATGTTTGGCGCTCTTTTGTACAAACCAGTAGCCTTTCTGTTTACCAATATCGGCTCTTTCTTTATCGGTTTATTGATTATAGCGGTAGGTCTGTTCATCATTAGTCCGTGGGATTTATATGATTTGTTAGAGTGGCTTCATCATAAGCGTGACGAATGGTCAGTCAAACACGAACGAAACAAACAAGAACGTTTTGCACGTCGTGAGGAAAAGCGCCGCCTAGACCAAGAGCGCAAAGAGCAGGAAGAAATGGAAAAGGCTGAACAAGAGCGCCTATCCTCTCTATACGTCGATGTTGAAACAGGGGAGCTGCTAGATGCCCCTGTTGCAACATCAAGTGCTTCTAATGTTCCTGACCTTGAACAAGACGTTGAAATTGTTGGGTATTCCCTAGACAATGGGGAGGTGTCAGCTAAGGATGACGAGTTTCTAAGCAGCCTACCTCCAAGATCTGAGTCGGATGACTTCCCAGCTTTTGAAGAAGAACCGTCATTTGACTTAGAGGATTTAGCAGATGAACCAGAAGTCTCCCTTCAAGTGGACTTTACCCCTAAGCAGCATCTGAACTATAAGCTTCCTAGTATTGACCTCTTTGCTGCTGACAAGCCTAAAAGTCAGGCCAAAGAAAAAACGATTGTGCGACAAAATATTAAAATTCTTGAAGATACCTTTAAGAGTTTCAATATTGCGGTTAAGATTGAACGCGCTGAAATCGGCCCGTCAGTGACCAAATACGAAGTCAAGCCGGCAGTAGGTGTCCGTGTCAATCGGATTTCAAACTTAGCCGATGATTTAGCCCTAGCTTTGGCAGCCAAGGATGTCCGGATTGAAGCACCGATCCCAGGCAAATCCTTAGTGGGCATTGAGGTGCCTAATTCGGAAATTGCAACCGTGTCCTTCCGAGAGCTTTGGGAACAATCCAGTACGAAGCCAGAAAATTTATTGGAAATTCCCCTTGGTAAGGCTGTCAACGGCACAGCACGTAGCTTTGACCTTGCCAAGATGCCCCACCTGCTGGTTGCCGGATCGACTGGGTCAGGGAAATCGGTGGCAGTTAATGGCATCATTTCAAGCATTTTGATGAAAGCACGTCCTGATCAAGTTAAGTTTTTAATGGTTGATCCGAAAATGGTCGAATTATCAGTTTATAATGACATTCCCCATTTGCTAATCCCTGTGGTTACCAACCCTCGCAAGGCTAGTAAAGCCCTACAAAAAGTCGTTGATGAGATGGAAAATCGTTATGAGCTCTTTAGTCGGTTTGGTGTTCGAAATATAGCAGGCTATAATGCCAAAGTTGAGGCTTTTAATGCAACTTCCCAGGAAAAACAGGTGCCCCTTCCTCTCATTGTGGTCATTGTTGATGAGCTGGCCGATTTGATGATGGTCGCTAGTAAAGAAGTGGAAGATGCCATTATTCGTTTGGGACAAAAGGCGCGTGCTGCTGGTATTCACATGATTTTGGCAACCCAACGCCCTTCTGTAGATGTTATCTCGGGTCTTATTAAGGCTAATGTGCCTTCACGAGTTGCTTTTGCGGTCTCATCAGGGACAGATAGCCGAACCATTCTTGATGAAAACGGTGCTGAAAAGCTACTTGGTAGAGGGGATATGCTCTTTAAACCCATTGACGAAAACCATCCTGTTCGCTTGCAAGGTTCCTTTATTTCAGATGATGATGTTGAGCGAATTGTCAGCTTTATCAAGGCGCAAGCTGGAGCAGAGTACGATGATTCTTTTGATCCTGGTGAGGTTACAGAAACTGATACGACGGGTTCTAGCAGTGGTGGAGCGCCTGAAGGAGACCCTCTCTTCGAAGATGCTAAAGCCTTGGTTTTAGAAACTCAGAAAGCCAGCGCTTCAATGATACAGCGTCGTTTATCCGTTGGTTTTAATCGTGCCACGAGGCTTATGGAAGAATTGGAAGAGGCAGGTGTTATCGGTCCAGCAGAAGGCACAAAACCAAGAAAGGTCCTTCAGCCCCCTCAATAAAAAGGAGAGTAACCATGAAATTGGATAGCATTCACCATGTTGCTATCATAGGTAGTGACTATGAAAAAACTCGACATTTCTATTGTGACTTACTAGGGTTCGAACAATTGGACAAGCATAGTCGTCCAGAAAAAAATGATATTCTCTTCAATGTTCGTCAAGGTCACCTGACTTTAGAAATTTTCATCAAACCAGATGCACCAAGGAGACCGCAGCTACCTGCTCCTGAACACCAGGGATTGCGACATTTAGCTTTCAGAGTGGGTGATGTGGAGGCTTTGTTGGCAGAATTTGATTGCCTAGGTATTGACCATGAACCCATGCGCTATGATGCCTTTGATGGAAAGAAAATGGCCTTCTTTTTTGACCCTGATGGTTTACCGCTGGAAATTCATGAATGAAAAACAAAAGTGCTTCATTGAAGCACTTTTTGCAATACTAAGATGGTAGGTTGAAGATGAGTAGAATGGTACCTAGGAAAAAGAAGAAGGTGAGAAAGAAGTTGAGCCGCCAAAAGAATTTGAACCATCTTTTATAAGTGAATGTTTTGCTTTTTAGGTATTGCCAACAAGCAACGATAATAGCAAGTATAGAGATAGCAATGAGGTAGTAGTAGATAAAGCTATGTTTGAAAAATTGTGAGCTAGCGACGATAATTTCAAAGACATACAAAGGAATGGTAATATCCGGAAATTTAATACCCAGTCGCCTTAACTTGAATAATTGACAAATAATATAAGTAAAAATAGGTGTAAGAATAATGAGGCTCGCACTGAGCACTTTAAACATGAATACTGACATAAGCTTATTGTAACCATTATTGACACTAAAGTAAATCTTTTTACAGCAAAAAGCGTAAAAAACTTGTTTTTTGGTGAAAAATAAGTATAATAGAAAGGTATGCTAAAGCATACTTGTGGGAGGTAAAAATCTTTAATTACCGCCAAAACCACAATAGGAGGATTTTATTCATGGCTAAGAAAGTCGAAAACATTGTAAAACTTCAAATTCCTGCCGGTAAAGCGACACCAGCTCCACCAGTTGGACCAGCACTTGGTCAAGCAGGTATCAACATCATGGGATTCACGAAAGAATTTAACGCTCGTACAGCTGATCAAGCTGGTATGATTATCCCTGTTGTTATCTCAGTGTACGAAGATAAATCATTTGATTTCGTGACAAAAACACCACCAGCTGCTGTTCTTTTGAAAAAAGCTGCAGGTGTTGAAAAAGGTTCTGGTGAGCCAAACAAAACAAAAGTTGCATCAGTTACTCGTGCACAAGTACAAGAAATTGCTGAAACTAAAATGCCAGATTTGAACGCAGCAAGCGTAGAGTCTGCTATGCGTATGATCGAAGGTACTGCTCGTTCTATGGGATTCACTGTTACTGACTAATCAGTAAGACCCCTAGACCCGCTAAACTTCATCGTCTATTTCGATGAGTGACGTGGGAGATGAAAATCGCTATTACCACATTACAAGGAGAAATTTTATAATGGCTAAAAAAAGTAAACAAATGCGTGCTGCACTTGAAAAAATCGATAGCACGAAAGCATACAGCGTAGAAGAAGCTGTAGTGCTTGCTAAAGCAACAAACTTTGCGAAATTTGATGCAACTGTAGAAGTATCGTATAACCTTAACATCGATGTTAAAAAAGCAGACCAACAAATCCGTGGTGCAATGGTATTGCCTGCTGGAACTGGTAAAACATCACGCGTTCTTGTTTTTGCTCGTGGTGCAAAAGCTGAAGAAGCAAAAGCTGCAGGTGCAGATTTTGTCGGTGAAGATGATCTTGTTCAAAAAATCCAGGGTGGTTGGTTAGATTTTGACGTTGTTATCGCAACACCTGATATGATGGCTGTTGTAGGTCGTCTTGGACGTGTCCTTGGACCGCGTAACCTTATGCCAAACCCTAAAACTGGTACTGTAACAATGGATGTTGCAAAAGCAGTTCAAGAGTCTAAAGGTGGTAAAATCACTTACCGTGCTGACAAAGCAGGTAACGTTCAAGCTCTTATTGGTAAAGTATCATTTGAAGATGATAAATTGGTTGAAAACTTCAAGGCGCTTAACGATGTTATCGTTAAAGCAAAACCATCAACTGCAAAAGGTACTTACATTACAAACTTGACCTTGACAACAACTCAAGGTGTTGGTATCAAAGTTGACCCTAACTCACTTTAATGAGTTGACGAAACACTTACTTCGGTAGGTGTTTTTATTTATATCCATGATTAGATCTTTCTCTAATGGATCTGTTCTGAAAAAGTGATAAAAGCTTTGTAATGACACTATTAAATGGCAGCACTTTATGTTAAAATAGTAAAGATGAGGATATCTTATCGTGCTGACTAATATTGAGGAGTAAAACATGGTTCAACCAAAATATAAACGTGTTTTGATAAAATTATCAGGTGAAGCTCTTGCCGGTGAACGGGGAGTTGGTATTGATTTACCGACTGTTCAGGCAATGGCAAAAGAGATTCAAGAAGTTGCTGAGTCGGGTGTTGAAATTGCACTGGTTATAGGTGGTGGTAATTTATGGCGTGGCGAACCAGCAGCAGAAGCAGGAATGGATCGTGTTCAAGCAGATTATACCGGTATGCTTGGAACAGTGATGAATGCTCTGGTCATGGCTGATAGTTTGAAGCAATGTGGTGTGGATACTCGTGTTCAAACGGCTATTGCCATGCAATCTGTCGCAGAACCCTATATTCGTGGCCGTGCTCTGCGTCACCTTGAGAAAAATCGCGTGGTTATCTTTGGTGCAGGAATTGGCTCACCCTACTTTTCAACGGACACGACTGCAGCTTTACGGGCAGCAGAAATCGAGGCAGATGCTATTTTAATGGCCAAAAACGGCGTTGACGGTGTCTATAATGATGATCCTCGTAAAAATGCTGATGCTGTCAAGTTCGATGAATTAACGCATGGTGAAGTTATCAAACGTGGTCTCAAAATCATGGACGCAACCGCTTCAGCGATTTCAATGGACAATGACATTGACCTCGTTGTCTTTAATATGAATGAATCCGGAAACATCAAACGTGTTGTTCTTGGCGAACAAATCGGAACAACAGTCTCAAACAAAGCAGAATAAAGGGAGAGGAAATATAATGACAACAGATATTATTGCAACTGCAAAAGAACGTTTTGAACAATCGCATCAATCACTAGTTCGTGAATTTGCCAGTATCCGCGCAGGTCGTGCGAACGCTAGTCTTTTAGACCGCATTCATGTGGAGTATTATGGTGCCCCAACTCCTCTAAACCAGTTGGCTTCCATCACAGTACCAGAAGCTCGTGTTCTTCTCATTTCACCATTTGATAAATCATCAATCAAGGATATTGAACGTGCTATCAATGAATCTGACCTTGGGATTAACCCTGCTAATGATGGCTCTGTTATCCGTTTGGTAATCCCACCACTCACTGAAGAAACACGTAAAGAACTTGCTAAGGAAGTGAAAAAGGTTGGTGAAAATGCCAAAGTAGCTATCCGTAATATCCGCCGTGATGCTATGGACGATGCGAAGAAGCAAGAGAAAAACAATGAAATTACGGAAGATGGTTTGAGAGGTCTTGAAAAAGCTATTCAAGCTGCGACTGATGAAGCCGTTAAACACATTGACAAAATGGTTGCCAATAAGGAAAAAGAACTCCTCGACGTTTAATCTGATATAAGCTAAATGAAGCTAAAAAGCGTGTGATGATAGGGCCATCTTGCTCAATCTTATCCATTGCTTTTTAACTAGAAATTGAGATAAGGAATGAATACATTACTTGGAACCGTTATCAGCGGTTTAGTAACTGATGATAATACGCACTATTACTTCGTTCAAAAAGATGGTATCACCTTTGCCTTATCAAAGGAAGAAGGAGAACATCAGCTTGGTGAGATGGTCACAGGTTTTGCTTATACGGACATGAAGCAAAAGCCACGATTAACCACAAAAAAGATTGATACCACAAGAAATTCTTACGGCTGGGGAACGGTTACGGAAGTCCGTCGTGATCTAGGGGTTTTTGTTGATACTGGGATTCCGGATAAGGAAATCGTTGTTTCCTTGGACATTTTACCTGAGATGAAGATGCTATGGCCTAAAAAGGGGGATCGTCTCTATCTCAAGCTCATGGTTGATCGTAAAGACCGTCTTTGGGGGCAGATAGCTGAGCCAGAAGTCTTTCAGCAAATGGCTAGACCTGCCTATGATAACATGCAAAATCAGACCTGGCCTGCTATTGTTTATCGTCTAAAATTGTCTGGGACATTTGTTTACCTGCCAGAGAACAATATGTTAGGGTTTATCCACCCAAGTGAGCGCTACAGTGAACCACGCTTAGGTCAGGTCCTTTCAGCGCGTATCATAGGATTTAGGGAAGTAGATCGGACGCTTAATCTCTCCTTGAAACCTCGCTCTTTTGAAATGTTGGAAAATGATGCCCAAATGATTTTGACCTATCTGGCGTCAAATGGTGGCTTTATGACCTTAAATGACAAGTCAAGTCCAGAGGACATCAAAGCAACTTTTGGTATCTCGAAAGGACAATTTAAAAAAGCCTTGGGTGGTTTGATGAAGGCTCGAAAAATTAAACAAGATGCTAGTGGAACCGAGTTAATCGACTAGTCTTTTGAAGGATTGCTAAAATCTCAGACTTTCTGAGATTTTTTTGTTAAAATAGGTAAAACTAGAAGGAGGTAAAGGTATGGAGAGAGCAATATTTGCAGGGGGTTGTTTTTGGTGCATGGTACAACCTTTTGAGGAACAAGAAGGCATCTTATCCGTGCGCAGTGGCTATACTGGTGGACATGTGCCAAACCCAACTTATGAACAAGTATGCAGTCATACGACAGGACATACTGAAGCTGTAGAGATTATTTTTGATCCAGAAAAAATCAGTTATGAGGAACTTGTTGACCTATACTGGGCTCAGACAGACCCGACAGATGCCTTCGGTCAATTTGAAGATCGTGGGGATAATTATCGCCCAGTTATTTACTATATCAATGACGAACAAAAAAGGATTGCGGAAGCTTCTAAAGCAAAACTACAAGCTTCAGGACGATTTGATAAACCAATCGTAACCACCATTGAGCCCGCAGAGCCTTTTTATGAAGCTGAGGACTATCACCAAGGCTTTTACAAAACAAATCCGGAGCGCTATGCGCTATCAAGTGCGATAAGACATCGGTTTTTGAAGGAGAATTGGCAGTGAGAAAATCATTTTACAATTGGTTGATGGCGCAACGCAATCCTCACTCCCATCAACCAGTCGCCCTATTAGCTGATTTGGTTGCCCAAGATACTACCTTTCCAAAACATAGTGATAATTTTGAAGTGATTAGCCGTTACTTGGAGGATGAAGCTAGCTTTGCTTTTAATCTTAGTCATTTTGACCATATCTGGGAAGATTATTTGGGGCATTGAGGCTTACCGTGTGCCAGTTCTCAGAGAGATGGCTATTGTTGAGAGATGAGGCGTTCGTTTGCTTTCTGTCTATTTGAAGACGCCCTAAATACGACGATTTGTCTCTAAGGAGAAAGCATTTAAGGTTGGGCGAAACACTTTTAACGCCAATGAGCCTTTTCGTTTGTTTGAAATTCCTATAAACAGGGATTTTTTGGTATAATGAAGACAGTTTAGTTAAAGAAAAGGATTTAAATTTGCAAGAATATTCTGTAGAGATTAAGTTGACTCATCCGGATGATGTTTTGGCTTTATTTGGAACCAATGAACGTCATTTGCGTCTGATTGAAGACAATCTAGAGGTTGTTATTCATGCTAGAACTGAGCGTGTGCAGATTTTAGCCAATCATTCAGATGCTTTGGAAGCTGCGCGTTTAACCATCCAGGCTCTCCTTGTTTTAGTGGAACGCGGCATGACCATCAATACTTCTGATGTCGTCATGGCCTTATCGATGGTTAGAAATGGAACAATTGATCAATTCGTAGCCCTTTACGAAGAGGAAATCATCAAAGATCATTATGGCAAACCCATTCGAGTGAAAACGCTGGGGCAAAAAGTTTTCGTTGATAGCGTCAAAGAACATGATGTTGTCTTTGGCATTGGTCCGGCAGGGACTGGGAAAACTTTTTTAGCGGTGACTTTAGCAGTAACAGCTTTAAAGCGAGGGCAAATTAAGCGGATTATTTTAACACGCCCAGCAGTTGAGGCTGGTGAGAGTTTGGGATTCTTGCCAGGAGACTTGAAGGAAAAGGTGGATCCTTACCTTAGACCGGTTTACGATGCCTTGTACCAGATTTTGGGGAAGGAACAGACTGTACGATTGATGGAGCGTGAAATTATCGAAATTGCTCCCTTGGCTTATATGCGTGGTCGAACCTTGGATGATGCTTTTGTGATTTTGGATGAAGCGCAAAACACGACCATTATGCAAATGAAAATGTTTTTAACGCGTCTTGGTTTTAATTCCAAAATGATTATCAATGGTGATACGAGTCAGATAGATTTGCCTCGACATGTCAAATCAGGGTTGATTGATGCCACTCAAAAGCTAAAACGCATTAAACAGATTGATTTTGTGTATTTTTCAGCCAAAGATGTTGTCCGTCATCCTGTTGTTGCGGAAATTATCAAGGCTTATGACTCAAATGCTTTTCTTGAAAAAGAAGCGAAGTCTCATCAAGTTTCTCAACCGTCTGGTTTGACAAGCTATGAGACGATAGGAGAACCTGCCTCATCATCTGAGGATTCCTAGTATTATTTCCCATAGTGGATGACGTCTTAAAACCCTTTTTCTGATAATCCAGAAAAAGGGTTTTTTGCATAAAAAGAAGTCTCTCAAAGGAGAGACTTAGCTTGTTGTTGAATTATTTCTTGTTGAGGAAATCTTCCAATTTTTCAAGCTGACGAGCTGCGAAGGCTTTACCACCAAGACCAAAGGCAAGGGCAAAGGCAACTGCTGCAGCACCAAGAATAATCGTGAAGGTTGTGTGAACAATGGTTTGAGCAATGCTTAACTGATCAAGAACCATAAAGATTGCTAGAGCAATGAGACCATAGCGAACTACTTCAGCAAGAGCTTTACTGTTTGTAGATTTCGCTATAAAGCCTGCAAGGATATTACCAAATACAATCGCAAGACCAAGGATAGCTAAGGAGCTAATAACGGCTGGTAAGTAGGCAATAATCGCAAGACCAATGGTGTTTAGAACAGATAAGTTAAGCGTTGCAAGAGCTTCAACAAAGAAGAAAATAAGAATCATAGCACTTGCAATGTTAGCAAGAACTGTTGAGAGTTGATATTCTGCTTTTCCTTTAACGCTGAGGTACTGTGAGTAGTGGTCAATACCAGATGCTTTTAAGAGTTTTTCAAGTAAGTTGCTAAGCAATTTGGCGATAAAACCACCAATAGCCAAGAGGACGATAGCAACGAGAATGTTTGGAATGAAGCTAACGACTTGGTCAAGAAGACCAACAATTGGCTCTGATAATGATTTGATACCAAGTGTTTCAAGGGCAAGTGTTAAAAATGGAATAAATAGTAAGACGTAAACCATTGATGATAGAACATCTGCGATTTTACCTTCGTTAACTTTGGCTTGTTCCACATCTTGGTCAAATAGTTTTGTTATCCATTTTTCAAAGGGTAATTTAACCAAAAGTCCGCTAACAAGGTTTTTGACGAATTTGCCAAGGAAGACACCTACAAATAAGATGAGGCCTGCTGCGATGGCATTTGGTAGGAAACCAAAGAATTTCGCAAACATGTTTGAAATTGGGTCAACAGCGCTTGATACGCCAAGTCCAGATAAGATAGCTGGTAAGAAGAACAAAATGACTAAGAAGTAAGCGAGTTGTCCAGCGTTTTTAACCAGTGCTTTTTCATCTTGAGTTGGTTTTACCAAGCCCCATTTTGCTAAAGTTGCTACAGGAGCAATTTTGCTGAGACCTTTGACAAGCAGTTTTTTGACAAGTGACGCAAAAACAAGTGCAATGAGAATTAAAATAACGATACGAATAGCATCAGGAATCGTTATAAAGATAGAGTCTGTAACTCTAGACAATGTATCCATGATGATAACTCCTAAAAAAAATTCCATTTCTAGCATAGCACGATGTTTCAAATTTCACAAGAAAATGATTCTATTTTCAAATGATTAAGCGGTATCAAAAGAATAGGATACTGATATTTATGATATAATGAGAAGAGCATAAGAAATGGAGAAGGGGTAAGGTCCTACTGGTATAAGAAGTGGGAGGGAGTTAAGTAATGTATGTAGAGATGATTGATGAGACAGGGCAAGTTTCAGAAGCAATTAAGAAGCAGACAATGGATTTATTGACGTTTGCCGCGCAAAAGACAGGCAAGGCTGATAAAGAGATGGCAGTGACCTTTGTGACCAATGAACGTAGCCATGAATTGAATTTGGCCTACCGTCAGACGGATCGTCCGACAGATGTCATCAGCTTGGAGTACAAACCTGAGCAAGCTATTATGGTTGACGAGGAAGACTTGCGTGAACATCCAGACTTATCTGAGATGCTGGCAGAATTTGATACTTATATCGGTGAGCTGTTTATTTCAGTGGATAAAGCTCGTGAACAGGCAGAAGCCTATGGGCATTCTTACGAGCGAGAAATGGGATTTTTAGCAGTGCATGGTTTTCTGCATATTAACGGCTATGATCATGGCACCCCCGATGAAGAAAGAGAAATGTTTGGATTACAGGAAGAGATACTAAGTGACTATGGCCTCACAAGATAATCAGCAAAAAAAGTGGAAAAACCGTACCTTGACTGCTAGCCTTGAATTTGCGCTCACAGGGATTGTCAATGCCTACAAGGAAGAGCGCAATATGCGCAAGCATCTGATATCGGCACTGTTAGCGATAATAGCAGGGGCTGCCTTTCACATTACGGTGACGGAGTGGCTTTTTTTACTCCTTAGTATTTTTTTGGTGATTGCCTTTGAGATTATTAACTCCTCCATTGAGAATGTCGTCGATTTGGCCAGTGATTACCATTTCTCGATGTTGGCTAAAAATGCTAAGGACATGGCTGCCGGAGCAGTCTTGCTGGTTTCTGGTTATGCTTTAGTGACAGGGCTAATCATTTTTCTGCCGAAAATATGGCATCTCATTTTTGGCTAGCAATCAAAGACTCAGTCTTTTTGACCTTAACAAGGCCATCCTTGATTGATAACGAGTATAAATAGTTACAATAAAAAAGAAAGAAAAGAGAAAAATAATGACATTTAAATCAGGATTTGTGGCGATTTTAGGTCGTCCTAACGTTGGAAAATCAACCTTTTTAAACTATGTGATGGGGCAAAAGATTGCCATCATGAGTGATAAGGCACAAACAACCCGTAATAAGATTATGGGAATCTACACGACAGACACCGAACAGATTGTGTTTATTGATACCCCAGGCATTCATAAGCCTAAGACAGCTTTAGGTGACTTTATGGTGGAGTCAGCTTATAGCACGCTCAGAGAGGTGGACACGGTACTCTTTATGGTTCCAGCTGATGAGCCAAGGGGTAAGGGAGACGATATGATTATTGAGCGTCTCAAGACAGCTAAGGTTCCGGTTATCTTGGTAATCAATAAGATTGATAAGGTTCATCCAGATCAGTTATTAGAACAGATTGACGATTTTAAAAATCAAATGGACTTTAAAGACATTGTGCCAATCTCAGCGACGCAGGGCAATAATGTCAATCGTTTGATGGAGATTCTCAAGGACAATTTGGAAGAAGGTTTCCAGTATTTCCCAGAAGATCAGATTACCGATCATCCTGAGCGTTTCTTGGTTTCTGAAATGATTCGCGAGAAAGTGCTTCACTTGACCCAACAAGAGGTACCTCATTCAATCGCTGTTGTGGTCGATTCGATGAAACGTGATGAGGAAACTGATAAAATCCATATTCGAGCAACCATCATGGTCGAACGCGATAGTCAAAAAGGGATTATTATCGGTAAAAAAGGCGCTATGCTCAAGAAAATCGGAACCCTGGCTCGACGTGACATTGAGCTCATGCTAGGTGATAAAGTTTTCCTCGAAACCTGGGTAAAAGTCAAGAAAAATTGGCGTGACAAAAAACTTGACCTGGCTGACTTCGGCTATAATAAAAAGGAATATTAAAAACGTTTTTCATCCAATTCTGAAAAGAGAGTAGCGAGGTCAGGGAAGTGACCTCAATACCCCATCGTTCTTAGAATAAGAAAATAATGGCGAATTGTTTTACGAGATACTTCTGAAAGGATTTGACAGGTCACAAGATTATATTTCCTATATCCGATCAAAAGTTGGGCATGACAAGGTTATGCTTAACTTTGCTGGTGGTATTTTAGCTAATGAAGAAGGAAAAATTCTTCTCCAGCTGAGATGTGACAAGAAGACTTGGGCAATTCCAGGTGAGGATTATGTCATAATAATGACAGGTGCTTAAAACGCTGATAAATCAAAGATTTGAGTGTTCTAAAATCTGTCTTTAAGGAGGAAAAAATGCAAAAAAATGAAAAGTCATCACGTCAAATCGTGATGTGTCATCTCATGGCTATCATGGGAATTGACATTGAGAAAGCAATTCAGTTAATTGTTGAAATGGAAGAGTCAGGGCTAATTCAATGTGATGAGTTAGGAAATGTCGGTTTATTAGTGTTGGAGGGACAATCATGGAACGTATTACCGCAAATCAATACCAAACATCAGAACGTTACTATAAACTCCCAAAACTCTTGTTTGAGAGTAACCGATATAAGGACATGAAACTTGAGGTTAAAGTTGCCTATGCTGTGCTAAAAGACCGTTTGGAGTTATCGTTGAGTAGAGGTTGGATTGATGAAGATGGGGCTATCTATCTGGTTTATTCCAACTCCAAACTCATGGCACTTATAGGGTGCTCCAAGTCGAAATTATTGACAATAAAAAAGACATTAAAAGAATATGGCTTGATGGATGAAGTCCAACAGTCTTCCAGTGAAAAAGGACGCTTGGCTAATAAGAGTTACTTAGGGGAGCTAGGACATGAACCTACCCCCGTCTTAAATTCAGACGGGGGTAGTGTTCAAAAAACACTAGAGGATGTCACAATCAGCCGGGGTCGGTCTTAACTTCAGCCCCTAGTGAGACAAAAGGGAGTGATTTTATCTTAGAGGATGATGAGGAGAAAGAAATTGAAGAAAATCAAGAATCCATGACGAAATGGATAGATGATTACGAGTATAAAGTTGGGAGACTTGAGGATTTAGTCCAGATACTTAATCACTCTTTTTCTTCTTCAAACCATAGAGACCGTCTAGGTAAAAATGAATTTGATTTCGAATAAAAGTTAATGATTTGTTTTCAGTTGTGTCGATAACTCCAAATATTCGATAGTGATTTTTGAGGAGATCTGCATAATTTATATTATCCCCAATAATAATGATATTAGCAAATTCTGAATGAGTTCGTATATCTCGTATGTAATCGGTCATCTGTTCTGATGTTAAATACTTTGATTTTATGATAAAATGGGTGGTAGAGATATAAGATTTATAGGGATAGTAAGTTAAAGAAAGTTTGATTTTCGATTGTGTCCTTTGCTTAATTAAGTAATATTTGACGACAGCTGCAACAAAAATACTTAGTATAGAATGGGGAAAGATAGTAATCATAGTATCCTTTCTTTTTGGGGGGATTTTGTAATTTAATTATATTAGTTATGAGGAATAATATGATCGTCATTTCCTAAAAGCGCATCTAACTTTCCTAAATGGTAAAATTTTACCATTCAAGACGTTTGGATAACCATTTAGGATTTGAAGGAAATATGGTGTTGCTCTCATGGTATAGTGTTCATAGGAGGCCATACCTATGAATTTTATGATTATCAAAGTCAAAGATGAAACAAAGAAAGTACTGCTGTCAGATATACTATACATCATATCGCATCCATCTAAGCCACATTATATTCAAATTGTGACTGAGAAAGAGATTTATGATTGTTTACAAAAGCTACAAAATATAGAGGAAATGTATCCAGAATATTTTATTAGATGTCATCGTTCTAGTCTAGTTAACCGTTCAAAAATTAAGTCTGTCAATTCTCGAGAAAAACGTATTTTTCTTGGAGAAAAAGGAGAACATTGCCTTACTTTTTCAAGACGTCGTTATCAGGATATACTGCATCAGTGGATTAACAAAGGAGACATGTAGCATGAATATCTTTGTATTAGAAGATGATTTTAAGCAGCAAGAAAGAATTGAGACAGTTATTTCCAAGTTTTTGGAGAGGCAAAATATCGTTCCAAAAAAATTTGACATTTCAGGAAAACCTCATCAGCTACTTCAATCAATAGAAGAAAAAGGTGTACATCAGCTCTTCTTTTTAGATATTGAGATTAAGGAGGAGGAACTGAAAGGACTTGAAGTTGCTAAACAAATTAGAGCGATTGACCCTTTTGCTAGTATTGTTTTTGTGACGACACACTCTGAGTTTATGCCCTTATCTTTTAGATATCAGGTATCTGCCTTGGATTATATCGACAAGGAACTTGAAGCTGCTGAATTTGAATCTCGGATAGAATCCGCTCTATCTCATGTTCATGGTAAGAATTGTAAAGCGGTATCGGATGACTCATTTTATTTCAAGTCTAAATATGCCCAAGTACAGTACCCATTTAGTGAAGTGTACTATATTGAGACTTCTCCACGTCCTCATCGTGTTATCCTTTACACCAAAACAGATAGAATGGAATTTACAGCCAGTTTATCAGATATTTTGAAACAAGATAAACGACTCTTGCAATGTCATCGTTCATTTGCAATAAATCCGAGAAACGTTGTTAAAGTGGATAGACATGAAAAGCAAGTCTACTTTCCCAACGGCTCCACTTGTTTTATTTCAAGGCAAAAGCTAGAATCGACTTTAAATATTATTGACAGATTACATTGATTAAGGGGCGGCTATGTCAGTTATAAATTATCTTATTGAAACGGTCGTTTCGTTAGGAACACTAATTGTTCTCTTTTTTACTATCAATCGGATAAGTTATTCGTTTCGCTCAATCTTTTTGGTCATTCTTCTTAGGGTACCAATTGCGACCTTGTTTGCAACCTTGAATCAATTATTTTCAGATCAAATTTTTACTTATTTTGATGAACCTTTATATGGCTTACTATTAGCTGTAGTGTTTTTACGACCTCTTTCAAAAACCTTATTAATCTTTTACGCTTTACTTCCCTTTACATTAGATAATTTATTCTATCGAATGGTAACCTATTTTGTTTTACCTTTATTTGGTCAGTCCCTAGGCATCATAGAAGATACGCCAACTTTTGTTTTCGTTAATCTCCTGTCTACATTGTCTGTTCTCTTATTTTTAAAATGGTTAAAGTATGATTTTGTCAAGTTAAGAACGGACAATCTTGTAGCTGAAGATAAACGGATCCTCTATCTGACTAATTGGGTAATGCTTGCATACTATCTTTTAATGCAAACATTGACTTATTTAGAGTATGACATCGGATTGCCGACAATGGCTTATCGTCAATTTATTCTAGTGACTTATCTTGTTATCTTCATAGGAATTATCAAACAACTTGATTTTCATTTGCGAAAAAAGCTACAAGATCAGCTTGATTTTCAACAAGCGTTGCAACTAAGGAATTTGGAAATGTATAGCAATCAGGTTGAGGAGCTCTATCGTGAAGTGAAAGGTTTTAGGCATGATTATGCGGATTTATTAACAACATTACGATTAGCTATCGAAGACAATGATATTGAACAAATAAAAGACATTTACCAGTCCGTGCTAAAGGATTCACATAAACAATTACGATCCAGTAAATATGATATTGGACGTCTGGTTAATATTGATAATGCTGCGTTGAAAAGTCTTCTGGCTTCAAAGTTTTTACAAGCTAATGATAATAATGTATCAGTCGGCTTGGAAGTACCAGAAGTAATTAAACCTAAAGGAATGGAGCTGGTGGATTTTATCACAATAGTTTCTATATTGTGTGATAATGCCATTGAAGCCGCCATAAATGCAGATTCAACCTCAAAGGTAACAATTGCTTTTTTGACTGTCAAAAATAAGCAGATGTTTATTATCGAAAATACAACTAGGGAAGAAAGTATTGACCTTTCAAATGTTTATGCCTTTGGTCAGAGTTCAAAAGGTAATAACAGGGGGATTGGCTTGTATAATGTTATGAAAATTTTAGAACGCTATCCTCATGCATCGCTTAACACAAGTAGTCAAACCTATTTATTTACTCAATCTTTAGAAATTGAACTATCATTTAAATAGACAAAAATTTTGGACCAAGGAATTAGTTCCCTTGGTCCAAAATTTTTGATGCTACCCTATCTTATGTCCATTATTGCTATCTACGAATTTTCTTTTTTGAGGAAAAATTTTAGCCCAATCGCTCCACCAATCTCCACCAGAAATACGATGAAGTTCGGAAGAAGTTAGTTCTGAGAAATGCGTGAGTGAGTTTGTTTGCTTGGTCATATGAGGACCTCCTTTATATAAGTTTTAATTTATTGTACACAAAATATGGAGATTTTTGACATTCAAATCCTGAACGGTCATTTAACTTTCCTAAATGATTAATCATGGTTGGATAAAATTTTATCCTTATAGTAATCAAAGTAAGTTTTTTTAGCAATGATACTCGTGACTCGGCCCTGGAGACCGTATTGGATGATGTCACTATGCTTGTCGGATAATTGAGCCAAGGCAGTAACTTTGAAAAGGTTCCCCTCCTCAGTTTTAGTAGCAGTTTTATCGATAGACTTAATTTTTCCAACAACAGTGATGCCTTGGTTGTCAACTTTTTCTAAACTTAGGCGTACGTCTTGTTTTTCTTTGAGTAAGGCGACATACTCTGAAGTCACGTAGTAAGTAATGAGGATTTCTTTGGTTTGATTGATATCGGGGTAAATCTGAGCGATTTCACTACCGCTTGGAATCAGAGATTTTCCTTCAAACTCACTATTGAGATGGATGACCCCTGTTTCAGGAGCTGTAATAGTATTGTTTTCCAGTCGGACGGATGCCTGCTCTAGCTGTGCCGTTAGCTCTGTGATTTGCGTTTCAAGAGTGGTCCAGCTGCTGAGAGGCCGTTTGTAAAAATTGTGTTCTTAGCACTTCAACCTTTGTTCCAAAGCTATTATCATAGGTCGCAACAGAACCAGTTCCAGCTCGCTGAATGTTCAGACTAGCTAGGGATGATTCTAGCCCTGAGATACTTTGGTCGATTTGAGAAAGGTATTGCTCAGTTAATCCTGTATGGGAGTCTTGCTGGGATTGGGCTAAGAAATTGTTTAAGGTGGCTTGGTGTGGATTGCCAGCTGATAAATCAGTCTGTCTATTGGTAATGGCTTGACGAAGCTCCTCGTACTCTGCTATTTGGTGATAGATTTGATGGTTCTGTTGCAAAGTTTTAAATAAAGAATAAAATCCCTTACGGTATCTATGATTTAATCTGGGATTCCCAATAATACCTTGATTTCAGTACAGACCGAAAACCCGAAGAGAGTGCCTTCTTTTCGGGTTTTCTTATATAATCCTCGGATGG
>JAKTNK010000020.1 GCA_029593465.1 Streptococcus suis
TTTGCTTGGCTGGTTTTCGTTTGAGTCTGTGCGAGAGTGTTTTTTGCCTCTTGTAAGTCTTGCGCTGCTTGAGTTTGATGAGTTTGAGCGGTGCTGACGTCTTGCTTCAATTGCGCCAAGTCCTCATTTCTCTTACGATCTGCGACCTTAGCACTGTCAAGTTTTTTTTCTGCCACAAGAACCTTAGCTTCTTTGTCACTCAAATCTGTTTTGGCTTGTGCTTCTTCAGCAACCATAGCAGCTCCATTGGTACCGTTAATAATAGCTTGTTTTTGAGCCACGTCTGCTTGAGCCTTATCACGATCAAACTGAGCAGTGCTAACCGCCTCTTCAACTTCTTTCACGTCTCTAGTTTGAGTAGCAACCTTGTCTTTTGTTTCTGTGACATGGCTTGCTTTAGCAGTAACCACTTCTGTTTGGTTAGCGATAGCTTGCGTTTGTGCTGCCATATCATCTTCAACACTAGCGATATGTTCAGGGGTTGCCTCTTTCACCAAAATCTCTGCCTGCCTAACTGCCTCTTTAGCTGAGGTTAAACTATCTTGACTGTCTTTAAGGTCTTTAGTAGCGGTTGATACAGCTTTCTCCTGTGTTGTCACAGCTTGACTATCTTTAGCCACTGCCTCTTTAGCTTGATTAACCTCTTCTTGAGTCACTGATTCAGATGTGACCTGATGGTGTTCTGGCGCATTTGTGACGGTTGTCTCCTTAACCTCGTCTGCATGTACTAGACTTGTTCCAGTTAGGGTTGTTGCGACTAATAGTCCGCTTGCCAGGGTTGTTTTTTTCATGGTTGTATCCTCCAATTATTATGTTTTTAATTAATGAAATTGTTTTGCGATGGCTTCAATGACATTTACCGTCACACTGTTGCCTGCTTGCTTATAGAGTTGGCTATTACTATTTACCGCTTGAGCTTTATCAAAAGCCCAGTCTGGAAATCCTTGTAATCTCCAACATTCACGAGGTGTTAGCTTCCGAATGCGATATTGTGATGTCACTACTCCTTGCTCTTCACCCGTCAGCAAGGTATTAGCAACTTGCTTGCCAACACGACCTCTGCGAGTCTTTGAGTTAGGATGTGATAGATTGACAGAATCTCCTACACCTGCTTCAGAATATCCTTTCAACGTAGCCTCTCGAATGCATAGCACGTTATTCTCCTGCCAACTATGGCTTGATATGGTTGGTGATATCGTATGTTCACCACCTTTGTTATAGCCTCTTGCTTTTTGAATGATCTTAGGTTCCTGTCCCCCGCCTTGCATGGTTGACAGTGTAGGAGATAGGCCATTTGGATCATAAATTCGTCCTGACTGTTCTCTCACAGAAGGTAGATGACCTGCAAGTAGAATACCGTGTCTATCTTGACTGGTTAATGTAAACATCGGATCGTCGTCCTTCTTGAACCTACGTCCATTTTGTCGTTTTTCAAGTCTGTCAGGCGTTAATACTGGGATAGCAACTTGTTTTGGTCCTTTATAATCGGTTCCCATTAACGTTCCTATCAGACCTTTATTATGATAGACCACTGACCTTGTCCCTTTTTGTTTAGTAGTTGGATTTTTAGTATTACCAACGATGATTATTTCTTTTGATTTAGAATCAAATGTTGTACTTTCTCGTCCGATAGGAAATAGTCTTCTGGTACGTTTGCCTCTAAGATGTCCGATAAGGAACACCCGTTCCCTATTTTGGGGGACTCCAAAATTCTTGCTGTTAAGCACTTGCCATTCCACGTTGTACCCCAGTTCATCCAAGGTTGAGATAATGGTCTCGAATGTAGCTCCTCCTTCGTGGTTGAGGAGTCCTTTAACGTTTTCAAGGAATAGATATTTAGGTCTGAGAATAGATGCGAACCGAGCAATGTCAAAGAACAAAGTTCCTCGTGTATCTTCAAAACCTCGTCGGTTTCCTGCAATTGAGAAAGCTTGGCACGGAAATCCTCCACAGATAACGTCCACACGTCCGATTCCTCGAATAAACTCATCTGTAACTGCTGTGATGTCATGTAATTCTATTTCTCCTTTGGTATCGTGTATGGCTTTATAACTAGTTCTAGCGAACTTATCAATTTCACAAAATCCAATACACTCATGGCCTGCGGCTTCCATACCAAGACGAAAGCCACCAATTCCTGCAAATAAATCTAAGAACTTCATTGAAACTCCTCTTCAGAAATCAATTGTTTTAATTCACTAGGAAAACCATTTTCCACCCAATCTTCAATCATTTGATCGATTTCTTCTTGTTCCATATCATTTTCTCCTTCTTGAACTTAGGAATCATTAAAATAAGCTATTTTCTGTCCAATCAATTCACTGTCTAAAATAGTGTCAAACAATGTTAATTGGACATATCCTTCCGTAACAAGACTTTTTGTCGTACTTGATTTCTTAGATTGAACTTTCTTTTCCTGTGACATCAAAACAGGTTCACTATCTACTGTGGTCTCTGACAATTCAACATCATCGTACTTTTCATCATGATTAATGACTTCAAAAATTTCTAATGTATCAATATCCATAACAATTTCTAAATGATTTGACATTTTCAATCTCCTTTAATTATTTTTTTCAGAAAAAAAGGGAGAACAGACAATTGTCTGTTCTCCCTTATATATCAACATTTTACGTTACCTAAAAACTCTTACCACTTACTTTTTCTATTGCTTAGTTTTTGGTTGATTCGGCGGACACTCTCTTTGTTTTGCCAGTAAAAATAAAGAGCAATTAAGCCATAAATCAAGAGAAATTGAAGACTTCCGCCAATAATATAACCCAACTCTAATGGCAGCCAAGCATTGAACAGTAACATTCCCATAACGAGAATGTAAACCACCAGCATACTGACTATTCTTTTCTTTCTCTCTGTCCATTTAGGATGTTCATAAATTAGTGATGATACACCCATAAGACCGCTAGCCAACCAATCTACCATAGCATTTGCCCAAGTAGGCTCAAAACCATACACAAGCAAACAAAGAATGTATAAAAAAGATCCAATACCAACGCCAATCATAAAATAACTAACTATTTTTTTCATCTGCTTATCCTCCTACAAACCTAATCGTTTTTCCAAGGACTTTAAATAGCGCCTGCTAACCGTTATCTTCAAGCCACCAGTTAAGAAGGCCGTCATGTTCCCTGAAAATGAAGCTTCCATCCGCTCTAGATGACGGATATTAATCACACTTTGCTTGGAGACCTGGACTAGATTAGCATCTTCGCATTTTTCCTTAAATTGATAGAGTCTCTGCCGCGTTCGTATGTGACGTTCCTGATAATAAATCACTAAATAATCACCATCCACTTCCACTGCTCTGATATCTTTGCGTTTTAGCACCAAAATCTCATCAAGAGATTTAACTGTCACAATGTCCTTCGAAAACCCCTTGTAGTTTTCCAAGTAATGGATTAGGTCAACCACTTCTTGATTGTAATCGGGATTTTGAATTAGTAATGACAATTCATCGACAGCTGCCTTTTCAAATGACCACTGCATTGTCCTACCTCCTCTCAACTTGCTAACATTATGATAACAAATTCTCCTCATACTGTGATTGCTTTTTCGCTAAGTGGGCAAAAGGGTTCGGTAAGCGGTCAGGCGATATTGCACCGGTTCTCATTTTAGCGTGTCATTCAGAGCGACAAAAAGAAGTTAGCTAGACTAACTTCCTTTGTTTAAGACTCTTCTAACATCACAACAACATAACGATTGGGATCATCACCTTCAGAATAAGAAACCACCCCTTCAATCAGTGCAACCGTTTTGTGCACCGTTTTACGCTCACTGTTGCTCATTGGATCCATATGATAAGGCTCTCCTGAATCCAAGACACGGTTCGCAATCTTGTGCGTAAACTCAATCAACGCTTCTGTTCGGTGCTGCACGTAATCATGAACATTGATAGATATCGAATAATGGCGTGAATAGCGATCATGAAGGTAATTTTGCGCTAACAGTTGCAGTGATTTCAAAACCTTGCCATGATAACCAATCACACGCCCTGGCTCAGCTGTTTCAATCTGTAAATTAATGCGACGGCGATTGGTCGTTGTCTCAATGGACGATTCCACATCCATTTCATTGATGACGTTTTGGACATAAGCCGTAACCTGGCTGGCAGCCTCTTGCAACTCTTGAGTAGCTTCCACTGAGGAGGGTTCTGTCTCTGGTGTAAACTCTTTAGCAACAAATTGAGCAAAAGCCTCTTCAGTCGCTTGATTTTGAACGGACTGAGTAGCCTCTTCATCAACACCTTCTTGATTTTCAGGGACAACAACGGCTTCAGCCGTTTCTACCACTTCAACAGGCGCCTTAGAAACCTCTAGGGACTGGACATCAGCCGCTGCCCTTGTCTCAACCACTACCTCCTCAGCCTCTGTTGCTTGAACCTGTTCATTTGCATTCTCTGGGGCCTTTGTTAGTAGTGTTTTTTCATCTAATTCAGCCGTTGAGCGAGGTCTCTCTTTAAAAATACTGGTCACACTGCTTGATTTTTTATCCAACGCTTGGGCATCTTCCAAGAGAGATACTTCCACTTGAGCAGGTCGTCTCCACAAGCCTAAAAAGCCTTTTTTCTCCTTTGAAATAACCTTGATACGGGCTTTTAGACGAGGAATCCCAAGTTGATTAAGTCCGACACTAATCGCTTCTTCGACATTTTTACCTGTAAATATAGTCATTTGCTGTCTCCTTATGATTTTCGACGCGCTTTTTTCTTAGCCCGTCTCATTCTTGCTAATCGTTCTTTTTCTTCTTCTTCCAAACGTTTGCGCTCTGCAATGATTTTGAATGGATTATTCAAGAGTAAAATTTGCGCCACTTGGAAAGCATTTGAGACTGTCCAGTAAAGTGCGATACCGCTCGCTAAGTTAGCCCCCATCACTAATATTAAAATCGGCATCAGATAGGTCATCAAGGTCAAGGCCATATTCGGCTCTTTAGCAGCCTTATTGGTCAACCATGTCGATAAGAAGGTAAAGAGGGCAGCCAGGATTGGTAAAACAAAGTAAGGGTCTCTTTCAGCTAAATTAACCCAGAGAAAGTGCCCTTCTTTGAGAAAAGCTACACGACTCAAAACCTGATACAAGGCCATTAGAATCGGCAATTGAATCAATAAGGGCAATAAGGACGCGTAAGGATTAACATTATACTTCTTATAAAGCGCTTGACTTTCCTCTGCCAGCTTAAGTCGATTTTCCGACCCAGAGTATTGACGTTGTAATTCCCGTAATTCTGGTTGCAACTCTTGCATTTTTTGACTTGATTTGAGTTGTATATGATAAAGCGGCATCAGAATCAAGCGAATCACAAGAGTAAAGAGAACAATCCCTAAGCCAATCGAGCCACCAAAGCCAAGGAAACGAATGATTTCAGCAAAGAAATAGATAAGCTGATTCCAAAACCCATTAGAGGATTGAGTTACTTGGCTGGTTCCACAAGCTGTTAATAAAAAAAGAGCTAGCCCAGCCATTCCTGAGAGTTTAACTGTCTTGTTCACTATATTGTCCTTCTTCGAATAATTTTGCAATTTTGAGCACATGTATGAGATTTGATTTCATTTCTTGATAGGTCAATTCTTCCACACCTTTACGGGCAATGATGACAAAATCGTGATGACGCAACTTAGCATCTAAGCCCATCACAAGATGCCTCAAACGCCTTTTGATAAGGTTACGTGTCACAGCGTTACCCAGTTTTTTGCTCACCGATAAACCTAGACGATAATGAGGCTGTGTTTTTGCCAAATGATAAACCACAAACTTCCGATTGGCGTAACTTTTGCCTTTGGCAAAGATGGCTTGAAAATCCTTCTCACTTTTGACACGGTATGTTTTTTTCAAGATGCTCTCCAAATATCTGTATTCTCTCCATTATACCAAAAAAACATCAAAAAGCCAAAAAGCCTTATAACTACCCACGACAAACGCATGAAAGTTTCTCTTTTGCTTTTCCTCTGTTGAAGCCTTTTTTATCCTAAAGTAAGGAGTTTAAATACTTGTCAAAGGACAGACTAAGGGTATATTTCTTACGTCGCATACTCATCTTCTTTCCGAAATCTATCCGCTTTAAAACCGCTAGACAAAATTTATCCATGACCTTTAAAGGAAATGCAAGTCGCTTATTCAACGTTTTATTGGCATCTTCACGAAAAACAGCATCCAGTAGCCAGTGCACACTCTCTATCTGCCAATGACCTCTCACGTAGTCACAGAGTTCTTTAGCGCTAACCTGACAACCTAAAATAAAGTAACGAATGTCTTCACTCGCTTGACCATTCTTTGTGATTTGAATACGAGACCGTCCAATGCTTTGGATATGTCCCCACTCTGAATGCGCTTGACGTAGCCATCCCGTATCTGTGATAACCTCATACTGTCTCAACTCAATCTGACCATGAGCTTTCTCAAGGGTTTCATAAATGTCGCCAAAATCCTTAAACTGTTCAAAATAGGGACGAATATCTTCCAAAAGGCTCTTTTGATTCTCTTTAACCGCAAGACAATAATCTGTCTTCTTCGTGATAATCTTATCCGCAATAGCCTTTTGCGTACCCATAGCGTCAATACTAATCATGCATCCTTTGACTGAAATCATGTCCAATAACTGGGGAATCGCTGTAATCTCATTGCTCTTTTCATCAGTCGCTACTTGACCATAAGAACTCCCTAAGTCTGTCGCATAGGCTGAGACAATAGGCAGGGCTTTCTGAGTTTGGCTGGCATTCCCACAAAGAGTCTTCCCATCAATAGCTACTAAACGTTTTGAAAAGTGGGGCAAGACTTTAGCAGATGTGTCACATGCTTCTAGAAGCGAAGTCCATAACTCTGTGAGTTCTACGAGAAATTGTGGATTGAGAGTTGCAAAAACACGTTGGAGAGTATCATGAGAGGGAATACCATTTTCTAAAGTGAGAACGGTGCGTAATGATTTCTCATAGGCAATACCAAACTCCTCTATCTCATCCCAGTGTTCTGCGCCTGATAGACGCGCAAAGAAGATGATAAGAACGATATCTGACAACAAGTGTTTGATTTTCCAAGGGTCACGCTTATCTCTGACAGTAATCAAGAAATTTTACAGTTCTTCCATGATAAAAATCCTCCACTTCTATTATAGCGGAGGATTTCAATTTGGTTCATGAAACTAGTTTCTGTAAGCTGTATTTTCTTCATGCGTTTGTCCTTATAACTACCAACTTTGTAACCCAAGCAGCAAACAAACTCAACTACTAAGCCAGAACTATACGACCAAACGTCCTTATGTGGCAACCAACCTCCACCTCTCTTGACAGGCCAAAGCAAAAAGCACCTACCGTACAGGTAGGTACTATTCTATATTAGTTTACTTTTGCCGTGCTTGTAATCACTTCAACAGCTTTCTTCATCGCAATGTCGTGACGAAGCATATCTGGTGTAAGCAGTGAACGCACTTGAGCAGCATCCATGTTGTACTCTGCTGCAAGGTCTGTGATTTCTTTTTCAACTTCCTCATCTGATACGTCAAAGCCTTCTGCTTTAGCGACAGCTTCCACGACAAGGTTAGTTTTCACACGTTTATCAGCATCTGCTTGGTATTGTTTTTGCAAATCTTCTTGAGTTGTACCAGTCAACTGGAAGTACATGTCTGGTGAAATTCCTTGACGTTGCATATTACCCATGAACTCATTCATAGCACGGCTCACTTCAGCTTCTACCATTTCTTCTGGCAATTCTACGATTTCAGCATTGGCAACAGCAAGCTCAATTGCAGCACCTTCAACCGCATCTTTATAAGCGATTTCTTTGGCTGCTTCAAGTTCCTTACGGTATTTAGCCTTCAACTCATCGAGTGTTTCAACGTCTTCGTCGATATCCTTTGCAAGCTCATCGTCAAGTTCTGGAACTTCTTTTGCTTTAACTTCATGAACGGTTGTCACAAAAAGAGCATCTTTTCCAGCGAGATCTGCCGCTTGATAGTCTTCTGGGAACGTTACGTTAACATCAACCTTGTCACCCGCTTTTGAACCAACTAGTTGGTCTTCAAAACCTGGAATAAACTGGCCAGAACCAAGTTCAAGTGAGAAGTTATCACCTTTACCACCGTCAAATTCAACACCATCAACAGAACCAACAAAGTCGATAACCACTGTGTCACCCGTTTCAGCTGCACCTTCCTTGACAACAAGTTCAGCAAGGTTTTTACGTTCACGTTCAATTTTTTCAGTAACTTCTTCTTCTGAAACATCTTTAGACGTATCAACTGATACTTCAAGATCTTTATAAGCGCCAAGTTTAACTTCCGGTTTGGTAACGACCTCAGCGATAATTTCCCAGTCTTGACCTTTTTCCATTGATTTAACATCAACCTTAGGTTGCGCTACAACATCAAGTCCAAGTTCAGCAACAGCTGCTTCGTATGCCTCTGGTAAGATCGCATTCAAGGCATCCTCGTAGAGAGCCTCCTCACCAAAGCGTTGGTTGAAGATGGCACGAGGCATGTGCCCCTTACGAAAACCAGGTGCGTTCAAATTTTTTTTCACCTTCTTAAAAGCTTTATCAAGCGCTGGTTTAATCTTGTCTTGTCCAATTGTGAATGAAATCACACCGCGGTTTGTTGATTTAGTTTCAAATGATGTAGACATTAAGTCGTTTCTCCTTAAACATTTTTAGAATTATAGTTAAGTTTATCATATTTACTAGATTTTTAAAAGTTTTTTATTGGTTTTTTCTCTTGTCAATAAAGGAATTGACCCTATCACCGGAACGATGAGAGATAATACAGCCTGTCTTTTTTCATTATTTTTGGTAAACTACTCTTATGACTTATATTGAACATTATTTGCACTCACTCCACTTAGAAACCATTATGAGCCATATCATTTCCAAAGTGGTTTCACTCATCTTGCTCCTCATCCTCTTCGGGGTTGCTAAGAAGATTCTTAACGTTACCTTTTCAAAAGCCGTTGAAAAATCTATTCCTCTAACCAAGCAAACGCCCATGCGGCAGCGAACCTTGACCAAGCTGCTACACAACCTCATGAATTACACCCTCTATTTTCTACTGGTTTATTGGGTTTTAAGCATTCTAGGAATCCCTGTCTCCAGTCTTTTGGCTGGTGCTGGAATCGCAGGGGTCGCTGTGGGACTTGGAGCACAGGGCTTTCTATCTGATGTGGTCAATGGCTTCTTTATCCTATTTGAAAATCAATTAGACATCGATGACGTTGTCCAAATTGGTGGTGTTTCGGGAACAGTTTCTAGTGTTGGGATTCGAACCACACAACTCATTGGTTTTGATGGCACCTTGTATTTTGTTCCTAATCGCAATATCAGCATCGTTAGCAATCAATCCCGTGGCAATATGAGGGCTCAAGTGGATTTGCCTATCTATGCCCATACCAATCTCGACAAAGTGATTGCCATTATCAAACAAGTCAACCACGACAAGGTCTCCGAATATCCTGAAATTGTTAGCCAACCAACTATCGTTGGTGCCATCACCAATGGCAATCATCAATTGGTCTTTCGCGTTAATATTTTTGTTCAAAACGGGCAACAGTATCGGATTGGACCCACTTTTTTCCACTTATACCAAGAAGCCTTACTAAAAGAAGGGATTCAACTCCCAACCATAAGTCCAATTGGATACCAATCATCCTAAAAATCGAGTAGGGACTAATTTCTAGTCCCTCTCACACCACCGTGCGTGCCGTTCGGCACACGGCGGTTCAACTAACTTTTAACGCATGTCGTTTTAGATAATAATCTAAGCAAGAAACCAGTCCACGTTTAGCGAGGACTGGTTTTGATATGGCACGTTTCAGTACTGACCTCTGAGCCACTAATTGATAATGGTCTCCCCAGCCAGATACTTTATCCGCTATCCACTTCGGTACTCCTAATTTGAGAAGTCCCCATAATCGCCTAGATTTCTTCTTCCATTGTTTCCAGATAATAACTCTTATTCGAGTTCTTAGTCGTCCATCAATGCTTTCCATGACTGATTTCATGTTCGTCATAGAAAAGTAGTTTATCCAACCTCGGATGACCCAGTTTAGTCGCTCAATTCGACTGTCTAAGTCAATACTCCACTTACGGGCCGTTAGTTTCTTGAGTTTTCTCTTGAAACTCTGTACGCTATCCTGATGCGGTCGACTTTTCCAGCCCTCAGATGATTTCCAGAACCCGAATCCTAGGTACTTTAATTTGCTCGGTCTCACAATCTTGGTCTTGGTCATGTTGACTTTCAAACCTAATCGTTTTTCAATATAACGACTAATTGAATGCATCACACGTTTAGCCGCCGCCTCACTACCAACTATGATGACGCAGTCATCTGCGTAGCGAACGAAGTGAAGTCCGCGATTTTCCAACTCTTTATCTAGCTCATTAAGCATGATATTGGACAGGAGCGGTGATAGGTTTCCTCCCTGTGGCGTTCCAACTAGTGTTTTATACCGTTGTCCGTTGATGACTACTCCTGAATGAAGGTACTTACGAATTAAAGATTCTATATCTCCATCTTGGATAATGTTATGAACAAGCGACATCAGTCTATCTTGAGGAACGGTATCGAAAAACTTCTCAAGGTCTATGTCCACTATCCACTCATTGCCGTCATTAAGATATTCTAATAACTGGATAACGGCATGTTCACAGGACCGATTGGGTCTGAATCCGTAGCTCTTCTCAGAAAAATAGGGTTCGCAAATGGGACTAATGACTTGGACAATGGCTTGTTGTATCATTCTATCCATGACCGTTGGAATGCCTAGCTGGCGAACTCCGCCGTCAGGCTTGGGAATTTCAACTCGTAAAACTGGCTGAGGCTTGTACTTTCTCTGCTTTATGAGTTCTTTAGTTGAACGCCAGTGTTTGTGGAGATAGTCATCTATTTCGTCAATGGTTATGCCGTCAATTCCAGCAGAACCTTTATTAGCCCTAACTTGATTGTAAGCATCCAACATATTTGAACGAGATAGGATATTATCTAGTAACTGTGACATGTGTGTATTCCTTTCTTGTTTCGGTGTCTGTAGGATATCTTATATTGGCGAACTTTCTTCTAATCAATACGTGACCGCACCCAGCTCTATCAGACTATTCTTTTACAGACGCAAGTGAAGTAGGTATACTTCGGTTAATAGTTCAGCCCTTCGCTCCGTTTCCATTACAGAAACTTCATCACTACTACGGCTTCGGCTGACTTCTCATGATTCGTTGTTACTACGTCTTATTGGCGCCCATGAGACCTCACGGGATAAGTCGTACATCTTTCCTCGTTTACTCTCGTGATTTACGTCTATAGGTTACGACTACCTTTTTGGACTTTAGAGTTGTATGCCCCCTCATCCCCTATATACGCCTTGTTATCACGTTTCTGTTCGTAGAGCCACGATTTCGCTATCCCTTCCTCTCCCCGCTACCTCACGATAGTCAGGCTTGGGAGTCGCTTTGGGGTTCACCGGTAGCAGGTGTCCACGGAGGACTTTCACCTCAGATGTACGACGTGCCCGTCGTACATACCAAAAAGACTTGAGCAGCTGCTCAAGTCTTTTATGATTTGAAGGAC
Organism: Streptococcus suis; assembly: GCA_029593465.1. Classification (GTDB taxonomy): domain Bacteria; phylum Bacillota; class Bacilli; order Lactobacillales; family Streptococcaceae; genus Streptococcus; species Streptococcus suis_AH. The sequence goes on from JAKTNK010000020.1 coordinate 11,560, forward strand.
CATTTACGAATCGGATCATCAGCATACTGAGCTCGTGCTCCACCAATCAGCTTGGGACGACTAGCCAGAGCCGTTACATGGGCACCACCCAATTCACGCTGAATAGGTCTTAGTGGAACCTGCACGCGCTTGACATGCATGCCGATAGAGGTGTCACCAATATCAAGTCCGGCATAAGCAACCACTTCTTCCACTTCTACCGGGTCATCCATAAACTTAAAAGCAGCTAATTGACCACTACCGCCTGCATGTAAGCTCGGCAACACATTAACCATTTCCAAGTCTTTTTGAAGCGCATAGCTTCTCTCAACAACTAGAGCTCGATTGAGGTGTTCACAACCTTGAACGGCCAAATAGGCCCCTACTCTTTGTAACTCTTCAAGCACCGTCTGGACAATAATTTCACCGATTTCTTGACTGGAATTTTGCCCAATCAAGCCACCAGCCACTTCGCTCGATGATAAGCCCAACACAAAGAGCTGACCTTTTTGAATGCCAGAGCGTTCGATAATATCAGTAACAATAGCCCTAGTATCTTCGGCAAGATTTTGAATCACGATAGCATCACCTCATTTTTTCTTTCTAACCAATTAGCCTTAGTAGAGCAACTATTTTAGGTTTAATTTAGCAATAGCTCGATAGAGCAAATACCCCAAAAGCAGGCCCAAACCGTTTTGAAGGATATTTCCCCAAACACCTCCCCAAGCACCACCAAAGCCGTAACCAAGGAAAAGAGCTGCGAGAAAATACCAGCTAATCATGCTAAGACCGGCCAAAACAAGACCCAACGGACGCTTTTTACCCGTCCAACCAGCAAAGAATCCTTGCGAACCGTGGGCAAGTAAGCTATAAATCATGTACTGAGGGTAGCCAAGAAGCATGTCTATCAAAAAACCAGATAAACCGCCAACAATAGCTCCTGATTTAGAACCCAGATAAAAAGCTGTGACATAAATCCCGACATCGAGTAGGGTTAAAAAGCCTGTTGGGGTCGGGACATGGATATAGGCCAACACCACGCTCAAGGCTGTGAGAATGGCCCAAAGAGCCAACTGACGAATATTAGTCTGTTTCATACTGAACTACTCCATATTGATTTGAATGCGCAATAGCCTGATAGACAAACGACTTTGCCGCCTGCGCAGCCTCTGACACCTTTTTGCCTAGTGCCAACTGGCTAGCCACAGCCGAGGCAAAGGTACAGCCTGCCCCTTGATTATTGCGATGTAAGAGGGGAGATTTTAGATAGGTAAGAGTGCCATCTTCCTTGCGTAAGAGGTCAAAAGCCTCTTCTTCTCCCAAACGAGCACCGCCTTTGATGAGGACGTTTCGAGCACCCAAGAGCTGCAAGACCGCCGCAGCTTCCTCCATTTCAGCGAGATTGGTCACTGGTTTTCCAGATAATAGCTGTGCTTCTTTAAGATTAGGCGTAATGACATCAGCCACCTGAAATAGAGATAGCATCTGCTGACTCATTTGGGCGATTTCATCATCTGCATTTTCTTTAAATACCAGAACAGGATCCAAGACAACTGGTATCTGGGCTCTAGCCTTCAAAAAGGCTAAGACCGCTGCCATCATCTCAGGAGTAGGCAGCAAGCCAATCTTAATCGCCGCAAAGGGAATGTCTTGTAAACTGTCCAACTGTTTCTGAAAAACATCCAAGGGTGTTGGGATGATTTCAAAGCCTTGTTCGGTCACGGCTGTCATACAGGTTTGCGCTAAAAAACCATAGAGACGATGCGCTGCAAACGTGGCTAAATCGGCTTGAAAGCCGCCACCACTCAAAATATCGTTGCCCGCTATGGTAAGAATATTAGTCGTCTTCATAGATAATCTCCTTGAGATAGAGGCCATTGCCTGCTGCTGTCGGTCCTGCTAACTGACGATTTTGACTTGTCAAAACAGTCTTAATTTGACTCACTGGCATACGACCATTACCGATTTTGAGCAAGGTCCCCACCATGTTTCGGACTTGCTTGTACAAAAAGCCGTTCCCTGAAAATGTAAAGACCAAAAAGCCTGTCTTTTCATCCACAGTGAGGCTGGCTTCAGTAATGGTTCGTACCTTATTTTCCACAGCTGTCCCTGAGGCTGTAAATCCTGTAAAATCATGCGTCCCTATCAAGTCCTTGATGGCCTCTTGCATGACTGAAACATCTACTGGATAGGGGTAGGCAGTAGCGTAATGCCGCATCATAGGATTTTTAGGTCGTCCGATATCCACTAAAAACTCATAGGTCTTGCGATGTTTTTGATACCGTGCATGAAAATCCTCAGAAACTATCTCAATCTTAACAATGTCAATATCATCTGGACATTGCGTATCCAGACCAAAGCGTAACTTTTCAACATCGCGTGTCTGAGGCAAATCAAAATGAATGACCTGTCCATAAGCATGGACGCCAGCATCAGTACGACCAGCACCATGAATAGTGACTGGCTCACCACTGTTTAAGCGCAAGAGCGTTTTTTCAATTTCTTCCTGAACGGTTCGGGCACCTGGCTGTCTTTGAAAGCCTGAAAATAAGGTGCCATCATAGGAAATCGTCGCTTTGTATCGTGTCATAACCATGATTATAGCAAACTTTCCATCCTTTCGAAAGTAGCTACGAAGCATTACTCATGAAACTGTGCTTTAGCAAACCCTAATGCGATATAGGTGATCTTATCTTTACGTTCCAAATCTGAATAATTATCTAACGTTCGTATATCCCATGTTTCAGCAGCTAAATTGTCTGCTGAATAGAAAAATTGAACGTGTTCAATCCCTCTAAATTGCGCTAAAGCAGCAATGGCAGAGCATTCCATATCGACACAAATCGCTCCTTGAAATTTGCGTTTAGTCATTTTGGTTAATGTCTCACGATAAATACCATCGGTGGTCCAAACCTTACCCTCAGTATAAGAAACGCCCTGTTTGACCAAGAAATCCTTAAACGCTTGATGATAATCTTGATTAACAAGTATCTCATCGCTCACTGCTGCATAATGAAAACTAGTTCCTTCATCACGAAGAGCAGCCGTTGGTATAATAATAGAAGTCTCTTTAATCGTATTATCTAGCACACCACAAGTTCCAAAAACAACAAGATGTTTCATGCCCATAGCAATCACATCTTCCAAAACGGCAACACAAGCTGCCGCCCCTACATAAGCATTGAAGAACCCTAATTTTTGCCCCTTATAATCAATTTCATAAATGGGAATCTCCAGATTAGCCACGCTTGTTGTCGCTAAAAGCCGGTGCTTATGCTCATTTAAGATACGACTAAACGTCTCTCTAGCAAAGCAAGTAACAACCGTCTCTGGAAAATTTGCTACAGGACTCTGGAGCATCTCTGGATTGATAATAGCCTTTAGATTTTTATCAAATTCTTCTAACAGCATCAGACAGTCTCCTTTCAAGTTTTAGCTATTTTACCATAAAATCACCTAAAAACAAGCCGCTTAATAACAAAACTGCATAAGCTCTTAAGCTAACAACAGCTCTGAGCTTATGCAGTGTTATATCACATTATGCCCTCACAGGCAAGATGAGGGGACTGGGTAGGTTGCCTATAATTCTTCAATGGCATCTTTGACTTTATCAAAGAATCCTTTTTTCTTTTGAGGATGAACCTTTTCACCACCAGCATCCGCAAAGGCATGGAGTGCTTCTTTTTGTGCTTCGTTGAGCTTGGTTGGGGTGACGATATTGACCGTGACGTGTTGATCCCCTTGACCATTCCCTCGAAGATGTGGAGCACCTTTGCCTTTTAGACGGAAGGTCTTGCCTGTTTGGGTTCCAGCCGGGATTGTCAATTCAACATCCCCATGAACCGTTGGAACATCAACCACATCGCCCAACGCAGCTTGAACAAAGCTGATGTCCATATTGTAGTAAATGGTGGACCCATCACGTTCAAATCGATCACTCTTCATCACATTGATGATTACAAAGAGATCACCATACGGACCACCGTTGTAACCAGCTTCCCCTTGACCTTGTAGGCGGATTTGTTGGCCTGTCTCAACCCCAGCAGGAATCTTGACATCTACCTTATGGTTTTCTGTTTCATGGCCTGTTCCATGACAGGTTGGACATGGGTCTTTAATTTCTTGACCACTACCATGACAGACATCACAGGTCACCTGACGGCGCATCATCCCAAGTGGGGTTTGAGTGTCAACGTTGATAACTCCTTGACCATGACAGCGACCACAGGTTACGGGGTGGGTACCTGGTTTGGCACCATTACCACCACAGGTATGGCAAGTCGTCTCACGTCTATAAGTAACTTCTTTTTCAGCACCAAAGATAGCTTCTTCGAATTTGAGGTTGACACGGTACTGCAAGTCGTCCCCTTGGCGAGGAGCATTAGGATTACGTGTCGCACCGCCACCACCAAAGAAACTGGAAAAGATGTCTTCAAAACCACCAAAGCCAGCACCATCAAAACCACCAAAGCCACCAGCACCACCGCCGAAACCGCCTTGAGCTCCAGCTGCACCATACTGGTCGTAGGCCGCTCGTTTTTGGCTATCACTCAAGGTCTCATAAGCTTCTTGGATATCCTTGTATTTTTGCTCTGCCCCCGCTTCTTTATTGATGTCTGGATGGTATTTTTTAGACATCTTACGGTAGGCTTTTTTGATCTCGTCCTGAGAGGCATCCTTAGAAACCCCCAGACGTTCATAGAATTCAGTATTGTTCATAATTTATGATACAAAAGGCGTTAAGAAAACCGTATCGTATAAAAATAGGAAACTAACACAGTGCGTTAAACACACTAGGAAGTTTATCTTTTTCACTAGGTTTTTAGCCTATGTTCGAATAAACGAACTTGTATTCCTTTCTGTAATTTCAGCTCAGTGAAAACAGGAAACCATCCGACGATGCTTGCATCTAGGTAAGATTTGTCTTTTTCACAAAGTCGTAGGTGTATTCATTTTCGCTTATGTGTAAAGCAGAACAGTCTTCAACAGTCCATGTTCAGTTAAGAACACATGTATTCTTTCCTGTAAAAATTAGAATGGTATTTACCCAAAAACAGAGGCTGGGTTACAACCTCTGTAATTGGATGTTTCTAGTTTTCTAAATCAAGGACAGCAATCAACTCGTCATGATCCAATTCACCTGTTTCGTAGAATCCACAAGATGAATACAAAGACTGAGCAACTTGATTTTCGGGTTCATAAGATAACCAGAAATGGTTAGCAAATCCACAAGGAAATTGTTTAACAAATTGGATTGCCAGTTCAACAGCTTTCTTGCCATAACCGTTTTGTTGAAACTTTTTATCAATCATCAAACGCCAAAGGTTATAATTTTTATCTGCTAAATCAGAAGCGTCTTGCCAACACTTGCCATAGCCTATCATCAGAAAGCCAATCAAAGTGTTGGTGTCATAGATTCCAAATGGGAAAACTTGGGCATCTGTTCGATTCTTGAGAACCAGATAAGCTTCTGACAAACTAACCGCATTACTAGCAACAAATTCTTGCTGCTCTGCAAAAACATCTAAGTGTAAAATATCCCAGATATTTTCTTCGTTCACTGCTTCCAATTTCAACATAGAATCCTCCGAAATGGACACCTATCGTTTATGATTTCAAGGTTCGTAGGATAAAAAGGTCTCCCAGACCTTTTTATTTCTCCGTAAACTCACCATCAACAACATCATCACCAGCATTGTCTGATGAGGCTGCACCTTCTGCGCCTGCCGCTGCTTGTTGAGCTGCTGCTGCTTGCTCATACATCTTCACAGCAAGGGCTTGTGCTTTTTCGTTAAGAGCTTCGAGTTTCGCTTTCATGTCTTCAAGGTTACCAGACTCTTGAGCAGCTTTCAACTCATCAAGGGCTGCTTGTGCTGCATCACGTTCTGCGTCAAAACCTTTACCTTCTGTTTCTTTGATGGTTTTCTCTGTTGCAAAGATAGCTTGGTCAACATCGTTTTTAAGGTCAACTTCTTCTTTACGTTTCTTATCCGCTTCCGCATTTGCTTCAGCATCCTTCATCATGCGATCGATTTCTTCTTCAGAAAGGCCGTCGTTAGACTTGATAACGATGTGTTGCTCTTTTTGAGTACCTAGATCTTTAGCTTTTACAGATACAATACCGTTTTTATCGATATCAAAAGTTACTTCGATTTGTGGCACACCACGAGGTGCTGCAGGAATATCTGTCAATTGGAAACGACCAAGCGTCTTGTTGTCTGCTGCCATTGGACGCTCACCTTGAAGGACGTGAATGTCAACGGCTGGTTGGTTGTCTGCTGCAGTTGAGAAGACTTGTGATTTAGAGGTTGGGATAGTAGTATTGCGCTCAATCAACTTCGTAAAGACCGCTCCCATAGTTTCGATACCAAGTGATAATGGTGTCACATCAAGAAGAACAACGTCTTTCACGTCACCTGTGATAACACCACCTTGGATAGCAGCTCCCATCGCAACCACTTCATCTGGGTTAACGGATTTGTTTGGCTCTTTACCGGTTTCAGCTTTAACAGCTTCAACCACTGCTGGGATACGCGTTGACCCACCAACAAGAATAACTTCGTCAATATCTGATAATGATAAACCTGCATCAGAAAGTGCTTGACGGACTGGTGTTTTAGTGCGTTCTACAAGGTCACGAGTGAGGTCATCGAATTTAGCACGTGACAATGACACTTCCAAGTGGAGTGGGCCAGCTTCACCAGCTGTGATGAATGGCAAGCTGATTTGTGTTTGTGTGACACCTGAAAGGTCTTTTTTAGCTTTTTCAGCTGCATCTTTCAAACGTTGAAGCGCCATCTTGTCAGCTGACAAGTCAATGCCATTTTCTTTTTTGAATTCTTCTACGAGATAGTCAATGATTTTTTGGTCGAAATCATCACCACCAAGTTTATTATCACCTGCAGTTGCAAGTACGTCAAAGACCCCATCACCAAGCTCAAGGATTGACACGTCAAAGGTACCACCACCAAGGTCGAAGACCAAGATTTTTTCGTCTTTGTCTGTTTTGTCAAGACCGTAAGCAAGAGCTGCTGCTGTTGGCTCGTTGACAATACGTTCTACTTCAAGACCAGCAATTTTACCAGCGTCTTTTGTCGCTTGACGTTGCGCATCGTTGAAGTAGGCTGGGACTGTAATAACGGCCTTAGTCACCTTCTCCCCAAGGTAATCTTCAGCATACCCTTTGAGGTATTGGAGAATCATAGCTGAAATTTCTTGTGGTGTGTATTCTTTACCGTTAGCAGAGACTTTCTCAGAAGTTCCCATTTTTGATTTGATGGAAATAATAGTATCTGGATTTGTCACCGCTTGGCGTTTAGCGGCATCACCAACGATGATTTCACCGTTTTTGAATGACACCACAGAAGGTGTTGTCCGATTTCCTTCTGGATTAGCGATGATTTTTGGCTCTGTTCCTTCCAAAACAGCTACCGCAGAGTTTGTTGTTCCTAAGTCAATACCAATAATTTTACTCATATTTCATTTTCCTCTTTATTTCATGTTGTGATAATGCTTTTTCGAAAGACTGTGAAAGCATTATGGTGCAAATTTACAATTTACTGAATTAACAATCTATGATAGTTTAACGACATTTCGGTCAAGGTATCACGATAGCCATACCAGCTATCGATCAGCGTTAGTTATAAACCACAACCATGGCTGGTCTTAGCAGACGATCGTGTAGTTTATACCCCTTTTGAAAGACTTCCGCAATACTATCAGCCGGATGCTCCTCGTCAGCTGGCAAGGTTTGCACAGCCATGTGCAGGTTATGGTCGAAGGTTTCTGCTACGACTTCCTCAACACCCTCTTCTTTGAGAGCTTGAACAAGGCTATCGCGTGTCATTTCTAGACCTTTTTTCACATCATCGGTCAGGCCTTCAACAACCAAGGCACGCTCTAAGTTGTCCAAACTTGGCAGGATTTTTTTAGCCAAGTCTTGTGAACGATAGCGTTGCAAGGACTGACGTTCTTCGCTCGCACGACGTTGAATATTTTGCATTTCAGCATGGGCACGGAGGTACCTGTTTTCAAAATCATCCGCACGCTCCTGCGCAAGCTCTAATTCTGACCTTTGAGGCGTCTCATCTATTTCTACCGCCTCTTCAGGGGTTGATACAACCTCTTCTTCAGTTTCAACTGTTTCTTCAACAGTCTCTTCATGTTTCATATCTTCTGACACTATGTCACCTCTTTTACTCTTTTCACTGGTCATCGCTCGATTCTCCGGCTAGAAAAACGCGTTACTTCCATCTAGTTCAACTCAATTGACCTCATAATGATTGCCACTAAGATAGCGATAGTAGTCGGCTAATTTCAAGGCTAATACTCGACTAATCACATTAATCAGACTAACCACTCGGCGGTAATCCATCTCAACTGGCCCAATCAAACTTAATAGCGCAAAACCTCGATAAGGGATCAAACATCGATGTCGGATAACCGTCAAATCGGCTATTGCTGTCTCGCTACTATCGGCTACTTGGATACTTGTTGATTCTTCTTCCGACAAGCAACTTCGCATTTCAGTCGCCACCTTTTCTTCATTATCCAAAAACTGGTAGGTCTCAAGCGTGGCATAAGTCAAGGCATTGACCTTGCCTGAGATAATCACTGACTCTCGAAATAAACCTTTAAAAATATAATCAACGAGACCCAAAATATTATCCGTAACGCTAAAGTATTTGTGGATAATCTGCGGTACTTCTGTCAACAATTTGTAATGAATATCCAAGGCCGTCTGCCCCAATAAGCGCTCAGTCACCAATGCTTTTAAAATCGCTAAATCCTTACTGACAAAGTTTTTAGGGATGGCAAATTGAACCGTTACAGGCTTGGCATCATCCAACATCATGACCGCTAAGGCATCATGATTTGATAGCTGAACCACATCAAAACGCGTTAAGCGTTGGTGCTTGGGCTCCACATCTAAAACCACCGATGTGTAACCTGTCAAATCCGCTAAGAGCTGACCTGCTGTGATAAAGATATCCTCCAGACGAAACGGTTCAAAATCAAACTCTTTAATCACCTGATACATATCCTGCTCATCAACACTATCTAAGCGCAAGGAATGCTGGACAAAATATTGAAAACCAGCCCGACTAGGAAGACGTCCGCTCGAGGTATGAGCTTTTTCGAGGAAGCCCAATTTTTCAAGCTTGGCCATATCATTACGAATGGTTGCTGAGCTCGAAGCAATAGAAGCTTGTAAAGCCTTCGAACCTACTGGCTCATGCGTTTGGGTAAACATTTCAATGATTAAGTTCAAAATATCATTTTGCCTCGGTGTAATCATAGAACCTCCCTTCACGCTTTAGCACTCTTTTTGTTAGAGTGCTAATCTATACTCTTAATTATACACCTCTAAAACGAGATGTCAAGAGAAAAACTCAAAAAATTAGCACTCTTTTTATTAGAGTGCTAATTTTGTTTTTTGTCATACTGTTCAAGCTTATAATCCTTGATAATCCGCTCGAGCTGATTGGCATAATCATCGTTTTGCGTGTAATCATAACGGTAAAAAGCTTGGGCTGCAACGCTAATACTGGAAGCTGTTGCTAAGATTTTGTAGAGATTTTTATTCGCCAGACTACCATCTTTGAGACCAGCGAGGTATGTTTCTAAAGCGTAATCCCACGAGGGGTAGATGACGTAGTCTCTTTCAACCACTGACAGGTTGCCTTCATTTCGCTCCGTACTTTTCAAGCGGATGCTGTCATCTCCTGGCTTTGCAGGAATCGCAAATAAGTTGTGATACTTAGCTGCTAATATATTTTGCCCAAAATCAGAATCATAAGCTGCCTGTGCTATCAAGACTGACGGTCTAATCCCGTAATAGGTCGATAATTCTTGGACATCAGGAGCAATCTTTTCGATAAAACGTTGATTATCCAAACCTGTTGTGACCTTCTTTTCAACCGATAAACTACGGTAGTTTAAGACCAATGGCAGGATGCCAAACAGCACAAACATGACCATCAGACTAATAAAGAATGAAAATTTAAAACGTCTCCTCAAGGCGTCTTTTCCTCCAACTGTTCAAGATATTCTTCCAAAGTCAACTGATGATCGGTCATATAGCGAGCAGTCCTTTTTCCAACATAGCGGAAATGCCAATCTTCATAACCGACTCCTGTGACAGCTGTTTTTCCTTCTGGAAAACGAAGAACAAAGCCATATCTTGGCGCTAAAGCATGTACTTTTGCCATGACCGCTTTATCCGCTTGGTTTAAAGCATCCACAGTACTTAGATCAATGGCCAAACCGGTCTGGTGCTCACTCGCACCAGCGGGTTGTGAATAGGTCTGGACCAAATCTCTGGCCTCATCATCGCTTAGGCTAGGGTCGTTAGCCTTTTCTTGATTGACATAGGATTGAAACAAGTCTTTTTGGTAAGCCACGCTCCGGTAACCAGAGATGAGATGAAAGGCAGGATCAAGTGCTTGCGCTGCCGCAAGAAAGTCGGAAACCTCTTGTGCAATACGACTATCTACCTGAATAGGACCGACCATTGTCAAGTCCGGACTGAGCTCTGGAGTCAGGTGTTCTCGATTGACCAAACGCAGATTCCAATCCGAAGGTGAGCTATCAGGAAGTTTGGAAGAGCTTGCTTTCGTCTCGACTTGCTGACCTGTATGTTGAGAAGAATATCGAGTTCCTGTGTTGGTTTCTTGACTATTAGGACGTAACCAAAACAAGGCACCAATAAATATTAAAAAGATAGCTACTAAAAACAGTAAGGAACTTTTGCCCAATCTATTTCTCATTAGCGTCGATAATCTCTCTTCCTTGTTTACGGTAGGACATATCCGCTACTGCCTCAATGCTAAATTGCCCATCCTTGTAGCTAACTACTGACACGCTACCGTTGTCAATAACTTGTTTCTTCTGGCTAGAGTCAATCAACCACATAAACGTTCCAATCGTCATGCCATGGCTGACCACAATCGCATTGCCACCGCCTTGGTTTTGAATCTCTTTGGCCATAGCCTCAAAACCATCATAAATCCGTTTGCTGAGAACTTCCCAAGGTTCTGCCCAATTAGCGGTATCAACCTCGGCGATACTCTGTGCGATATCAGGGTAAGGCATCTCCTCAAGCGTTCTTCCGTCTGCAAAAGCCACGGTTCTTGGCAAAACACCTTGGAATAAATCACCATCGTAGCCCCCATCAAGGCTACCAAAGCACCATTCTCGAATGCGTTTGTCTCGCTTGTAAGGAAGGTCTTCATTCTGCGTTTCACGTAGGATAATCTCCATAGTTTGCATAGTTCGACCAGAGTCACTTGAAAAAGCTGCTTTAAAGGGCACCCCAGCTGCCTTTAGACCAACACCTAACTCACGAATCCCTTCTTCTCCAAATGCTGTTAAAGGGGTATCAGACCAACCCTGAGCTCGACCAATCGTATTAAACATCGTCTTTCCATGTCTGGCAATATACAATTTTGTTTCTGTCATGATAACCTCCGTTCTTTCCACCATTATACCATAAGATAGACTCCAAACGGTAGGTGTCTTTCTTGATAAATCTTGATTTAGTCAGCTTTTAGGGCAAAAATACTAAAAACACTCGACTATTTCATCGAGTGTTTCAATCTCAGTTAGTTCGGACCGATAAAACAGGCTTGGTTTCATCACCCTTAGAGCTTTTTAGGAGCCAATTAAGGCAACTCTGCAATTTGGTAAAGTTCCAAATCAGCCTGAGTTTCAGTCCCAAACATGTTAATCATGAGTTTGACCTTGTTTCCATCAATGTCAACAACACGACCTTCTTGCCCCATAAACGCACCATCGATGATTTGAACCACATCACCTGCCTTGATATTAGTATCAAAGACATCAACAGTTTGTCCCATGGATAGCAAAATAGCTCGAATTTCTTCTTCCAAAAGCGGGGTTGGCTTGGAACGGTTTCCGTGTGAACCGACAAACCCTGTAACATTTGGGGTATTACGCACCACAAACCAAGCTTCATCGGTCATCACCATTTCAACTAAGACATAGCCTGGGAAACGGTTCTCTTCAACTTCTTTTACGGTACCGTTTTTTTCAACGTTAACCGTTTGCGTTGGAATTTCAACGCGTAGAATATTATCCAGCATGTTATAGGTTTGCGCACGCTGTAAGAGGTTTTCCTTAACCTTGTTTTCATAACCTGAATAAGTCTGAAGGACAAACCAACCTTTATCAAATGAATCTAACATAAACCTTCTCCTTTAGTTATCTTATCGTCTTTGTATTCTTTGTGTCTATGAGGCTGCGCGAGTAAAATCGCATAATAAAAAGCCTTGAAGGGCTAGATGTTTGGTTTTATTATACCACATTTCCTAGCGCTCTGACTATCCAAACCAAAAAATAAGTTGGTTTCCCAACTTACTTTGGTTAAAACATGTTCAAAACAGCCGCGATTCCTGCGGAAATCAACTTGTCAAACAAGAAGATGAGAACCGTGAAGAAAACCGTGTACTCTAAAACCGCAATAAAGTCTGTCCAGCGCTGTTTACGGCTTGGCCATGTGGTGTCTTTTAAAACCTTAAAAAGACCTGTTATAAATTTCACGTTACTTTCTCCTATCTTGTTTCTTTATGAACGGTGTATTTGTGACAATATTTACAATATTTATTAACTTCTAGTCGTGTTGGTTTTGGGTTGCTTGATAGGCCAATCGAATAATTACGACTCCCACACTCTGTACACGCTAGGCTTGCTTTTTTCTGTGCCATAACGCCTCCGTAGCTCTTACTTTACCATAATTCTGCGATTGTGGCAAGCTAGTTAAACCAACTCCGAACCGTCTCCCATGCTTGACGTGCCTTATCCTCAAGATTAGCCTCCTGAACAGCTTTTTCAATACTGTCTTTAGCAGTTTCAGCTCCTTTTTTAAGGTCATCAAAGATATTCGAAACGCTCGGCGCTTTGCTGTCTTGGGCTTCATTTGGATTGGCTGTGTAAGTTGGGGTTAAACCATTTGACACATAGGCATTTTCCTCTGTAAAGGGCGTTCCCGCAGTGTAAGGCAAGACATTAGTTGCTACGGCACTAAATAGAGTTGATGCCGTCCCAGAGCTAGCATCGCTTAGGTAATGGCCTTCATCCGTTTTATCAAAACCAATCCACTGACTCAAAACAACATCTGGTGTGTAGCCCACAACCCACTGGTCACTGGTCAAATCCGGATTAAATTCGGTCTCCGTTGTCCCCGTTTTTCCAGCCATGGTGTAGCCATAGGCATTAGCATTCACAGCAGAACCGTTGGAGAAGGTTCCTAGCATCATACTAGTCATCTTATGGCTGACAGATTGGCTGACCACACGTTGGTTGGATTCTTTGAACTGTTTGATGATTTTACCATTTGCCGTTTCGATACGACTAATCAAATGCGCCTTGGGCATGACACCGTTATTGGCAAAGGCTGAGTAAGCTTGGGCTAACTCAAGTGGGTTGGTAGTGACACTGCCCCCAAGAGCTACACCGAGTTCTTGACGAGCACTGGACATGTTCAGTCCAAACTTCTTACCATAGCTAAAGGCTTTGGAAATCCCTAGCTTGTTTAGTAGGTAAACTGCCGGAATGTTGTAGGAATTGGCCAAGGCCTGATACATAGGGACATCTTCTGACACGTATCCACCATAGTTTTCTGGTTTGTAACCGTCATAGTCAATAGGGGTATTGGGCAAGAGCTTGTTAATAGAATAGCCGTTGCTAACTGCTGGTGCATAGACGACTAAAGGCTTAATAGCAGAGCCTGGGCTACGCTTAGACTGTGTGGCATAGTTAAAGCTACGGAAAGGCTGACTGGTGCTAGAGACACGACCGACAAGTCCCCTAACAGCACCCGTCTGAGGATCCATCGCAACACTTGCCCCCTGAGCGCTTTCCCCATCTTCTGCCACAGGGAAATAGCTAGGGTCATCAAACACATACTGCATACCGACTTGATAGTTTTGATCCAGTTCCGTGTAAATTTTATAACCCTTATTCACAATGTCATCTTCTGTGAGACCATATTTTTGCGTGGCTTCTTGAATCACCGCATCAAAATAAGACGGGTACTGATAAGTATCTGAGGTTCCTCCATAGTTATCCACCAACTCATCGGCAATATTGACCTGAGCGGCTTGGTCTGCTTCAGCTTGACTGATAGCTTTTGCGTCCACCATCACACTTAGGACGGTGTTACGACGATTGGTCGCATTTGTCACGGAATAAATCGGATTATAAATTTCAGGACCCTTGAGCATTCCGGCTAAAATAGCCGACTGGTCCAAGGTCAAATCCGCAGCACTGACACCAAAATACTTATGACTGGCATCTTCAACTCCCCAGACACTATTGCCAAAATTAGCATTGTTGAGGTACATGGTTAAAATCTCTTTTTTGCTATACTTTTTGGTCAATTCCAAGGCTAGGAAAAACTCTTTCGCCTTACGGCTGATGGTCTGCTCTTGTGATAAGTAAGCATTTTTAGCTAGCTGCTGCGTGATGGTAGAGCCGCCACCAAATTTCCCCATGGTGAGAACCGCTAAGGCAAAGCGGGAAAAATTAATCCCATTATTGTCGTAAAAGGTTCTATCTTCTGTGGCAATAACAGCCTTTTCAAGGTTATCACTGATGGCGTCTAACTCCACGTAAGTCCCTTTTTGACCGGATAGACTACCAACTTGAATCTCATCTTTATCATAGATTAGGGTTGTTGCCTTCAGGGCTGACTGCAAATCTTCCACATCGGCTGTCTTGGCAAGGTAAAATAGGTAAGAACCCACCACCAAACTAAAAATCGCCCCTAACAAAAGCAAGATTTTGCCAATATGATAGCGACGCCAGAAACGACGAATCCAGGAGTCTCTTGCTGGAATGACTTTACGAATCACAGCCAGATTGGGATACCGTTTAATCAAGCGATCTAAGAGACTTAGCTTAGGCGACCGATGTCTTGAGCGTTCCCGCCGCCTCGACTGCTGCGGCTGAGGCTTTGACGCTTGCTCCGGAATCGTCTGTTTACCTTGAGAGTCATCAGTAGAAAGTTCTCTATCTGGCAGCTCCAAGTCATCTTCCTTTGATTCATGATAATGTTGAGTCTCTTCTGTTGACAGAAGATTTTGTAATTTTGTTTTCCATTTATCAAATTGCTTCATAAGGCTATTATAACAATTTTTAAAAGAGACTTTCTTAAAAAACTGTTAACGACGTTACAGGTTAGTTTCCATTAGGCTTTGGCTAGTAAGATGGTATAATAAAAGCATGGTATTTACAGTAACTCTTAACAACCCTTATCCTCAGACAACTGTCAAAGAGCTCTTAGAAGAGCATTTGTTAGTCCCTCGAAAAATTAGGCATTTTTTACGCGTCAAAAAGCACGTGCGCATCAACGGTGAGCTGATTCATTGGCAAAACCCTGTCCTGCTAGGTGATCGCATCACGCTAACATTTGATGACGAAGATTACCCTAGAAAGTCGATTCCTTTGGGCGATGCAAGCCTTGTGGACTGCTTATACGAGGATGAGCATCTCATCATTGTTAATAAACCAGAAGGCATGAAAACACACGGCAACGATCCCAATGAAATCGCCCTGCTAAACCATGTTTCAGCCTATGTCGGAACCTGCTGCCATGTGGTCCACCGCTTGGATATGGAAACCAGTGGTGCGATTTTGTTTGCTAAAAATCCCTTCATCCTCCCCATCCTCAACCGACTTTTAGAGAAGAAGGCTATCAAGCGGCAATACTGGGCCTTAGCTCAAGGCCACCTCCCTCAACAAACCATCACCTACCGTCAGCCCATTGGTCGACATCGCCATGATCGCCGCAAGCGAACCATCGATCGTCACCATGGTCAACCAGCCATCACTCAAGTCACTTTACTCCAGACCTTCAAAGAAACTAGCCTTGTCAATTGCCAACTAGATACCGGAAGAACACATCAAATTCGAGTACACCTTAGCCACAATGGTCATGCGATTATAGGCGACCCCCTCTACCATAAGCAGCCAACTGGGCGACTCATGCTCCATGCCCACGAACTCCGATTGACCCATCCTCTAACATTGGAAAGCATCACCGCTAAAGCGACCTCCAATAGCTTCGAAAAAGTTTTAATAGCGATGACATCACATTAAAACCCCACCAAACCTTGCGTTTGATGGGGTTTTTAGTCTCATAGAGTGAAGATAATAGCGTAATCAGCATTAACAAAAACTAGTCTTCGTCATCGTCGGCAATGCTTAACATCTCATTGACTTTATGGATATTGTCTGCCCCAAAAGCTTTTAAGTCAACACTCTCGCCAACTAAACTAGCGTTGATAAAGCCAATAACCATCGGCATATTCATCCCTGCAAAAAGTTCAAAGTCATAACCTTGCATCAGAAGTTTAGCCGCCACATTGCAGGGCGTTCCTCCCATCAGGTCGGCTAGGACGATAACGTCCTCTAATTGACCTAGCGTTGCTAATAGCTTGGCTTCAAAGTCTTCTGGTCCTTCTTCTGGCAACAAACTAACCGTGTGAATGCTTTCTTGTGGTCCCATAATCATCTCGGTGCTTTGTTTTAAAGCCTCACTGAAAGAACCATGACTGATTAAAAGTAATTGCTTTGTCACGAGACCCTCCTAAACACCTAGAATGTTGAAGTAAGACATCAACAAGGCAAAGACGATGATGATGAGAATGGCTTTGGTTGAGCTCATGCCTTTACGACCAAGCAACCAGAAGATGAGACCTGTAAAGAGTGCAGGAACCAAGCGTGGGAAAATTTGGTCAAACAAATCTTGAACATTAATTGCCTTATCACCGATTTGTGGCGTAGCGGTAAATTTGAAATTAATCATGGTAGCAATCAAAGCGCCCACCATAAAGACTCCCATAACGGATGCCGCATCAACTAGGGCCGTCAATTTATCCCGCATGGTAGTGACTAATTTGGTTCCTTCTTTGTAGGCAAATTCAAGTTGTTTCCAACGAAATACCATGATGGCAATATTAACCAGAACCCATAGAAAGACACCAATTGGGTTACCAGTGATTGCTAGTGAAGCTGCAACAGAACCCATAATCGAAGGCACCAAGGAGGCAAACAAGGAATCTCCGATAGGAGCAAATGGCCCCATCAAACCTGTCTTGACACCATTGACCGCATCTTTAGATTGAATCCCTTCAGTTTCTTCAAGAGCAAGATCGATACCCGTGATAATCGTGTGGAAAAAGTTTGAGGTATTGAAGAACTGCGTATGCGTCTTCATCATTTCTTTCAACTCTGGTGTGCCATCGCCATACATTTTACGCAGTTGAGGCAAAATCAAGTATAGGTAACCAGAACCCTGCATGCGCTCGTAGTTCCATCCCCATTGGAAAGTAAAGAGGCTGCGTTTATTGATTTGATTAAAATCTTCTTTGGTTAATTTATAATTAGATTTCGTCATCTTCAATTTCCCCACTTTCTGAGACTTCTGGTTGTTTTTCAACAACGACTACATTTTGACCATTCTTGTAATGAAGCGTTGCTAAAGCTGCACCGATAATGGCGATACCAATCATTGGGAGACCTTTGAAAGGAGCACCATCAAAAATGGTTGGTTCAAGGTTTGATTCTCCAATAATACCTGACAAGGTGCTTGAAACGGTTTGTAGATTGCCATAGATGGTGGTTAACATCGCTGTTAGACCGAATCCAAGAGCAAGGTAGTGAAGGTTCTTTTTAACAGGCAAGTAATGGAGCAAGATAGCAAACCCTAATCCAGGAAGCATTTTCCCGGCTAAAGTTAAACCAGAAGCCACCCATGGAACAGAATCAATCGCCTTATTGAGGCTTTCGACCAAGCCAGCACCAAAAGCAAGTGCAAGAAAGACCGGAAGTGCACGAGAAAGTGCCCAAGGAATAGCACCCAACAAATAGTTACGTTCAATAGCCTTATAATTGAACGCTTCAACATGGTGATCAATACGGTGAGCAAAGTAAGTGGTTGAAAAGCGACCAAGGATATCCGTATATACCATCAGAGCTGCTACAGGTACCGCAATAGTAGCAATTGCTTTTTCAGGTTCCAAGCCTTGTGCCACAGAAAAGGCTGTTGCTAAAACAGCACCTGAGGTAGCATCGATACGAGACGCACCACCAAAGGTCCCAACACCTAATACCATAAGCTGCAAGCTACCGCCAATCAAAAGACCTGTTTTGAGGTCACCCATGACAAGACCTGCGATAAAGCCAGCAAATACAGGTGAACCTGCTGAAGAGTTAATCGTCAACTCATCAAGGATTTGATAAGCTGAGTAAAGAGTAAGTAATAGAATTTGCCACCATTCAATCATGATGAAACCTCCTAAAATAAATTGCAACGGCTTAAGGAAGCTATCTGCTATTGCCATAAGGCGATATCGCTGATATGCCAAATGAATCTACCAACAGTTCCCACGGCCAGCTTTTAATGACTACATTAACTTGGAGATTGAGACAATCTTACCATCCTGCTAGTTTCACATCTCCATCTCACACTATTCATTAAACTGTCGCTAACCTCTAAGGTTAGCGCTTTCAAAAATAACCATCATTAACGAACCTTATCAAGTAAAGGCATGAAATCTTGCTCACTATCATTTGGCACCATCTGATGCACAATTTTTGGTTCTGTTGCAAAGTTTTAAATCTACTATCAAATAAGGTAGAATAATAGAAAAAGATAGCAGGAGGAATGACGATGAATCATTTTAAAGGAA
>JAKTNK010000021.1 GCA_029593465.1 Streptococcus suis
GCATTAAGTGCCGCAAGAGTACTATCTGTCGCAACCAATTCTAACTTGCCATCTTCCTTGTAAGCCACTGTCCAAGCATCCGCATTAGCTTTAACCGTTGCGTCACGATCAATGACAAAACCACTTGGCAGAGGATCCGTCATGACAAAGCTCGTCACCCTATCACGACCTGCTTTCAAGCCTTCATTGGTCAATGTCCACGTTTGGATTGAACCTTTTGGTACAAGGTGACCATTGGTTGAAACGGTGTCTGTATCCACCACATCTTTAACATTAGTAGGAGTCTGTGTCACAAAGACAGGGTGAACGGCGACTGAGAAACTTTCCTTTTTAGGGACAGCCACATGAGGTTTGACCGTTGGCGTGACTGGGGTATAAGTCTTAAGGGTTGGGGTCTCTGGGGTGTAATGGGCATCTGTTGTGATTGGGGTATACTCTCTAAGAGTTGGCGATTCTGGGGTATAGGTCTTAGGTTCAACCGGTGGTGGTGTTACGGCTGGCTTAATCGTAATCCGAGCATCTGCGCCAAAGTCAGCTCGAGCAACTACCGAACCATTGCCTCCTGCCGTGTTACGAAGTACTGTGCTATACTGCGCTCCTTGTGTCACGTAGAGAATCGTTCCGTCAGGAGACGATGCTCGGCCATCAAGGGCATTTGAACTCCGATGAACGCCGTAAGTATAGCCTAAGTCTTCATCAGCTGCGGCACGGCCTGACGTTGCCGTATTGGTTGTCATGCCACCACCAACCGCAAGGACTTTAGTAGTCTCCTTGTCGTAATCCATGAATTGACCACCATCAATATCATACATGACATTGAGCCACGTGTAGCTGGTATCGTTAGTTGGGCTATCGACTCGAACCGTTAGACGGACGGCATCTGATTCAGGGTTAGCGCCACCTTGTCTGAACCCATCAAGAGAGTTAATCGCTCCTGACTCGTTCCAAAAGACCACGTGTTTCCCATCGGTCTTGGTCTCGGCCGACTCGTGATAAAGTCCTGAAGTATCCGTTTGGAATTGGATGTAAGCATCGTGTTTGGAACCATCAAGCATAGTAATGGCATCCTTAATCTTATACCACTTGAGGACTTCTCCTGTCCAGATCTGAGTGGTTGTGCCATTGGTATTGTAGTTATAAGCTCCTGTCCAGTAGTAACCAGGGTTTCCATAAGTCCCTTTGGTTAATCCTGGTCCTTCAGGAGCGACATTCCCCCAAGATAATGATGAAATCACCTTGCTTGGATCAATAGCGCCTTTGATGTAAACCGTAGGATTTTTAAGGTCTCCTGTTGAAACAAACTCCAAACCACCAATGCTTTGAGCTTTTAAGTGAGTGGTTGAACCTGACGGAGTGTAACCATTACTAGCGGCAGGTAGAGAACCCTTAGCTTGGCTATTGATGTTGTCAAATTCAGCAACTTGTTTATCGTACTCTGCCTTTTTAGCCGTATACTCTGCTTCTTGTGCCTTATTATAAGCATCAATTTCTTCTTTTTTAGCCGCATTCAAGGCGTCTACTCGCTCTTTCTCAGCTTGATTATAGGCATCCACCTCTGCTTGTCCAGCCTTATTTTGAACATCTACACGGGCTTTTTCAGCGTTGACTTCAGCTTCCTTGGCCTTATTTAGGGCTTCTACTCGAGCTTTCTCTGCCGCGTTATACTGATCCACCTCAGCCTGTTTGGCTTTGTTTAAAGCATCAACTCGTTCTTTTTCAGCTTGGTTTTCAGCGTCAATTTGAGCATTGGTTGCTTTGGCATCAGAAATAGCTTTGGTGTTGGCCTCTGCTTTTGCCGTAACTTCCTTAACGCTTGTCTCTTGGCTCGCTAAGTCAGCTTGTGCCGTTGATAAGCTATCATGTGTTACCGATGCCTCTTTGGAAACCGTTACGCCTGCATCCTGTGCAGCTGAAACAGCGGTATTAAGACTATCTGAGGTAACTTCATTGGTTAGCGTCCCTGTTTGTGTTCCTGATGATTGAGCAGTGGCTTGGTTAGCCTCACTTGGAGCGGCTTGAGCGGTTTCTAAGTTAGTGGCAGGATTGGCAGTAAGCGTTGCCGTTGGGT
Source organism: Streptococcus suis (assembly GCA_029593465.1). Taxonomy (GTDB): domain Bacteria; phylum Bacillota; class Bacilli; order Lactobacillales; family Streptococcaceae; genus Streptococcus; species Streptococcus suis_AH. The sequence continues at coordinate 2,069 of JAKTNK010000021.1, forward strand.
TAGTGGGAGTTGTCACTTCATCGGCTGAGACAGCTCCTGCAGCTCCCATAAGAATAGCGCTACTCACTAAAGCAAGCCCATATTTAGCCAGTAGAGCAGAATGGGTGCCAGTCTTAAATTTACGGATTGAAAAAATCTGTTTGGTTTCTTGACTCATAAGAATCTCCTTTATAAAAAATTGATGTTGTCAAACGGTTTAACGACATGTTTAGGTCAAGTGTTAAAAGCTTATAGTGGGTTGCGTTAGTTTGATTTCTTTTGTTTCCAGAAGGCCAAGCCTAAACCTGCCATGGCAAGCCCTAAAAGGGAAAGCCCTAGCGTTTGTGCTTCGCCTGTATGAGGGAGTGTGATTTTAGTCCCATCTTCTTTTGTGACGGTGATGGTCTTGTCATCATTGGTTTTAGCGCCTACCGTTTCAGGAGCTACGGTTGAGCCATCTGATAAGATGAGCTTGCCCTCTTTGGTGCTAACGATTGAGACTCCTGTATCTGTTTCAATCGGTGCTTCAGGAGTGACCACTGAAACCACTTGACCCGTTGCTTTTGAGACCTCTCCTTCCTGTGGCGCTTTAGGCTCTTCTGTTGGCCTTTTAACCTCTTCTTTTGGTGTCTCAATAGCTGATGTGCCATCCTTGTCACTCACCTCTGGCTTGGACTCTGGCTCAGATGGGGTCGGTTGGTCACTTGGTTGCACTGGCTCGATCTCTGGTTGACTGGGATCTGTTGGCGTTGCCTCTTCACCTGTAGATGGCTGAGTCGGGTCCGTTGGGGTGACCTCGTCAACTGGACTTGTAGGATCAGTCGGTTGGCTAGGCTCTTCAGGTTGCGTTGGTTGGTCACTTGGGGTTTCAACTGGCATTACAGGATCAGTCGGTGTCACCACTTCTGTCACTGGTTGACTAGGGTCTGTTGGGGTGATTTCATCGGCCGATACAAGTCCTGCTTGAAATAGGAGCAGGGTTGATACGGTTAAGGTTGTTAGTAGTTGTTTATTAGTCATGCTTTTCTTCCTTTTCTATGATTTTGGTTTAAGGTAATCAGATACGATAGGTTCTGTGGTAATGGTATAACCATATTTAGCGACCTTGGAAGCGACTACCGTAAACTGTAAGCGGACGGTTTTGGTTTGGTTACCTTGTTTCACCGAAAGCACATAAGTTGGCTCATAGGCTTTGGTTTTGACATCATAATGGAATTTCTCTAAGATGACGGATAACAATTTGCCTTCTTGTGGAACGGTGTATTTGACATCACCAGTTGAGAGAAAATCCCTTAAATTTTCTTTCTTACCAGAGTAGTAATTGGGCAAGAAATAGCGACTGAAAACATCTATTTGATGTTCCGTTGATACCAGTTCTTTTAGTTGCTTATCCTCTTGATAAAGGTACTCTAGTTGCTCACTTTGTTTGGACAACTGATAGTGTGATTTTAAAGCTATCCCTAAGCTCGCTAAACTAAGCACCCCAATGAGGAATAAGCCAAAGACTTGCTTTTTGACTGGTTTTCCTTGCTCACTAGGAGAATCTCTAGAGGGTTTAGCAATGCTCTTAGAGTTACTACTCTGCTTTGATAGCCCTTGCTTTTTGGGTTCTTCAAGGGGAAAATCAGGCAAATCGGTGAGAGATAAACCCAGACTAGCTTGGTAAGCAGGAAATACCTGTCCTACAAAATAGTCCCGTTTTTCAGAATAAGGGTAATCAGAAAAAGCTGGGTGGGTTAGAATGACATCCATTAAGGGGGGCAAAAGATTGGTATAAGTTTGATTAATGACAAAGGGTTCGCTAAAAACCTCTCCATCTGACGATGGTTTGCCTCCTTCTTGATGACAGAGGGCAAGGCGAGCTAGCTCAATGGTTTCATAATGGTCTTTGAGGGTCTGAAAGAGATTTTCGGCCTGTTTAAAGCTCAGGTAAGGCAAGCTCTCTGTCAAGTCTAAGTCCACAACCAACTCTTCCAAGTCCTCATCAGTTTCTGGTGAAAGAGATTTGTCCCAAATCACCTCCACAAATAAGTCATCTGATAGATTCGGAAAGGTTTGAAAAAGGGAAAATCCCATCTTGCCACCTCCTAACTATTGACAAAATCTATGATAAATTGCACAATCGCAGGTCCAAGCGTGACCACTACAATGGCAATCAAAATCTGAATCCAGTGTTTCTTAATAGCTGCCTTGGTCTCTCGACCACTAAAACCATAAACAAGACCTGTTGCGACTAAGGCCAAACCAAAAACGGCAACACTAATCGCTTGAAATTTGGTAATCCCTTGGTTGGCAAGGCTTTTCGTTTTGACAAACGGATCATCCGCATAGGCTGTTTGACCTAGCAGACTCGTCAGAAAAAGACATAAACTAAGCCAATACCGTTTTCGTTTCTCGCTTAGCTGCCTAAACAATAGCGTTAGGTGATGTTTCATAAATACCTCCTTTTTATTGGTAAGATTATCCTAAGGGATAATGACAAAAGATGTTCTTAAATGGGCAACTCACTTTAAAATGCTTTTTTGGAGCGAACTTGAACGCTAATCTTTCGTTTGTCAAAACGATGTTGTGGACTTGGTGCGTCACCTTCAACACCAACAAGTAGCTCATAACCTCCTTCATCGTTGAGTGGCAAGATAGTTTTGGCAATTGGTGCAAGTAAATATTTCTTCATGAACCGATCAAGTGGTCTTGCCCCATTTTTGACATCAGTCCCCAATTCTGCGAGATAGTCAATCAGTTGCTCATCATAGATAAGATCAAACCCTCTTTCTGTCAAGGTTTGGTTCAAGTGGTCAAGATTTTCCTGAGCAATCTCACGAATAATGGATTGGTTAAGTAGGTTAAAAACAATCATTCCTTCAATCCTATTAAGAAATTCTGGACGAAAATCAGATTGCAATTCTCCCATCATACTGGCTATAAATTGCTTATAATCTCGCTCATTTAAGCCATCAATTGGTCCTTTCAATTCGGTCTGTTTGATGATTTTTTGTGCGCCTAGATTGGTTGTCATGATAATCACCGTATGTTTAAAGGAAACGAGTCGGCCACTACTATCGGTTAAGCGACCATCATCTAAAACCTGCAGCAACAAGTCATACATTTCTGGTGCGCCTTTTTCAATTTCATCAAATAAGACTACTGCATAGGGCTTGTTTTTAACTTTCTCCGTTAATTGGCCTTTGGTTCGTTTTTGGGCATCGCCAATCCACTTTTTGGCATCACCTTCTTGACTATATTCACTCATATCAAAACGAATCATGGCCTCTTCATCATCAAACAAGGCTTGGGCTAAGGCTTTGGCTGTTTCTGTTTTTCCGACCCCTGTTGTCCCTAGAAAGAGAAAACTGCCTAAGGGTTTACTTAAATCCTGCAAACCTGCTTGAGCAATTAAAAGACTATCTACCACCATCTCAATAGCGCCATCTTGACCTTTGACCCTTTCTTTTAGTTTCTTCTCCAATTCCAAATGACTCTGTTTCTCTTCTTTTAAGAGGGTTGTCATGGGAATACCTAATTTTTCTTGAAAAACGGTCGCAATACTTGTTTCTGTAACAGAGGATTGCCCTTTCCTAGCGACCATAGCTCCTGCTTCATCAATGATGTCAAAGGCCTTATCTGGCAAAAAACGACTTGGGATATAGCGAATGGAAAGAGTTACCGCTTGACGAATGGCTTCCCTCGTGATGGTTAGCTGATGATGTTTCTCATAAGCTACTTTAGCGGCTTCCAAAATCTGAATGGCTTCCTCCTGAGTGGGTTCTTCTACCATAATGGGCTGCATCCGCCTTTCCAAAGCCCGATCGGTTTCAATGTATTCATGGAATTCATCGAGTGTCGTTGCCCCAATCAGTTGTAACTCCCCTCTTGCCAAAGCAGGTTTTAAAAGATTCCCAGCATCAAGGGCAGAGCGTTCTGAGCCACCTGTCCCAACTACCGTATGAAATTCATCGATAAAGAGAAGGTTTTCACCCTTGGTTGCGATGGCTTCTTGTAGAATCGCTTTAAAGGTTGGAATAAAGCCTTCTTCTTGTCCCATTAGACTAGCCAATTCAAGAGAGCGAACGTTGACATCCTGCAATTCTCTAGGCACGTCTCCTTGTAGAATCGCCTGACAAAGCCCTTCAACAATCGCTGTCTTGCCAACACCTGCCTCCCCAACTAAGATAGGATTATTTTTGCTTCGCCGAAGTAGTGAGACAATAAGGGATTCAATTTCCTTATCCCTGCCATAAATGGGGTAAAAGTGATCTGACTTAGCCAGTTTGTGCGTCTCATTAGTCGTGTAGCGATCTAAAAATGGGGTTTTAGTGATGGTCATGCATCAATTCCTCCTTGACGTGTTCAACCTCTTGATTGAGTTTTGCTTTGATGCCATCCACAAAATCTCGTGGACTGATTTCTCCCTCTCCAATTTGGGAAAGAAAGAGTTCCCAGCCACTCGTTGTTTCAGGGTCTGAAAAGTCATTATCCAGTAGGTAATTGACTAAGATATAAGCCAAAGGTGTTGGAAAGAGCTGACCGGTCTTGTTATCTTTTGTGATGTAGCCTCGTTTTTGAATAGTTTCAATCACTCCTCCTCTTGTGGCAGGTGTGCCGAGTCCATACTTGGGCATGACTTGGCCGATAAGATGACTTTCTGTCAAGCGTTTAGGGGGCTTAGTGTTCCCTTCCACAATGCGTGATGCCACTAAAACAGATTCGTCCACATGATAGTTAGGGAGAACCTTGTCTTTACGAATACGAGATGGTACAAGAGCCGTCCAGCCTTGACCCATTAATTGTCTCCCTTGTCCTTTAAAGACAATCCCATTATTATCAAGACTGATACTCGTGACGTGATAACGACAATCTGCCGCAAACATGAGTAAACTTCGCTGAGTAACGGCTTCATAGACAAACCGTTCTTCTCGACTGAGAGAGGTCAAGTCAGGAATCTTATCCGTTGGGATTAAGGCATGGTGAGAATGCTTTTGGACTTTCTTGGCATTGACATAAGTGTCTCGCTCACTCAAATAAGCAGGTTCAAACGTTACGTTAATGGCTTTTTGATAATCAAGTAGGTGTTCCTTTAAGTCGCTAAATTCAAAGGCACTAATATAGCGACAATCGGTTCGTGGGTAAGACAGGTAGCCTTTCAAATAGAGTTTTTCAGCGATTTGCAAGGTCTCTTGGCTGCTCAATCCTGCCTGTTTAGCACTATAACTTTGAAGATCAGAAAGATTAAAGAGCTGTGGTGCTAGCTTGCGAACTTCATCTCCTTGAATTTCTTGAATAATGGCACTATTGGTTAACTGTCGACTCGCTAAAAGAACGGCTTCACTGGATAACCATTTGTCTTCCGACACAAATAACTGCCCGCTCTGACGGTCCTCTAAGACCATTTTGAAATAAGGGGTTGGTGTAAAATCACGAATAGCCACATCATTCTCACAGATTAAACGAACTAAAGGGGTCTGAACCCTACCTACCGATAGTGTCTTAGCCACATGTCCTTGTGCTTGTAGGCTCAAAGTCACTAAGGGCGAGAGATTCATGCCTACCAACCAATCACATTGACTACGAGCTTCGGCTTCTAAATAATAAGCATAGGTTTCTTTAGGATCTCTGAGAGTCAAAAAAGCCTGCTTGAGTCCTTTTTTGGTCAGAGAATTGACCCATAGACGCTTTGTTATTTTTTCTAGGCCTTGAGGGATATGCGACAAAATCGAATAGGCGATTCGCTCTCCTTCTCGATCACTATCCGTCGCAATGACAATCTCATCAGCCCATTCCACCAGATGATAAATGGTCTGAAAGGTTTCTTTGGCTTGTTTAGTCGATTTTAATTTCTGCTTAAAATGAACGTCTGTTAAAGGGAGTTGGGTTAAATCCCAATTATTTTCAGGCAAAACGTAATCAAAGAGGTGTCCTTCTGAAGCAACCACTCGTACTTCACCCGAAAAATAGGGGGTACTGATGATTGAAAAATAGCCTTTTTCTTTCTTGCTTTGACCTAGACAGGCCAGATAAGCCTTAGCTTGTTCTGTTTTTTCAGCTAATAATAAGGTGTGCATGGTTTCCTCCTTTCTGACATCATCATAAGGGATAATGAAAAATTGTGTTCGTAAATGGGCAAGTCACTTAAAACAAAGAAAATGACCTCTTTTTATGAGGTCATCGTTTTAGAGGTTTCTGCCTTTGCTTGGCTTTTTGAGTGGTGCTTGTGGTCGTGTTGGTGACTTTTTTAGGGCATAGGGCTGGGTGTAAGTTTCAACGCTTTTCACCATACGAGCAACCGTTTGATGAACTCTGGTCATAGACCTTGACAAGTCCTCATCCGTTAAACCTTTCAATTGTTTCGTCCACTTAGCCATGTAAGGAATAGCTTTTTCAGCCGTATCTAAGCCAAAATGCTTGGAAACTAAATAGCTTGTCATCTCAGCTTCTAACTCTTTTTGAGGTTTTGGCAAATCGTTTTGTTTTCCTTGAGTCAACTGTGGGTTATGAAGCGTTGCATGTGCCAATTCATGAATAGTGGTGCTAATCGTCTCTCCTTGGGTATTATTGGGATTGAGGACAATTTTCTGTTCAAGAGGATAAAAAGCCCCTTTGGCATTACCTAATTGTTTGTCTTGCCCATTGTGACCGTCTGTGGCAATGGACACCTTGATATAATTGGCATAATCTTGTAAGCCTTGTAGGACTTCTTTTGTTTTGACTTGATCCAAATTAAAATCATAATGACGATTCGGCATGGCTTTGGGGTAAGACTCAGGTTTTAAGGTTGTTTGAGATAATTCAAACACCTTATAGGTCATGAATTTGCGATTGCCTTTTGCATCGACATCTTGAAAATGAGAGACGTTCAACTTTTGAGCCTTGACTAAGGCTTTTTCGTCAGGTGTGGCTTGAGATAAAGGTTTAAACTTAGGATTGCCTTTTTGATTAATCACTTGTTTTCCCTTATCATCTAAAACTGGTATCATAGCTACCATGACCGGTCTAAAAAGAGTGATTTGAGATCTTTCCCCCGCTTTGACAGAGAGGTTATGATCAACCACTTCTTTACTTTCCCCAGTACGCTTATTGGTATAGGTTCGCTTGCTTGCCATGACATCAGCATCCCCTAAGTCGAGCGCTTTTCCTAATTCCTGCCACTGTTTAAAGGTGGCAACCGCATTTGCGCCTGGCCACTGTGCTTGAATGAGCGCCGCATTTCTTGGAGAGAGCTGAGGGAAACGACTCATGAAATCAAGATAGGCTTTTAGGTCTTCAGGAGACTCCGTAAAGGCTTTGATGTCTTGAATGGCTTGTTGGCTTAACTCGTAAGCAGATGCCTTGTGATAATCAAAATCTTTATTTTTTTCAGCTGAAGAAACTGCCAAATCAGCCATAGCTTCTTTGGCTTGACGTTGGATGGCCTCCTTTAGTTTCGACTTTGGAGAAAGGGGGGCTTTAGCCATCGTCATCTCAGGACTTGATACTTCTTCTTGAACGCTCTTATTTTGTAATAAACGAAGCATCTCTTGCCCATCATCTTTGACATAGGAGCTATTGATGGCTAGTTGTTCTATTTGACCATCTCGTTCACGATAGATACCAAGCATTGTATTTCCCGGTGTTGCTTTATCAAACTGTCGTAACAAATCATCGGTCAAGGCCATTAAGGATGCTGGATAACTATTTTCGCCATTAGATCTAAAAGCCGTTACAAGGTCATGATCATCTGACTTGATAGCAGATTCCATTTGTAACTTATTCAACTGAGGTATTTCAGAGACATCATCAAAATAAAACGAATTAACCTCTAGTATGCCTTGTAAATCAGGTAATACTTGAAGTTTTTGGAAAGCAGCTCCTTTATTGGCAATCATTAGATTGTCAAACTCACCACGTCCGTTCGCAAAATCATGTAGGGTTCGTTCAGCAGTCTGTCCATCTTTTATCGGAAATAACCCCGTTAAATGCATAAAGTGCTTTTCCTCAAATGTAATTTGGACATTAACAGGTGTATTATGATCACCTTTATAAAAATAATGAATGGTTGCGTTTGCCAGATTATCTCTATACCACTTAGCAGACTGTTGCAAACCTAAAGCATAGTGATTGATCTTATTCAAATCATTATTTGAAATGGCATGATAGCCATGCTTTATTCTTGACTTTGTACGGTCTTTTAGGGTAAAATATAGTAAAGACTGGTCCTGAGTTTGGTTTGGTAACAAGCCATTCAAAGGTTGCGACTTGTTCGCTTCAGGTAGAGGTGCTGCCTTCTGAGTTGTCTCAGATAAATCCCCTAGTATATGGCCAGTCATTTTTTCTTGCTTCAGATTAACATCTGAAGCTTTTTTGATGCTTGCCATAACCTCTTGATCAAGGACTGCTAAGTCTTGAGCATAAGGCTTATGTTCAAGGATTTGGCTAAGGGCTTGTCTCTCATCACCAATGTTATACCGTAAATCAACATCAAGAACCGTTCCATCTGAAGCAAGTAAATCAAATTTGGTCTTATAGTAGGGGCTTAAGCCCTGTTCAATGATGGCCTCAACTGTACCTTGCCCACGTTCTTGTTTCAACTGTTCGTTACTTTGGTAAATGGTTTCAATAAAGGTTTGATAAGGTATGACCTGACCTTCTTCTTGTTTCAAGAGAGGGCTTTCTGACCACTGCAATCGAATCTGATAATCGTTTGATGGTGCCAAGGTTTCTTGAGTCCTCTCAAGGGATTTTTCATTTGTTTCCGTCTGTTGAGGTTCTGTTACTTTTACCTCCTTAATGGCTTCAGTTGACACTGCCTCACTAACCTGCTGACCTTTGGTTTCAGAGATTATCTCAATTGGATTGTTCTTAATTTGAGTGATTAAGTGATCTAGCATCTCTTTATTGATAATAACTTCCCCTAATTGATTATTTAGGTAGTGGAGAAAGGCATTAGGTGTCGTCACAAAGCTATAATCCGTCCTAACTCCTGCTTCTGTTAAGGGATACTCAATGATTCTTCCTATCGTTTGAGAGAACATTTCTAACGTCGACTCAGAATAAAAGCGAGTCCCAAAAGTGTCAGCCTGCAGACCTTGTAATTCATTATTGGTATTGTAAGCCGCAATGGCTAACTCACCAATAAAGCGAGTAGAAATATCTGTGCCTAGCTGTCTCTGAAGTGGCTTCATCTCATTGTAGAGGTAATCTTGTTCAGGTGTGCCTTTTTGTTTATAGGCATCAACATTATCAAGCGTAATCGTTTCTAGTTGTTTTCTCAGCGGTTTAAGAACTGCTAAGCGTTTCTCTGTTAAAAGTTTGGTAGGGTGGCTGTTACCTAAACGATTAAAGACATCATAGAAATAAGTATCATCTGCATAATGAATAACGAGGTCTCCAGCTTGAATTTTTTCCTGAAGACGACGAGATAAGGCTTTATTGTCAGCGTTGATTTCCTTATAAGTTACTTGACGTGGACTGGCAGAAAGGGGTTCTGTTATTGTTTCCTTGATATTATCAGATAAAACTGTCTGGGCTACTTCTGAATTAGCTTCTGCCTGCTGGACAGGAACTTCTTTTAGCTGCGTCTCTAACAACTGATTAACCCGTTCTCGTTCTTCAGGAGTTCTTGCTTGATATTTAGAGGCTTCTTGAAAAACACCATCATCATTTAATTCTAGGGCAACTCGACGCAGACCTTTGACAAAATAAAGGTTTGGTTGTTTCGCCCATTGAGTCACTAAACCATTATCTATGAGTTTTTGAGCAACTGGAGAGAGCGTTACCGTGGAAATTTTTTCCGCAATCCCCTCTAGGCGTTCTAATTCCTTACGATAACGTTTAAGCGTTTCTTTGGTAAAGAAAGATTCACCCCTATCAGCCTTTTCAAGCTCTTCACGGATGCGAGGGATGTTTTGAACACTCATCTCAAGACCTGTGCCTCGGCGATTAAGGCCTTGTGCTTTAAAACGCTCTTTTTGTTCCAAATATTCTACCCGTTCTTCTTGCTTTTTAATGGCCATTAATGTATCAGAGACTTTAGATTCTAATTGTTCTTGTCGTTTCAAATAAGCAACACCACCTCGCTTATCGTTCATGGGCTGACCATTTGCCTTTGCCGTATGGCGATAAACAGTATCGATCATGGCTGAGGACTCTTGTTTGAGACGTTCTAGCTTTTGTTTTGCTTGCGTCAGGCGATAGCTCTCTGTAGACGCTGCCTTTTCTTGTTTTAAATAATCATTCCAATCCATCTTAGATTGGTCTTCTTGTTTAGGCGGTGTCGCATCAATGACTGGGATGCCCTTATCTCTTAAGCCTTTGATCAATTGCTGTCCTTTGGGATCATTATCGACCGCTAAGGTTAAGAGCTGACTATTTTTGCCATCCTTAAAATAGCCTTGTTTTACAGCTTCCTCTAACCCTTGCGCAAGGGTCTCATCATCCCAACTAGAAGAGAGTGGCCGACGCTCCATCTCAGCTGTTAATTGGGCAAGATGCCGGCCCATCGTTCCTGTCTTCAAGCCTTCTAAGGAAATCAAACGAACATCTGATAAGACATCTTTGTGGAGTTCGTAGTAACTCATAAGATCAATACTACTTTCCGCAAAAACAAGTCTGTTTGGGATCCCAATATCAACGTGCATGCCGTTGTAAGGTTGAGAATTTTTCATGATTTGTTTCAGATAGCCACGTCCGAAATACTTATCAGGATTAGCCACTAAACCTTGCAGGGCAGCGCCAACCACTTGACCATTCTCATCCAAATTTTTAAAGACTAGGACAGGCTCAATATCATTTCCAACCTTGGCATTAGCTTGGGCAAGGACACCTTTGTCGTAAAAGAAATCAATAGTGTCATCTGACAAGCCTCGTTCTTCTTTGAGGTACTGTCTCGCTTCATCAAAAGGCTGCTCATAAGGGGCTAGGTAGTAACGAAAGGCCTCTTTAGGTAATTGTGATGGGGCGACAACCTGCTTAAATTCACCATCATTAAGATAAGCAACAGCCTGTTTAAAATCAACTTCTTTAATCGTTTGGACTAACTCAATCACATCACCACCAACGTCTTCTTTTGAAAACCATTTCCAAAGATTATTAGAGGGGGTAATGACCAAACTATCGTGTTCTTTCCAGCGATACTGTTTGCCTTGATGAAAGAGTTCCATATTGAGGTCCGATGCCACCTCTAAAATAGAGCGTGTTCTAGCATACTCCACACGTTCGTTCCATGTTTGCTCTGCCATGATGATGCCCTCCTAAAACCATTCCCAATCTGACTGATAACGACCAACCACTTCTGTCACTAACCATTCTTTGGGTAGAGCAACTAACTCACCGATACTTAACTGCAAAAAAGCCTTGAGGTTTTGGCTATAATCAACCTCCAGCATCAAGCCTTCATTAGCTCCTCGTCCTTCAAAAACAATGGTTTGATTGGTCTCATCTCGTTTTTGAACCAACCATTCTTTACTCATATCAAGATCTTCATGCCTTGTGCTTGGAAAATATGTTCGCATGCTTATGCCTCCTTCTGTTTACTAAAGCTATCATAAGGGATAATCGAAAATACTGTTTTTAAATAGGCAAGTTACTTAATAAAAAAGAGATTCATCAGAACCTCTTTTGATAGCTTCGTCAGCCATACCTCAACGGTTTTGCTTTTCCCTTTCTTCTCGTTCTTCTTGAAGTCTCCTTGCTTGAATTGCTTGTTTCTGACTAGTTCCGAGACTTTTCAAGCTCATGGACATGCCCCTCATGAAATTTGGCGAAAACCTTCCGTTAAGGGGCATACGTTTTTGAGCATAGGACTGTTTTTGACGTTGAAGCTGATTCTCTACCGATTGTTTTAGGCGATTGTTTTTTTCAGTTGAAGAAACTGAGGTGAATTCTTTTTCTAACTGTTTCAGTTGTGCAAAATGGCGTCCATTCTCTTGTTTTAGCTGTTTTTGAATCTCACTATCGCCTGTTTGGGCGATTTTTTGATTGGTTTGATGAATCGCTGCTTTCGTCTCTAAAACCGACAAACGGTTATTGAGTTGCTTAATCACTATAGCTGGTGTTATTTCTTGACCTTCTAAGAGACTCAAAATGGTTTTATCTTGTAACACCCCCACTAGATTTTTTTCAGCTGACAAACGCTCTCTAAGGGGGCTTAATGCTTCATGAGTCGCTTTAGCAATGGGTAAGGTTCTAGGGTCTTGATAAGCCATTGCTAGGGCTTCTTTGTGCGTCATATCAGAGGGTGTCAATTGATAGTTAGGAGTTAATTGTAACTGGACATAGCTCAACTCCTGACCAATATCTGCTAGTTTCCACTCTTTGTATAAACCATCACTTCCTTTGGCTTCCCATTGATGCAATAAGCGTTCCTTGAGTCTTAGTTCAACTTGTTTTTCTTCAAGATGATAGCGTTTCAAAGCATAGCGATACAAACCTAATGATTGTCGGTCTTTGTCTGACAGTTCTTTTTGATCTTTAGTTAGCTCTATTAAGGTTTCAAGATCTTTCTGACTTAAATCAGAGAGATGGCTCAGGCTCAACTGCTCTGTTCGCCTACTACCATCAACGTGTTGAAAGTCAAACATAGCCACTTCCTCAAAACTTGGTTGGCCGATCCCATTGCCGTACTTGTCATACTGGTGATAGGTTGGTTTGATAATCCAAAGGGGAATAGCCGTTTCAGGAACGGTATAGCCTTCTTTTTCCCAAGACTCACGAGACTGAACAAAAGAGGCTTTCGGAAATTGAGATAGAACTCTATCTCTGTTAGTAGCTGACAATTGCGATAGGTTAGAGGGGGGTGACATGATAAGGGCATCATTCGCATGGTCTTTGAGGTAACGCAGGATATGATTCCCGATACGTTCTCTCAATTCAGTGACACGTTTAGCCACTAAGACCTCTTGATTATAGCCTCTGTTTTTTTCAGCTGAATAAGCTCCCTCAAAGTTCTTGAGAAAGGCTTTTGTTTGGGCTAAAAAGGCTTGATAACTTTCTTTACCATCTTGTTCTAAATAGGCATCAATATACTTGTCCAAGAAGAATTTACTGACCGCAAAATCCTTGGCATGCGAGCCATAGCGCCAGGACTTATCCTTGGGCAAATGACGATAAGCCTGTTCCAAAAAATTTTTTTCAGCTGAAGAAACCTGACGAGTTGATCCCATGACTTGACCAAGAAGTTGTGTTTTGAGATTGGCCAAAATCTGTTCTTGGCGAAGCAAGTCTTCTTTAGCATTTTCCTTAAGCAATCCGTGATAAACACTAGACTTGACCTGATTGAGACTTTTTTGTTTGAAATTGCCTCTATATTCCCATTGTTGTCTTGGTTCGTAATAGATTTTGTCACGATTGGACTCCAGCTCAGACAAACCAAAATGAATGTGGATGTTATCAGTATTGAGATGAATATTGCCCCACCAAAAAGCCGTTTCTGATAAACCTTCTGCTTTGATGAGTTGCGGTATCGCCTCACGCATGACTTGTTTCAAAGCCGTTTGATCCACCTGATGGGTTTCAAGATTGTAGAGTCCTTGTTCGGCCAAAAAAGCATTATCAAAGGAAATGACCCCTTGCCATAAGAGCGACTCATTGGCATAAGCCTCTTGTAATTTTTCTTTCAGCTGAGAAACCTTTTCTCGTTCCAAATGATTGGTCTCCTGTGTAAAGATGGCGGTCACTTCATCACTTTGCTTTTCAGTCGCATAAGAGCGATTCATGTAATCAATGTATTCTTTGAAACTAAAATCCTGTTCAGGTACTTGGTCATAGATGGCTTGTATTTGGTCGTCTGTAAGATCTTCCGTCGTCTGACGTTGATTTTCTAAGGCTAACTCGTTATCGACATCTGTAGCCTCCTCACGGTTAGTGTAATCCACATAACGAGTATTGGGCTTGGTGTACTGCAACATAAACGTAATAGCAGGACTAGAAGATACGGTCATCTTTTCTTACCTTTCTTAATTAAAATAAACCATCTTTCCTTAATTGAACATAATCTTTCAATAGAGGCTGGAGTTCTTCAGGTTCTACCTTAAAATCTTGAAACCACGGTCCTAATGGCGAAATATGCAATTCTTTTTTAGCATCAATAAACTGCATAGGCACTAATAAAATATTTGGCTGATTCAATTCTGATCCGCTTTCACGTTCAAGAAAAGCTACGATAAAATCTTGACTGCCAGTTGTCCGAAATTGCCAATGTTGAGAGTTCCCATTTTTCTTTTGATGTAAGGAACTATACTTAACATCAATCGTCAAACCATCTAACCAAAAATCATAAACAGGATTATTTTTCTTAAAATATTTATTAGCATCTGTTGCTTCTGGAACATATTTTTGAAAAAGTTCTTCTGCCATTCCTCCCAGTTTAGCCGTCCTAGAACCATACTGAATTTTATCTTGGATTTTCAGACAACCACTTTTAATCAATTGAAGATGAGCAATATGTGTTGGTAAGCCTGATTGCTTAACCGCCTCATGAAAATCACCTGTTTCCATATAAAGATCTACAATATCCGTCATAATCTTATCCTCAATGCGAATGTTTGATCACTTGCCCACGACTTTTGTCTTTTTGAATGAGGTCTTCAATATGAGAAAGCAATTGGGTTTGGTGTGGGTCATCCATGGAATGGATAGCAGTCAAATCGTCAATGTTCCATACTGGTCCACTGGTTGTGGCATGAAAATTGCTTAGTCCCAAATAAGTAATGAGGTCTAGTTGTTTGGCCAATAAATTCAGTTCTTTGGAAATCACATCTTTGCTTGATTGACGTTCTTTCAAATCTGCCAAGCGTTCATAATAAGGTTGTGTGTTATCTTCTAAAAACAGTTTTTCAAACGTATCAATTAACAATACCATCACCATCGAAAAGTTTCTCACCTCAGGAACAGCATAAGCCTCTTTTAAATAATGGGTAATCCGTTCTAACTGTTCTTGTTTTTCAGGTACAAGATAAACCGATTGTCGTTTTGTTTTTTGCGTCATGATTTTTCCTCTTCTTTCTATCAGTCACTCATTTGATTTTTTCAGATGAGCCTGTTAAATAATTAATGCGATAATTGGGCTGCACGTTAAAGAGATAGACATCAAATGAGATGGTCTCATCTTCAACACTTTGGGCTTCCATCCGAACACCTCGTGCAACTAATTCAAGCTTTCTAAATAAAGGCGTTACACGATAACGGACGTGATGCCCTGTTTGTTTGATATAATTTGCGATGAGATTTTCATAGTAAAGCATGGACGATGCTTGATCTTGAAAATTAGCATTTAAGGCACGTGTGCCTGTAAAGAGATTATTGGGATTATCATTTTGTCCAGTCAATTCATAAGCGATCAGATGACAGCGATTATAGAGATAATCGGTCTTGCCATTAAAGGTAATTTTTTTATTTTTCCAGCCTGTTGGTTTAACAGATGAAATATCCCCTCGTCTTGTTTGAGGTAACAAGTCTTTGCCTAAAAGAGCATTGGCTTCTCCGACTCGATTAAGCCAATCAAGCGGCTTGTAAGATTCCCAACTGCCCTTTTGAAGAGATAAGTCTTTTGTCGTAAAGGTCGCTTTATCATGAACCCTTATGACCGATTGACCGTCGTAAGATAACTCAAGAAGTTTCTGATTTTCGATTTGGTGCAGCTCATGCTTGGCCTCATTTTTTTCTTCAGTTGAATCCGTAAAGGCTAATTGTTGGGCAATGTCTTTTTGCGTGAAGGTTGTTTTGAGCCATTGCCAACTTTGCGGTTGCACCAAAATAATAAGGGTAAAAATCAAGGCAAGAACAACTGATTTGTTTTTCTTCATAGCTCACTCCCTTACAAAATATCCCGTTGGTTAATGGCTTCCACCTCATCCATGAACTGTAACCATGTTTCCAATAACTCACCAACTTCTTTTTGTTTGGCTAACAAAGCCACTTGGTTGATTTGAATCTGGTGTTGGTTTTCAAGCAAGCGTTTTTGGTTTGATTTGATGGTTATTAGTTCTTCCGCAAAGGCATTGTCGTAAAGAGTCAAACCGTTATTGCTTGCGATTAATTCCAGTTGCGATAAGATGAATTGATTAAAACTGTCATAGCCTAATTGTTTGGATAGGCTCTTTAATTGTAAAAAAGTGTCATCAGAAAGATTCCGAATCATGAATTGCTTACTCATCGATTTCCTCCATGCCTTCATACTTCAACCAACGAGCAATGTGGTAGGCGAATCTTTCCATTTGTGCTGTTAGCTCTTCAAGGTCTTTGTTTTGTTGGGCTGTTTGTTGGACGAGAAATTGGGCTGCCTCTGCCATTTGCTTAAGCGGCACAAGGTACAAATGTTCTGCACGGTTAAAGTTACCATGACGGATTTTTTCTCGACACAAATCAACCAAAAACTGATTAAAGGATTTTGCCTTTTGTTGGTTGGCAAGTGTTTTTAGATAATCAATCTCAGAATCATCTAGCCCTCTTATCTCAATTCGATTTTGATATTTAGAACTCATTGTCATATCTCTTTCTTAAAAATGTTCTGTTTTACTTTTTTGTTTTTGAGTAAAAAAAGCAAACATAAGCCAAATCTCGCAAAATCACGAAAAAAGTTGTTTTTCTATTTTTGCGGACAGTCCGTCTGTCATCTTAAACTGACGACTGACTGAAAAGAGCATAAGGGAAACTGATATCACGTGCCGTGATATGTTGATAGTATCAACGTTTCCCGTACCGGTATTTTTCTCGGCTTCGCCTACTTTTGACTACTACTTAAAACACCGTAAAACATACTAGTATTACTTTTGAATACGTTTAGCGCACACTAACGCATACTAGTGTTACTTTTACATACTCTTATAACACACTAAAACATACTCTTTTTGGAGTTATTTTCAGCTGAAAAAACTAGTTTTTGTCCTCATGTCTGGTCTTGTTCAGTCACTTCTTGCGATGTGCTTTGCGATTTTTTGAACTCTTTTTGGTATGCTTTTGCGAGCAATAGGTCCTCTTTGAGTTCAGCTAAAATGGCTTCACGAGTCAGGGTTTTATTTTCTAATTGTTTCAATTGGACATAGGTGCGACCAATCTTTTTGTCCGATTCTTCCAATGCTAGTTTGCGTTGTTCTTCTAATTCAGACACACGAGCTTTGGCTTGTTCGAGGTCTTGTTCGATTTTTGAAATTGCTTTTTTTGCCATAAGGTGGCCTCCTTCTTTTTGATAAATCGATCATAAACGATAATGGAAAATCGTGTTTTTAAATGGGCAAGTCACTAAAAAACCATTCCAAATGAGCTAAATGGAATGGTATTATTGACTAAAAATCTCTGACACCTATTGTCGTAAACGCATCTTTTTGACTGAGCCTAAACGGTATTAATCGATGACAAAAACCTAATTTCCCTACATGACATCCAAAAGGATGAACCGTAAAGATTGGATCAAAGATGGTATCATCGTCTATAAAAGTATGCTCTTTTTCTCTCTTGAATGGATCTGATTTGTATTGAATCGCTGTGATGACTTCCCTGTTTAAATAGCTTAGTTCAACTGTCTTCAGTAAGCTCATTTTCTAGAGCAAACTTCTTTAAGGCTTCTGCCATTGTCTCAATCTCAATAGCTGAAAAGACACTATCGAAATAGCCAACTCCCTTTCTTTTGGCATTTTCTTTCATTTTTTCTTCCTCTCAATAATTGAAAAAAGCCAGTTATAGTTAACTAGCTTTTTGTTTTAGATTTTTAATTATTTATTATCTCGAAATTACGAACTCATTCCATAACCGATTGCACCGGCCATCCCACACACTATGATAACTGCACGCAATATAGGATTATTTATTAAAACAATAATAAGTATAAGTAATAATAACAAAATGAAGGCCATGCCAAGAATCGTCACTAAAGTGTACTCATCAATGCCTTGCGTTATTTTTTTTAACAAAGCTACTATTAAGCCAATAGCAATAAGAGATAGAATTAAGGCAACAATAGCATAGTACAAAGGTTTATTTGAATCAAATGTAACAATTTCAATATATTGGTCACTGCTAAAATTGGAATTTAAAATATGATTAAGCTGATTCAATTTAAAAAGATAAATAACAGTTATTATAAAATAAATAATTCCTATAATAACCTGTGAGTGGATTAATCTGATTTTCTCCCAATAATTATCCATATTAATTCTTTAACCATTTTTTCCTTTCAACTTCTTTTTGCTTCTTCTATAATGTGACAGATTGCTACTTTGCAAAAGTTGTTCTAAAATTAACACTTTGGTATTAATCTGACTAAGAGTATTAATCAGTCTTAGAGCAACAAAAATACTTATCAGTAATATAATAACGTAAACTAAAATAATCGCCCATAGAATAATTTGAATAAGCTCTGTATTGTTAAACTTTGGTATATTGGAGATCACATTTCCAATGTAATTATAAAAATGATTAGTCACGCCAACAATCAGTGCAATTAACATTCCAGCTACCCAAAAGTTAAACTGCATCTTCTTTTTGGCATATAAGGATTTATAAAAAACTAAATCCGACTTCACCCTATCAGCATCTAAGTCATTATAGGTATTCTTAAATTGCCTGTAATGGTTATAATTCCTCTCTTGAGGAGTTTGTTTCAGGTACTCTAATACTTTTTGTAAAAGCAAATGTTCTTTCTTTTTTTCAGTTGTCATACTTGACCTCCTCTAATTCATTTTACCTTAATTAGTTATCTTAGGCAAACACACCTATAATAGAACTATTCATTTTTGAAGAAGTTGCCTTTTCTAGTACATCTGTTTTTATCGTTAAGAAACGATTATCATGATTAACGATAATAGCCCAATCCTCCATATCTGACATGGGATGGATATAATTATACCATTTACCATCTTGATGATGGCTTGATAACTCATTCGTTCTTGGATGTTGAAGTACGTTTAGTCGCTTATAACGAGAATTAACTACAGGTAGTCGTTCTTCTTTCAAAAGTGTTTGGTTCACCATATTCTGATTAGATGGGATTTTTTGAGATAATAAACTGCCTTTGTAGACTCTTTTTGTCATGGGGAGATCTCCTTATTTCATCTCGATGGTTTTAATGGCATCTGTAAATTGGAAAGAACCATCTTTAATTGCCGTCTCTTTCTTAGTCAAGTTAGCCAGCTTTTCATCAACTAATGCGATATTAGCCATAGCCTTATCAATCGCTTTGGTTTTCGTTGTCATTTCAACCTCTAAGTTCTCCACTTTCTTCTGATTAGCTTCTAAATCAGAGCCAGACAAATACTTGCTTTCAAGCTCTAAGCCCTCTTTGGTAGTTTGATCAGTCTTAATCGATTGCTTCAACTGATCAATAGAGGTCTTCAACTTTTGCATTTGGTTTTCTTGAAAGTCTTTTTCCTCTTTGACAGCTCCTAAGGCAAGGGCTTCTCGAGAGACCGATGTGATCTGTTTGATTTTCAGCTCCTTGTTAGCCGTTGTGATATAGAACTGAACACTATTACCGTCCGTTTTCTTCTGCTTAGACGATACTTGGCTATCTTCTTTTGAGGAAGCAATATCAACATCTATGCTACTAGAGAGTGGGGTGTGGTTTGTAATCTCAACCGCAAAAGTATCAAAATCACTTGGCACATGACGAATAACAACCGATAGCTTGTTATCTGTGACAGGAATCACTTCCATGCTTGCCTGTGTCCCTTTTTTCTTACCATAGAGATGCCAGTTTAACTCTTGACTCACAATTCCTTCTCGAACACTGGACGTGCTATCCTTGGTTTGAAAAGACAAGACAATCAGCTTCGTTTTGGGCGAATAGAGTTGACTCACAAGCGTCACTTCACCACTACCATTGCCAAATACTTGCCGTGTATTCAGTTGATCCTTGGTGTAGCGAATCCTTTCAGGCGATACCATTGCCCCAACCAATAAGCTCAACCAAGCTAACAAGAGGGTAAAAAAGGTGATGACCTTACGATGAATAGTGTGATCTTCAAGCCATACTTTAAGTGTGACCAATCGCCTAAAAAATGACCATGTCTTAGCTTTTTCCAACCAGTTTTTACTCCATTTTGGCATGTGTTTCCCCCTTTGTTAAAGCCTTAAGTGCTTCTTGATTTGGTATGAATTTGCCATCATGACGTTTAATGACATAGCGATAGTGTTGGAGCTTATGCCCACGACTAAGCACAAGGCTAGCTGCCTTAGTGACACCGTATCGCTTAATCAGGACTTGCCCCTCATTTGTTTCCACATCTACCATGACACTCGGATAAGGGCTGTTTTGACTGGCTTTTAACAGGGCTTGTTTCCCTGCTTGACACATCGAACAACCTCGTTTGAAAAAAATAAGATTGAAATCCCCGGTCTCCACTAACTGTTGGTAGCTTTTAGCTGTTAATTGGTTAGGATAATCTAAGTCCACTGTCTCTTTCCAAACGGTCTTCACCCCTAACCCTGCAAAAGATAGCACTAACACAATAATCCCTAAAAGACTAGCTAATTTAACGACTCTCATAGGTGTCCTCCTCGTCAACATCAAACAAAGTTCCTTGAATCATTTTAAATTGACTCAATCGTCTCATCTCTGTTTTTAAAGCCTGATAACTGTCCATTAATTGAGCATAGTGAATCGGATCAAAATTCTCATAGGCTCTCACGACTGGAAGATGCGGCACATGTTTTTTCTTTTCTTGCGCAAGAGTTGCTTTGATTGTCATTGTATTGTCAATCACACCATCAACCCTAACTAAGGCTGGAATACTGGTAATCAATTCTTTGGTCTGATAGAAGCTCACAATAACATCACCTGCCTGCAACTTTTGAAATAAGGGATGTTCTTTTGGCAGTTTGAAATAATAGCTATCTCCTTCTTGACCAAGACCTGTCAAATAATAGCCTCTAAGGAGCTGATAATTCTCTGCTTGTCTATTTGTCATCACACAATCCTCGCTTTCACAATGCGAAATGGAAATTCATAGTGATTGACATCTAATGTCTTTTTCGTGGTATCTTGAGGTCTAGGAACTTGGTAATGATCCGTCATGTACTGCTTGGCCAATCCTTGACTTGAAAACCGAAGTAGTCTTTCATCATCATGGAGAAACTCTCCGTCATCGTAATTAAAAATCAGATACACCATATCATTTCCTCACTTTCTATGGTTTGTATCAGTTTAGTATTCTAATACTATATATTTATTAGTTTCTACTAGCTAACTGTTTTTGATGAAGTGCTTTTTTCTCTTGTATCGTAGATATAAATGTATGGCACTTGGCACATTTTCATTTTTAGCCGATATCTCGCTCAAAGAGCGATAACTGTTTCCCCTTTTTGAGGCGACTATCAAGGCCTAGAACGGCTTGTTTAACAAGGGTTAAGGGTTCGCTAAAGAACTCTGAAAGGGTCGCCAAATAAGCCTCCTGTCGCTCTTTTTTAAGCCGAATCACCGACTGGAAGATGGAGACAATAGATGCCAAACGTAAACCACCATATCGGCCACGTTTGACCCGGTAAAAAATTTTGCCTTCTGCTTTCAAAGCGTTTAGGACTCTGACCAAGCTGCGTTCAGGAATACCAATCGCTTCATGAATAGCCTTTTTAGTCGTCTGAAGAAAGGGAGTGTCCTGACTTTCTTGTTCGAGGTAAGCCATGACATCTGCTTTCCATTCATACAAGTGGCTTTTTTGACGCTCTGAACGTTTCTTTTTGAATTTGTACCATCGCTGATGCGTAAAGAGGTCAGTATGTTTCAGTTTCTCATCAACCCATGCTCGACAAAGTAAAGTGATGTAGTCACGACTAGCTGCCTCATATCTGCCTGAATAAGCACTTGAAACGAGTTTGAGAAGTTCACTTGTAGCGACTGGTTCGTCCAATCCTAGGTTGAAATCATTCAAAACGACCTCACAATCGCCCTGAGAGACACCACTTGAAAAGTTAGCAAGCGCTAATGTAAAGAGAACGTTGTTGCGACCCATAAGTGCTTTAGCACCCTTGATGTTAGATTCATTCAACAGCATGCGATACCATGGCTCATCAATTTGTTTAATCCCTTTATTGCCTGCAATGACGGTTAGATTTGGTTTTTTACTTGGAAATGGTAGTTCTGATTGTTTCATCGACCAATCTAACCATTCCTGGAATGAGTATGTGTAATCTGCATAGAAAAACTCGATATTATCAGTTCTAGGCATACGTGCGATACCAAAATGATTGCACGTCAAATCAACTGGTAAGGTTTGATTGAAGTAATTTCGCAAATTTTGAGAGATAGCCTTAGCAACTTTGACGACTTTAAAATGAGAATGAGCTGTCACGTAAGCCGCTTCAGTTAGCACAAAATAAGCCTGATACCCTTTATCTGTCTTTAAAATAAGAGTAGGCATAAAGCCAAGCTCGATAGCAGCGGTTAGAATATCTCCTGTCGTCATCTTCTCAGCTGAAGAAGTGATATCAAAATCGATGTAGAACGTATTAATCTGTCTTAAATTATCTTCCGAATGACCACATGTGATTTGGCGACTCGCATCGCTATAGCTCCCGTAGCAATAGACATTTGGTGTCCAATGCGTAAAGTTATCTTTGTTTTCTACGATCGCTTCTAGTGAAGTCAGAACAAGACCTCGTGCTTTGACCATATTAGCCTTGGAGCGAAATCCAAAGATTGAACCCTTCGTCTTCTCTTCGGTTGAAGAAGCCAGTTTTAAATGACTATTTTTGAATTTTGTTTGTCTCAATCCATTTTTGAGGATTAAGTGATAGATTGTTTCACTATTCATAATGACTCTTTTTCTAAATGACTTCCAAATCTAAAATGAGTTGTTTATTTGGCGAAAAGTTAGTCCATAGAACCTCTGTTCGAGGCAATCCATGTTCTGCCGTGGCCGCAAACTCCAAACGTTCCCATGAACACAATTGATCATTATATAGTTGGCTGTCGTAGCCACTAAGAAGTATATTGGCCTTACTTTCTTTCAGAATATCTAACAGTTCCGTGTGGTCACGATCAGTCATTTCATGACTATATTGCTTTCTAGACCTTGTTGATAAAACATAAGGCGGATCAATATACATACAAACATCTGAGTAATTGAACTCTTTAATAAGTTCTAGAGCTGGCCGACTTTCGATCTGAACTTGTTTTAATCTCAATGCCATCTCCTGAACGACATCAGGGAGATCATTCCATTGTTTTGTAGTGTAAGCACGTTCTCGACCAACAACGTCTCTCTTCCAACCTGACTTTTCAGTCATCCGAAAGCCATGACTCATTGTAGATTTGACAATGAATTGTACAGCTTTATCAACTGGAGACTCCAGACAGACCTGCCAAGCCTGATCATATAGTTTTCGATTATACGGTGTGAATAATAGTCTTTCCTGTAGTGCTTCCGATTCGTATTGTATAACTCGAAAAAGATTAACAACATCTTCATTCAAATCATTTACTGTTTCTATAGGACTCACAGGCTTATTAAAAAGAACAGCTCCAGAACCAAAGTATGGTTCTAGGTAACTTTTATGATCTGGCAACATCGCTACAATCTTCTTAGCAAGATTCCATTTGCTTCCTGGATAACGCAATAATGATTTCATCTTATTTTACTCCTAAAATTACATAGCTTTCCTTAGTTACTGATGTTGTTGTCTGGGATATAATCTTTGGGCATCATATAGCCGTCTGATAAATCCTGCTTGTCATAAACTTCTAGAGAATAAATCTTTATATGATCACTGCGCTTGTATCTTGCCCTGAGATTTTTACTAGAAACGGCTAAATACCGTTCAATCTCACTAAAGCGAAAGCCTAGTTTTAAGTAAGTGGTCACAATTCTATCAACATAGGCTTGATTTTCTCCACTTCTCATACGATGACTCAACTCGTGATTCTCATCTCGTAAACTCACTTGATACTGAATATAGAGCTTTCTCATCTCCTGAATTTTAGCTTGCCATTTGGGTGAATAAGGTTTGCCTGAGTGGGGATTGATGAGTTCTCGAACCGATTCTTTAAACCTCATGTGGTAGGCATCAAACGTTCCTAAATCCTCGAAAGGATCAATAAAGCCTAATGGTTCACTAGTGATTAATTGATCATAATATGGATTTTGAGACATCATTTCCCCCTTTCTCAAGGCAGTGACCCTATTAGTTATTCTTTTTACTCTCCAATATTCAAGAGGAATCAACATCCATCCTCTGAGTTCTCTTTTTATAGAGCTTGTTCATAGGCTTTCCAAAAATCTTCTATTTTTCCACTTAGCGGCAATTCACCATAGTCAATGTAGCATTGGATAGCTTCATCTAGATTGATAGAATTACTCCCTGCAAATGGAACGGTTTCTAAATCGACTGCTGTATTGTCAAGTATGGATGACTTTAGTCGATCTAATAGGACGACTCTGCTTCTAGCATCTTTTAAAGTTTCTAAGAATAGCTTTCTTTCTTTAATAGCCATATCTTAATCCCCCATTAGAAAATACATATTAAAATAATCTATTCATAACTCAATCGCCCTTTTTACCTCGTTATTAACGGTTCCGTTTACGATAAGTTATTGCACCAAATATCAGCAAGCTAAACCCTAATAGGCTCGCTAAGAGCCCCTTTTCTTCGCCCGTTTCTGGTAGACTTGTTATCTTGCCTTTAGTGGTTGTTGTGCCTTTTTGGCTTGATGTCATCGTCAATGGCGCAGTCTGTGTTGGAGCGCTAGAGCCATCGGTATAACTGATGATTTGACCCTTGCTATTGACAAGAGGAACTGGTAATCCACCTTTAGCTAGTATAGAAGCGTAGGTTTTAGCCAAGTCTGCTTGGCGTTGACGGTCTTCAAAGTCACGATAAGCCTTTAAGACAGTTTCATAATGCGCTCTGCTTTCAGCTTCTTTATCTTTGAGTTCTGTTAATAAACTAAGGGCTTGTGCTAAGACGGCTGCTTTTTGGGCAACATCCTCTTCTTGTACCCTGACACGAGCTTGTGCTGCCTGTAATAATTCAGGAGCGTTGAGCAAGTTTTGGTAATAGGTTTGCGTTTGCGCTTTGTGATCTTCTAAGGCTTTCAATTGGTTTTGAGCGGTCGCCAATGCCTTTTGTGCTTTTAGGAGAGCTGCTTTTGCTTGCTCTAACAAAGCTCGTTTTTGGTCTCGTTTCTCTTGACGATCTTTTAGTACCGCTTCTTTTTGAGCTAGGACATCTTTAGCCTCACGTAATCTTGCTTCCTTAGTCTTAACATCTGCCGTTAAAGCAGTCAGAGCTTCGACTGCCTTTTGGTAACGCTCTGTCGCTTTTGTCAAGGCTTCTTGTGCAGCACTGAGGTTGGCGCTAGCTTGTGGGGTTTGAAGGGGTGTTGACTCAAGTGTCTTAAGGTTTTGCATTAGCTGTGCTAGGGCTTGGTCAGCCTTGTTAAAGGCAGTCTGACGTGTTTGCACAAGACTT
>JAKTNK010000022.1 GCA_029593465.1 Streptococcus suis
AGAGTGATGAAATGCTTGAGCCGTATGAGGGGAAACTCTCACGTACGGTTCTTAGAGAGGAAGGTGGTAGTAATACCACTAACCTACTCGACTACAGTATTATCGGTCAAGCCTTTGGTGGGGAGAGTATTGATATTGCCCCAGATTCTACCACCTTCTTAAATGTCTTAGATCTATCTGATGAGAATATGGATGAGGATCCGGTTAAGGTCAAGTCCGAATTTCTCTTGTCTTGGATTGGGAAACTCTTAGACCGGAAAATGGATGGTCGTGAAAAGTCCTTGATTGACCGTGTGACAAGACTCACTTATAAGCATTTTGACACACCGTCCTTGGTCGAATGGGTCTTTGTCTTAGCTCAACAACCTGAACAGGAAGCTAAGGACTTGGCACTGGATATGGAACTCTATGTGGAAGGGTCGCTGGACATATTTTCACATCGGACCAATATTAAAACAGACAGTCATTTCCTGATTTACAATGTCAAAAAGTTAGGCGATGAATTAAAACAAATTGCCCTCATGGTTATCTTTGACCAAATTTGGAATCGGGTGGTCAAAAACCAAAAGCTAGGGAAGAAGACCTGGATTTACTTTGATGAAATGCAGCTTCTCTTATTGGACAAGTATGCCTCTGATTTCTTCTTTAAACTTTGGAGTCGTGTCCGTAAGTATGGGGCGATACCGACAGGCATTACTCAGAATGTAGAAACGCTTCTTTTGGATGCCAACGGCAGACGCATTATTGCCAATAGCGAGTTCATGATTCTTTTAAAACAGGCTAAGAGCGATCGAGAAGAATTGGTGCATATGCTTGGACTTTCCAAGGAACTGGAGAAATACTTGGTCAATCCTGAAAAAGGTGCTGGGCTAATCAAGGCCGGTTCAACCGTTGTTCCATTTAAAAATAAGATTCCACAACACACCAAGCTCTTTGACATCATGAGTACGGACCCTGAAAAAATGAGGACATGAGATGAAAGAGGATAAAAAGCTAGTCAAACATGCTAGGCAAAACTTTCGAAGCAACTTAAAATCAGCCCGTATGCATTATCGGAAAGAAGTTAGAGCCTTAAAACAGACTGTTCCTAAAAAAGGACGATTTCGAAAACCAGCTCAAAATTCTCTTTTTCAGGAAAAGAAAACAGAGTTAAAACAAAATTTGCTAGGAAGCCAAAAGGAAGCAGAAGAGAAGTTCCTAAAGGAAATTACCTATGTGTCTCCTAGATTGTTGAAGGTAAAGGAAATCAAGAACTATCGACTTCCTCAAGCTCAAGAGCGTTTGCGGACTGCAAGAAAACATTTGTCAGAAGTGAAACTAAGTGAGAAGCAAAAGGCAGTTAATCCCAAGTTTACTTTCCAAAAAGAAAATCCTTCCCCGAAGTCTCGCTTTCAGTTTCACCAAGAAAAATCATTTGATCGACTAAGTGCAGAAAAAGACGTAAGTTCTGCCAAGCGTGAGGTTAAACAACTCAAGAAAGTCCAAAAGACTAAGAAAAACTCTACCAAAGTCAAAGTTGGATTAGGCTTAGTTGCATCTGAATCCCTTGACCTGATAGCACAGGAGGATGATTTAGATGGTCTAAGATCCATGAAGGATATTAGTTTGAAAGCCAGACGCTATGGAAGGTTTACCTTTCAAGCAGGTAAGGTGGTAGTAAAAAGTGGACAGACAGGTGTGAGGTTTACCAAAACAAAATTTTCTCATGGAAAGGAACGATTCCAGAACTTCAAAAAGGGAAAAGGATTCACACGCCAGAAACCTCTTAAACCAAGAAGACGTTACCAGACCTTTTTAAAGCATGTGAGAAAACAAAGTGTCGCAGGTATCAAAGGAATCGTCCAAGCCATTAAGGGAAGTGTGACTTTCTTTTCTGTCCTTGCGGGAAATCCTTTGACTTGGATTGTCTCAGGCATTCTCTTGATACTCCTTTTGATGATGAGCTTTTTCATGAGTGTTTCAGGTAGTAGTGTCATTCAACAAGATGAGATGGAGTTGACCAAGGCCTATACCCACATGACGTGGGAAGATGCGGAACATACGAGAACCAATGAAAAAGGGATTGCCTACTACACCAAGATTGATGAGATTATGGTTTACATGAATCATCAATACCAAGACTACAAGCTTGACGATTTCATGGAAACAGGTGGTGTGACCTACAAAGCGTTTCTCAGTCAAGTGTGGACAGACTTAAATGGTGGAGATTCTATTAAATCCATGTCTGACTTATATAAAGAACCTACTTACAAGCTGTCTGATGAGGACCAGGAAGAGTTAAAGGAGTTGACAGAAGGAGGCAACTATCTAGCCCTTCAAGAATTGGACAATCCCTTTCAGGGACAGACTGACGAGGATAGCTTAAGCATGACCTACCGATATGGGTATGAGGTCATTGATGAGAAACCAACGCTGCATCACCATATCATCTTAGAAGCGAAAGAAGGTCAAGTCATTGTAGCTCCGATGGATGGCAAGGTATCTCTTGATGGAGAGAACGTTGTTTTGACATCTGGTAAGGGAGTGAATAAGACTAAACTAACCTTGTTTGGCATTCATTCAGGCCGAGTGAGTGAACATCAACATGTCTTGGCAGGAGATATTATTGGTCAGACCAAAGACGGAACGGGTCTAAAAGTCACCTATCAAAAGGTTGATGATGATACGGATAAGTTGGTCTATGTCAATCCAGCTTTCTACTTTCCAAAAGTAATCCAGGTTCAGACCACCATTCTTCCAACTATCGGTCAGTTTGGCGGCGATGAGTTCGAGAGAGCCAAGGCAATTTATGACTATCTTAAAAGCAAAGGTGCGACAAATCAAGCTATAGCAGCTATTTTAGGAAATTGGTCGGTAGAATCTTCCATTAATCCAAAACGAGCTGAAGGCGACTATTTATCTCCGCCAGTTGGTGCGACTGATAGTTCGTGGGATGATGAGGGCTGGCTCTCACTTAATGGTCCAACTATATACAATGGACGTTACCCAAATATTCTCAAACGTGGTTTAGGCTTAGGCCAATGGACAGATACCGCGGATGGGTCACGCAGACATACTTTATTGTTGGAATATGCCAAAGGAAAACATCAAAAGTGGTATGACTTAGAGTTACAACTGGATTTCATGTTGCATGGGGACAGTCCTTATTACACCAACTGGTTAAAAGATTTCTTCAAAAATACAGGTAGTCCAGCTAGTCTTGCCCAACTCTTCCTCATTTACTGGGAAGGAAATTCAGGGGATAAGCTACTTGAGCGTCAGACACGGGCAAGTGAGTGGTATTACCAAATTGAAAAAGGCTTTAGTCAACCCAACGGTGGGACAGCACAAAGTGATCCAAAAGCACTTGAAGCTGTACGAGGAGACCTTTTTGAAAACTCTATTCCAGGAGGTGGTGACGGGATGGGTTACGCTTTCGGCCAATGTACTTGGGGAGTCGCAGCCCGTATCAACCAACTGGGGCTAAAACTCAAAGGTAAAAACGGTGAGAAGATTCCAATTATCAGTACCATGGGCAATGGCCAAGATTGGGTACGAACAGCCGCAAGTCTCGGTGGGGAGATAGGGACAAGTCCACAAGAAGGAGCTATCCTTTCCTTTGCGGGAGGAGGACATGGCACACCAACAGAATACGGACATGTGGCTTTCGTCGAAAAAGTCTACCCAGATGGCTCCTTCCTTATCTCCGAAACCAACTACAATGGCAATCCCAACTACACCTTCCGTAAATTATCTGGAGTGGATAGTAGCTTGAGTTTTGCTTATACGACGAAATAAAAAAAGGATATGCTAACAAAATGAATAAATGTTAGCATATCTTTTGTGTTTTTTTGTCACGATTAATCAGAATTTATAGAAATGAGAACTGTTATGAGACGAATCATCTCATCAAGAACATCTGCAAGTGAAATCCCCTTTGTATAGCTATATTTTTTTGAATAATTTTGCCATTGTTTATTCTGAATAGGGTCAGATTTGAACCTTTCGAGTAGTTCAATAATCTTTTCAAAATCGAGTTCTGTTTCGCGATATGAAAATGTTCTCTGACAGGCATTTTTCAATTGAATGAAGTCAATGTCTTCTTTCTTCAGTTTTGAAAGAATATAAACATCGTAAAAATCTTTGCTTCTACTGTTCAAGAAGTTGCGTGAATAGATGGTTTGAAGTTTTTCAGCTAGAATTGTTTCAATTGTATAAGCAATGATTGGAAAATTCTCTTCATCAAAAATAGCTTTATAGTCGTATGTAATCGGCTGTGGAGTTACAACATCACCTGTCGCAATATCCAAATGGATAATTTGTTTAATATTCTCAAGTTGGCATAAAATGGTTGCTCGATAGCCACCGTAGTCATCACTTTCTTTAATAGCTGTAATTGATTGAATCACAAAAGATATACCTTCTTCGGAATCTGCTAAAATTTCCTTGAGTTGCTGTTTAACAGTTTCTTCTGAGAGTGTTATTTGATGGAATAAAAAGTCAATATCAACAGTGCTACGAGATTCAACTCCGATGACATTCGACAGTAGGAATCCTCCTTTGAAGATATAGTGATTTGAATAAGAACTTTGACTTAATTTTTTCAAAATGACTTCTAGGAAGTAATAGGTCATGACGGAATTAAAGGTTAAACCAGTATTCTTTGATATTTTATGACAGAGTGCTGTTAATTTAGCTTTGTTCATATTAGAACCTCCAGAGTTTGTTTAACTTTTTCTAAAGTATTCATTTTTGTCGCATATTCATAGAGTTTTGCTAGATTTTTTTTAGGATAGTTCCCATAAGATTGAAGTGTCTTGACAAAGAGTTCGGAATCAATCTTTTCTCGATGTATTACAAAATCACAAATAATACGTTCAAAATCATATACCCTTACGTTGTTTCCCAAAGGAGTAGGTACAGTAGTCATTCCCAGCTCGCTGTATTCTTTAGAGACAAAGTGAATATTTAGATTAGCTGGAGGAGTATTAAAGCGGTAGCCTCTAGGAACTGTCACATCAAAATATTGTGGAATTTCATCTGTAAACTGTTGTAGATACAGTGCCGAAATATAAGAGAAAATAGCCTTAGGAAAACGATATTGAAAGAAGTAGTATTCATCATAGTCTCCGTTTTGGGTTAGGAAAATACCTTTTTCGACGCGGTATAGAATTCCTTCTTTTTCTAGTCTTGTCAAATATATTGTTGGAATATTTAGAGCTTTACAATCTTTATAGGTGATAATACCATTGTGGTTTTCTATAAATTCAAGTAGAATCTCTTTTTTTGACATGCTTACTCCTTTCTATGTTGCTTTTGCACTACAATTTTACAACATTTGTAGTGCAAAAGCAACATTTTCTTTTCCCTGAACTGATTGTGATAACAAAATCAAGCCTTCTTTTTTATGATGAGGAAAGAGTGACAGTATGTTACTAGAGAATAAAAGAAAAGAAGGACACTTTATGACCAAAACATGTAATCATCACTTTCTTGTCAATCAGGAAAAAGGCGAGAAACACGTCTTTCGCAAGAGTAAAAAATATCGCACTCTATGTTCCGTTGCCCTTGGAACCATGGTGACGGCTGTTGTTGCTTGGGGAGGAACGGTTGCACATGCTGATGAAGTCACATCATCAGTTGACACCAACATCCAACGAACGGAGAATCCAGCCACAAATTTACCAGAAGCACAGCCAAAACCTGTATCTGAACAAACTGAAATTTTAGCGTTAACTGGACAATCTAATGGAGCGATTGCTGTTACCGTACCACATGATACGGTAACACAAGCAGTTGAAGAGGCAAAGGCTGAAGGTGTTTCTACGGTTGAAGATAGCCAAATGGATTTAGGAAATACAACTTCTGCGGCAGAAACTAACCAACAAATTTCAAAAGCAGAAGCAGATGCCCAAAATCAAGTTGAGGCTATCAACGAAGTTACTGAAACCTACAAAGCTGACAAAGCAGCTTATGTGGATGAAAAAGCTCGCATCGAACAGGAAAATAAGGAGCTGTCACAGGCCTACGAAGGGGCCAACCAAACTGGTAAAGAGACAAATACTTGGGTTGATACCAAAGTCAAAGACCTAAAAACTCGGTATGCAGATGCTGATGTGACAGTAAATGAACAAATAGTTTCATCAGGAAACGGGACATCTGTACTTGACTATACAAACTATGGCAAGGGTGTTGAAAGTATTCAATCAACTAACGAGCAAGCTGTAGCGGATTATCTAACAAAGAAAACAAAGGCAGAAGATATTGTTGCGAAAAACCAAGCCATTCAAAAAGAAAATGAAGCTGGACTTGCTAAGGCAAAGGCAGATAATGAAGCCATTGAAAGGCGTAATCAGGCTGGTCAAGCAGCTGTTGATGCTGAAAACCGTGCAGGTCAAGCCGCAGTAGATCAAGCTAATAAGGAGAAACAACAATTAGTTTCAGATCGAGCAGCCGAGATTGAAGCTATTACAAAACGTAATCAAGAAAAAGAAGCCGCAGCCAGAAAAGAGAATGAAGCGATTGATGCCTATAATGCCAAAGAATTGGAACGCTATCAACGTGACTTGGCCGAGATTTCAAAAGGTGAAGAAGGTTATATTTCTGAAGCCCTTGCTCAAGCCCTCAATCTCAATAACGGTGAGCCACAAGCACAACATGGAGCAATTACCCGAAATCCTAATCAAATCATTTCAACTGGCGATGCCATGCTGGGTGGCTACTCAAGAATATTGGATTCAACAGGATTCTTTGTCTATGATAGCTTCAAAACAGGCGAAACTCTTAGTTTTAACTATCAAAATCTTCAACATGCACGATTTGATGGTAAAAAGATTAGTCGAGTGACTTACGATATTACCAACCTTGTATCACCTGCTGGAACCAATGCCGTGAAATTGGTTGTACCAAACGATCCCACAGAGGGCTTTATTGCCTATCGAAATGACGGAAACGGTGACTGGCGAACAGACAAGATGGAGTTTCGTGTAGTTGCTAAGTATTTCTTGGAAGACGGAACGCAGGTCACCTTTTCTAAGGAGAAACCAGGAGTCTTCACACATTCTTCCCTCAATCATAATGACATTGGTTTAGAATATGTTAAAGATTCATCTGGGAAATTTGTTCCGATTAATGGTTCAACCGTTCAAGTGACTAATGAAGGTCTGGCCCGTTCGTTGGGTTCAAACCGTGCAAGTGATTTGAATTTACCTGAGGAATGGGATACCACATCAAGTCGTTATGCTTATAAAGGAGCTATTGTCTCAACAGTTACATCAGGCAATACCTATACAGTCACCTTTGGCCAAGGCGATATGCCACAGAATGTTGGCTTGTCTTACTGGTTCGCTTTAAATACCCTACCAGTGGCACGTACAGTAACACCGTATAGTCCCAAACCTCATGTAACGGTGAAACTTGAACCCATTCCAGAACCTATTACGGTAACACCAGATGTCTTTACTCCTAAAACATTTACACCAGAAAAGCCTGTAACCTTCACGCCAAAGCCTTTGGATGAAGTTGTGCAGCCTAGTCTGACCTTGACCAAGGTAACCTTACCTGTCAAACCTATTCCAAAAGAACTTCCAACGCCACCACAAGTACCAACTGTCCATTATCATGCGTACCGTTTGACGACAACGCCAGAGATTATAAAAGAAGTGGTCAATAGTGACCAAGCTAATCTTCATGAGAAAACTGTCGCAAAAGATTCAACGGTGATTTATCCCTTAACAGTTGATGCCTTATCGCCCAATCGTGCCCAAACGACTAGTCTCATTTTTGAGGACTACTTGCCTGCTGGTTACCTATTTGATAAGGAAACAACACAAAAAGAGAATGGAAACTATGTCCTTAGCTTTGATGAGACTAAGAATTTTGTGACCTTAACCGCAAAGGAAAACTTGTTGCAGGAGGTAAATAAAGATTTAACCAAGGTTTATCAACTGACCGCTCCAAAACTCTATGGTTCTGTTCAAAATGATGGGGCAACCTATTCCAATAGTTACAAACTCCTTTTGAACAAGGGTACAACCAATGCTTACACAGTCACTTCAAATGTTGTAACGGTTCGTACACCAGGTGATGGGGAGACAACCACACTCATTACACCAGATAAAAACAATGAAAATGCGGACGGTGTCCTCATTAATGACACGGTCGTAGCCCTTGGCACAACCAACCACTACCGATTGATTTGGGATTTGGACCAGTATAAGGGAGATCGTTCTGCAAAAGAGACAATTGCACGAGGCTTCTTCTTTGTGGACGATTACCCAGAGGAAGTGCTTGATGTGGTGGAAAATGGCACGGCTGTTACAACCCTTGACGATCAGAAGGTATCAGGAATTACGGTTAAAAACTATGCTTCCCTAAATGAAGCTCCTAAAGACCTTCAAGATAAATTGGCTCGTGCTAAGATTACACCAACAGGTGCCTTTCAAGTCTTTTTGCCGGATGACAACCAAGCCTTTTATGACCAGTATGTCAAAACAGGTACATCTTTAGCTTTACTGACCAAAATGACGGTGAAAGATAGTCTCTATGGTCAAACTAAGACTTATACAAACAAGGCTTATCAAGTTGATTTTGGAAATGGCTATGAAACCAAGGAAGTGACCAACACCCTTGTTTCTCCAGAACCCAAAAAACAGAACCTCAATAAAGACAAAGTGGACATCCATGGGAAGCCCATGCTAGTGGGAAGTCAAAATTACTATACTCTCTCATGGGACTTGGACCAATACCGAGGGATTAAAGCAGACAACTCTCAGATTGCACAAGGTTTTTACTTTGTGGATGATTGTCCAGAAGAAGCTTTATTGCCGGATGAAGCAGCTATTCAGTTTATCACATCTGATGGCAAAACAGTTTCAGGAATCACGGTGAAGGCTTATTCTCAATTATCAGAAGCTCCTAAAATGCTACAAGCAGCCCTTTCGAAACAAAAAATTCAGCCTAAAGGAGCTTTTCAAGTTTTCATGCCTGAGGACCCACAAGCCTTTTTTGAATCTTATGTGACCAAGGGGGAGAATATTACCATTGTCACTCCGATGACGGTTTTGGAAACCATGCTTAATTCAGGAAAGTCTTATGAAAACGTGGCTTATCAGGTGGACTTTGGGCAAGCCTATGAAACCAACACGGTGACCAATTTTGTCCCTAAAGTAACTCCACATAAGTCTAATACCAACCAAGAAGGTATTTCAATTGATGGAAAGACTGTTCTTCCGAATACGGTCAATTATTACAAAATTGTCTTGGATTACAGTCAATACAAGGACATGGTCGTGACGGATGATGTTCTTGCCAAGGGATTTTACATGGTAGACGATTACCCAGAAGAAGCCCTTACCCTAATTCCTGATGGCATTCAAGTTTTGGATAAGGATGGCAATCGTGTATCTGGTATCTCCGTCAGCACCTACGCTAGTTTGTCAGAAGCTCCGAAAGTCGTCCAAGATGCCATGGCTAAACGTCAGTTTACACCTAAAGGAGCCATTCAAGTTCTTAGTAGCGATGATCCAAAAGCCTATTATGATACCTATGTGAAGACTGGTCAAACCTTAGTTGTCACGCTTCCGATGACGGTAAAAAATGAGTTGACCAAAACAGGTGGTCAGTATGAAAATACAGCCTATCAGATTGATTTTGGCTTGGCCTATGTCACGGAAACAGTGGTTAATAATGTTCCCAAACTAGACCCACAAAAAGATGTGGTGATTGACTTATCTCATAAAAATGACAGCCTTGACGGGAAAGAAGTGGCCCTGAATCAAACCTTTAACTACCGCTTAGTTGGAGCAATGATTCCAAGCAATCGTGCGACAGATTTATTTGAATATGGTTTTGAAGATAACTATGATGAAAAGCATGATGAGTATAATGGTGTTTACCGCAGCTATCTGATGACGGATGTTACCCTCAAAGACGGTTCTGTCTTAAAAGAGGGAACGGAAGTCACGAAATATACCTTGCAACAGGTGGATACAGAAAATGGCCTCGTGTCAATTTCATTTGATAAAGCCTTCTTGGAGACTATCTCTGATGATTCAGCCTTTCAGGCAGATGTTTACCTTCAGATGAAACGGATTGCGACTGGTCAGGTGGAGAATACCTATCTCCATACAGTGAATGGCTATGTCATCAGCTCAAATACAGTTGTAACACATACACCTCAACCTGAAGAACCAAGTCCAAATCAACCTACCCCACCTCAACCACCAATTGAGACTATTGAGCCGCCTATTCCAGCAAGTGTCTTGCCAAATACAGGGGAACATGAATCCCTTTTGGGCTTAATTGGAACCGGTATTCTACTTGGTACGGCTTATGGACTGAAGAAAAAGGAGGAGAATAGATGAATCCGAAAACCATTTATGAAAAGGATTCAGACCATGATGGTTTGACAGATGCTCAGGAACTGGCTTTGGGAACCAATCCTTTGAGCAGTGACTCAGATGGAGATGGTCAAGTGGATTTAGAGGAGCTACAATCTGGACGTTCACCACTAGTCCTACAAAAGGAGTTGTGTGATGGCTTGGAACATTGACACCATGAAAGAGACTTTGTCTGAAATGGAGAAGGACGATTACCAAGAGTTTATCAAGGCCTTTCTCTCATTGGAATTAAGTATTTCTGATAGAACAATCCTCAATCAAGTATACCAAGATTATATGGGTGAAGATGATCTATCCTTGATTAGTGATGAGCTACGAGTTAAAGTGGATGGCTATCTGGATGAAGTACAGGCAGATATGACTGATATTCTGGAAAAATTGTACCGAACAGGTGAAGGCTCTAGTTTTATTATGGATCTAATGTCTTCAAACAGTCTTTCGGACACCTTGGAACAATATGAGGTTTTGGATGGTGACGATTATTCTTCACTTAGCCTTGAAACCATACAGGCCATGATTCAACAGGACTTGGCCATTTCCAGTCAGGATTATTTTGGAGACCTGGTTCACCTTGCCTTGAAAAAAGATTTACTAGACCAGAAAAGTCATTTCTTACAACATTATGTGACAACTGTAATAGAAGGAATCCCACAAGATAGAGACAAACGAGCCTTGGTCCTAGATTAACGCAAAGGGCTGAGAAACACTCTCAGCCTTTTTTAAATGGGAGGGAATAATGAATCAAGAAGTTTTACTACAAATGATGAGAGCCACCATTCCTCGTGATAGAGCTTTGCTTGAGGCATTTTTATATTACCAAGCAGAGCATTTTGACGAGGAGTGGGATAATCTTATTCGTCAGTTTTTAACCAATAGGCAAGCAAACATCAGACCTGTTCAGGTCCTTCACTTTGAGACAGATGTTTCAGCTTTTGTTCAGGCTAGTCCTTATGATACTGCTCATGATCTATTGACCTATACACAAGTATTCGGCCAAAATGGTCTCCAAAAACTTGACAAATTATCGCCGTCTGAAAAAGACTTGGTGATAGAAGTGGCCTTGTTTAATCTGGCCACTCGTTTTCAATTATTGGATTCCAATGGAAACTACCAAGCTATCTCACCTGATTCTCTATTAGAAAAGAGTAGGGGAGCAAATTTGGTCAATGTTTATCGTGTGGCTAATAATTTAGCGGATCGGATCGGCCGAGATATTGAGCAGTTTCTCTTGACTTACGAGCCTGAGCTTGAAACAAGAGCGGATGAAACTGTTCTAGAAAATGAAGAAACTGTTGATGAGCACAAAACAAGTGTTCATCAAGTAATATCATTTAGAGAAGATGGCTCTCTCATCATTGCTAGTTTGGATGTAGATTTGTCTCAACTGGATATCCAAACTGGAAAAACAAGTCATTTGCCAGCTTATGAAGAGTTATCATTACGACGTAAATTTGAGATACTAACCTATTTTGACCAAATTCGAAATGAACGTTCAAAAGTCCCAAGTTTTAGACGAGGTGATTTTGATACTGAAATGGAAATGACACCAGTCTTTGAAGGAGAAGAGTTACTTACCAATCTAGAGGCTGATGGCAGTCCCTATGAGCTGAAACGAACGCTGACTCAAGTTGAGGAAAAGGAATTAGAAAAAATTGGACAAGCCATTAGGGTAGAAAATCAAGAGAAATTGACTCAAGTGGGGATTGAGCTATCTCAGTTTGACCAAGACCAAGTCGGCATTTTATTGGATGCCGCAGGTCGTTTTCGTTTGAAAAATTCGGACCTTGCTTTATTAGGTGGTTATCCCAAAGCCTCGGTAACTCAACTAGCCCTTGCGACAGAACTACTCCAAATGGGGCTAAGTCATGAAAAAATTGAATTTTTCTTTGGTAGCCAGCTTTCCATTGAAGAGCTGCGACAAGTTGCCTACGCCTTTTTACACCAAGAACTCAGTAGAGAAGACGCAGAAACATTTGAAAAAGCTAAAAGTGGTCAATCGGACTTGAACCTACGTGATTGGAAGAGCAAGCTAGAGAAAGCTGAGACGAAAGAAGTAGTTGATGAAGAATTTACAGAAAATCCACTAGTTCAGAGAGTATTGGACACTTATCCTCTGGGGTCATTGGTTTCCTATAAGGGACAGGACTTTGAGGTTATGTCGGTCAGCGATGCTCGATTGAACGGTTTGATTCGGATTGACTTAGTCAATGATTTTTCAGATATCATTGAACAAAATCCTGTTCTTTATGCCAGGACCTGGGAAGAAGTCAGTCAGGCACTTCATCAGCCAAAGGCAGAACCACAAATAGTGGTAGAAGAAGCAGACCAAGAATTAAACCTTTTTTCATTTCTGGAAGAAGAATCAGTTATTGAGCACCCTATTCAGACTGTCGGTCTCTTAGAACCAAGTGGTGTAGAGGAACCTAACAATGATGTTATTGACCAATTAAACAACCAAAGTCCTGTTGAGGAGGTAGAGGAATCAATTCCAGAGATTCCAGTAATAGACTTCCATTTTCCAGAAGATTTGACGGACTTCTATCCTAAGACTGCTAGAGATAAGGTTGAGACAAACATTGCGGCAATTCGTTTGGTTAAAACACTTGAAACGGAACGCCGTCAGGCAAATCCAAGTGAACAAGAACTCCTTGCCAAGTATGTGGGCTGGGGTGGACTAGCCAATGAATTTTTTGATGACTATAATCCAAAATTTTCTAAGGAACGAGAAGAACTGAAAAGCCTAGTCACAGATAAAGAGTATTCGGATATGAAACAGTCCTCTCTGACAGCCTATTATACAGACCCTGCCCTTATCCGTCAGATGTGGGATAAGTTGGAAAGTGATGGCTTTACAGGTGGCAAAATCCTAGATCCTTCCATGGGAACAGGGAATTTCTTTGCGGCTATGCCAACACATTTGAGAGATAAAAGTGAGCTGTATGGTGTGGAGTTAGATACTATCACAGGAGCCATTGCCAAGCACCTTCACCCGAATAGCCATATTGAGGTCAAAGGATTTGAGACGGTTGCTTTTAATGATGATAGTTTTGATTTGGTAATTTCAAATGTGCCATTTGCCAATATTCGGATTGCGGATAACAAGTACGATAAGCCTTATATGATTCATGACTATTTTGTTAAAAAATCCCTTGATTTGGTGCATGATGGTGGGCAAGTATCCATTATCTCTTCAACAGGAACCATGGATAAGCGAACCGAAAACATTTTACAAGATATTCGTGAGAAAACTGACTTTCTTGGAGGGGTTCGCTTGCCTGATACCGCCTTTAAGGCCATTGCCGGAACCAATGTCACAACGGATATGTTGTTCTTCCAGAAACACTTGAACAAGGGCTATGTGGCAGATGACTTAGCCTTTTCAGGGTCTATTCGTTATGACAAGGACAACCGTATTTGGCTCAATCCTTACTTTGATGGAGAATACAATAGCCAAGTGCTAGGAACCTATGAGGTTAGAAACTTTAACGGTGGAACACTTTCTGTTAAGGGGACTAGTGATAACTTGATTGCCAGTGTCCAAACTGCTCTAAACCATGTTAAGGCCCCAAGAGAGATTGATCGAAATGAGGTTATCATTAACCCAGATGTATTGACCAAACAAGTGATTGATACCTCCATTCCACCTGATATTAGAGAAAATCTAGGTCAGTACAGTTTTGGATATCAGGGTTCAACAATTTACTATCGAGATAACAAAGGCATTCGAGTGGGGACCAAGACGGAAGAAATCAGTTACTATGCCGATGAAGATGGTAACTTCAAAGCCTGGGACACCAAGCATTCCCAAAAGCAGATTGATCGCTTTAATGCCTTAGAAGTAACTGATAGCACTGCTCTAGATGTTTATGTTACAGATGATGCAGCAAAACGTGGTCAGTTTAAAGGGTTATATAAAAAGACAGTTTTCTATGAAGCTCCCTTATCTGAGAAAGAAGTAGCACGAATCAAAGGAATGGTGGACATTCGTAATGCCTATCAAGAAGTCATAGCCATTCAACGCTATTATGACTATGATAAAGGCGAGTTCAACGACTTATTAGGCAAGCTCAATCGTACCTATGATAGCTTTGTCAAACGCTATGGGTATTTGAACAGTGCAGTGAATCGTAATCTTTTTGATAGTGATGATAAATATTCGCTTCTTGCTAGTTTGGAAGATGAAAGTCTGGATCCAAGTGGAAAGTCTGTTACCTATACCAAATCCCTTGCCTTTGAAAAGGCTCTAGTGCGTCCTGAAAAAGAGGTTAAAAAGGTACATACTGCCCTTGATGCCTTAAATTCCAGCTTGGCTGACGGACGTGGTGTTGATTTCGCTTATATGATGTCTATCTATCAGGTTGAATCGAAGATGACCTTGATTGAGGAGTTAGGCGACCTCATTATGCCTAATCCTGAGAAGTATTTGAATGGGGAGCTGTCCTATGTTTCTCGCCAAGATTTTCTATCAGGGGATGTCGTCACCAAGTTAGAAGTTGTGGAACTATTTGTCAAACAAGACAATCAGGACTTTAACTGGCCGCATTATGCAGGACTTCTAGAAACTGTCAAACCAGCACGCATTACTTTGGCAGACATTGATTATCGAATCGGATCACGCTGGATTCCTCTAGCTGTTTATGGTAAATTTGCCCAAGAAACCTTTATGGGGAAAGCCTATGAACTGTCAGACCAAGAAGTAGCAACTGTTCTTGAAGTCAGTCCAATTGATGGGACGATATCTTACCAATCCAAGTTTGCATTTAGGTATTCTACCGCAACGGATAGAAGTTTAGGTGTGCCTGGGTCTCGGTATGATAGTGGTCGAAAAATCTTCGAAAATCTCCTGAATTCCAATCAACCAACCATCACAAAACAAGTTGTCGAAGGGGATAAGAAAAAGAATGTGACGGATGTAGAGAAAACAACAGTCCTGCGTGCCAAGGAAACACTCCTACAAGAACTCTTTCAAGATTTTGTGGCTAGTTATCCAGAAGTCCAACAAATGATTGAAGACACCTATAATAGGCTCTACAATCGTACGGTATCGAAGTCCTATGATGGTAGTCATTTAACCATTGATGGACTTGCTCAGAATATCTCCTTACGTCCTCACCAAAAGAATGCCATTCAACGAATTGTCGAGGAAAAACGTGCTCTACTAGCTCATGAAGTTGGTTCAGGTAAAACACTTACCATGCTTGGAGCTGGCTTCAAGTTGAAAGAATTAGGGATGGTGCATAAACCACTTTATGTGGTGCCGTCTAGTCTGACTGCACAGTTTGGTCAAGAAATCATGAAATTCTTCCCAACCAAGAAAGTCTATGTGACCACCAAGAAAGATTTTGCCAAAGCCAAACGTAAGCAGTTTGTGTCCCGTATTATTACAGGGGACTATGATGCCATTGTCATTGGAGATTCACAATTTGAGAAGATACCGATGAGTCGTGAAAAACAGGTCACCTATATCAATGACAAACTTGAGCAACTCCGAGAAATTAAGCTAGGAAGTGACAGTGATTATACGGTGAAAGAAGCAGAGCGTTCGATTAAGGGACTAGAGCACCAATTAGAAGAACTCCAAAAACTGGAGCGGGATACCTTTATTGAATTTGAAAACCTTGGCATTGATTTTCTTTTTGTGGATGAGGCTCATCACTTCAAGAATATCCGACCAATCACTGGACTTGGGAATGTCGCGGGTATCACCAATACCACTTCAAAAAAGAACGTAGACATGGAAATGAAGGTGAGACAGGTTCAGGCAGAGCATGGCGATAGAAATGTTGTTTTTGCGACAGGAACACCAGTCTCAAACTCCATTAGTGAACTTTTCACTATGATGAATTACATTCAACCCGATGTCTTGGAACGATACCAGGTATCCAATTTTGACTCCTGGGTTGGGGCTTTTGGGAATATCGAAAACTCTATGGAACTAGCCCCGACAGGAGATAAATACCAACCTAAGAAACGGTTCAAGAAATTTGTCAACCTTCCTGAACTCATGCGAATTTACAAGGAAACAGCTGATATTCAGACTTCAGATATGCTTGATTTACCTGTACCTGAAGCTAAGATTATTGCGGTGGAAAGCGAGTTAACGCAAGCTCAGAAATACTATTTAGAAGAACTGGTAGAGCGTTCAGACGCTATCAAGTCAGGTAGTGTTGATCCAAGTAGAGATAACATGCTTAAAATCGTGCGCTGTTAAGCGTAAAAATGTATCTCCCTCGCAGAGGGATATTATTGAAAGTAAATAATAGGAACAACTAACTAACCTAGCGGGGAAACCCAAAGGGGACAATAGCATGTTAGTAAAGCGGATAAGGAGTGAGTTACAACGCTTTGATGTGCCGCAAGTTCCGTAACCTATGGTTAAGGCTAAACTGCTTGAACATCAATTCTGACTAGGTGCAAAGCATCGCCCATCGGAAAGTAACTGAGACCGATGTTACTGTATATTCGTTGTTGTGATTTTGGACGAATAACTTTCTACAGTAAAAGAGCATACGATAAGTATGAATAAAGGAATGAGTGAGGAACCTAAGGGTTACTAGAACGTACATTTTTAACGAATAGCAGGATTGCCTAAGAGGGGAGACCCTTATGGTAACGGAGTCACCGTAGTAGTTTGAGCAAGGGAAAACCTTGTACATGGCGAAGGGTGACAGGTAATTTCGATTAGTTAGAAAGGATT
Organism: Streptococcus suis; assembly: GCA_029593465.1. Classification (GTDB taxonomy): domain Bacteria; phylum Bacillota; class Bacilli; order Lactobacillales; family Streptococcaceae; genus Streptococcus; species Streptococcus suis_AH. The sequence continues at coordinate 17,077 of JAKTNK010000022.1, forward strand.
AGGTGCGTGAGATGCGTACAGCCAAAACTATTTTAACAGTCATTCATGAACGTGGAAAACAAGATAAACCACTTGAAAGGGTTTATAAATTACTATTTAATCGTGAATTGTATCTAATAGCCTATGCAAAGTTATACCCGAATAACGGAGCAATGACAAAGGGTGTTACAGAGGAAACGATTGATGGTATGTCTATTCAAAAAATAGATAGGATTATTGAACAATTAAGACGAGAAACCTATTACTGGAGACCAGCTAGGAGAGAGTACATTCCTAAAAAGAATGGAAAACACCGTCCTTTGGGAATACCAGTATGGAGTGATAAACTTCTTCAGGAAGTGATTCGCATGATATTAGAAGCCTATTATGAGCCACAATTTAGTGAACATTCTCATGGTTTTAGACCAAAAAGAGGGTGTCATACAGCTTTACAAGAAATTCAGACTTGGAAAGGGACACGTTGGTTCATAGAAGGAGATATCTCTAGTTATTTTGACACGATTGACCACGTTGTATTAATCACTATGTTGTCTAGACAAATTCAGGATGGTCGGTTTATTAGGCTTATCAAAAATATGCTTGAGGCAGGATATCTTGATGATTGGAAGTTTCACAAGACTATTAGTGGAACACCGCAAGGTGGAGTTATTAGTCCTTTATTAGCTAATATCTATTTACATCAATTTGATAAGTGGGTCGGTGAAGAACTGATACCTCAATATACAAGAGGTAAAAAGCAGAAAGCAAACTCAGCCTATAATCGTTTGAGTAGAAGAATTAAATGCTATCAGGATAAAGGAGATTATAAAAAAGCTCATCAGTTAATTGTTGAGAGAAGAAATCTCCCTTCAGTTGATACTTATGATACCAGCTATCGGAGATTAAGATATGTTCGGTATGCGGATGACTTTATTCTAGGCTTTACAGGTTCAAAAGCTGAGGCAAAGGCTATAAAGAAGCAAATTGGAGACTTTTTAAATACTAAGTTATCTTTGGAACTTTCTCAAGAAAAGACTTTGATTACCCATGCGACTGGAGAATCAGCTAAATTTCTGGGATATGAGATAAAAGCACAACGTGTCAATGATTATATTGATAACAAAGGGAGACGGAGTGCCAATGGTGTTATCGCATTATTTGTACCTGCATCAGTTATTGAAAGCAAATGCCGCCAATACATGAAAAATGGTAAAGCTATTCATCGTAATAACTTATTGCAGGATGATGACTTTAGTATCGTTCAAACTTACCAACAAGAATATAGAGGGCTGGTTCAATATTATATATTGGCACAAAATTTGTCATGGTTCTCAAAAGTCTATTGGTATATGGAAACATCACTCCTTAAAACATTAGCATTTAAACATAAGTCATCCATTAATAAAATGTTAGCTAAATATAAGACTACCACAACTAGCACGAATGGCCGAACTGTGCCGTGTTTACAGGTAGTTGTGCCTCGAGAAGATAAACCTCCTCTAGTTGCAACGTGGGGTGGCATTTCACTTTCTTATAAAAAGAAAACTGTAATAGAAGATGCTCCGTATCAAGTTTATGGTGGTCGAACAGAGCTTATCAAGCGATTACTCGCAAATAAGTGTGAGCTATGTGGAAGTGAGGAGAACATAGAGGTACATCATATCAGAAAATTAGCAGACTTGAACAAACACAATGGGAAATTAGTTCCAAAGTGGAAAGAAGTCATGTCAGCAAGACGTCGAAAAACGCTAGTGACCTGTCGGGATTGTCACCATGCGATACATAATGGTTCAATAAATACACGTTTATGAAATGAAATTACTGGAGAGCCGGATGATGCGAAAGTATCATGTCCGGTTCGGTGGGGGGATAATGGAAAAGGGGTCGCAATGACTACCTCGCTAGTATCCTACCCTACACTGGGGAAGCTAGAAAACTAGCCATTGACATGCGTCTCATTGACCCAGCCTATACCTTATTGGACAACCAGAAAATCCTTCAAGTAGTGGATAACGTGGAACGCATTTACCGTGAGGGAGAAGATGATAAAGCTACCCAGATGATTTTCTCAGATATTGGAACGCCTAAGAATAAGGAAGAGGGCTTTGACGTTTACAATGAATTGAAAGACCTCTTAGTGGATAGAGGGATTCCCAAAGAAGCAATTGCCTTTGTCCATGACGCTAATACGGATGACAAGAAAAACTCTCTGTCACGCAAGGTCAATAGTGGAGAAGTTAGGATTCTTATGGCTTCTACGGAAAAAGGTGGGACTGGTCTAAACGTGCAATCACGCATGAAAGCAGTCCACCACTTAGATGTTCCCTGGCGTCCCTCTGATATTGTGCAGCGAAACGGTAGGTTAATTCGTCAAGGCAATATGCACCAAGAGGTAGATATTTACCATTACATTACGAAAGGGAGCTTCGACAACTACCTCTGGCAAACTCAGGAGAATAAGCTCAAGTACATCACGCAAATCATGACCTCTAAAGATCCCGTACGGTCGGCAGAAGACATTGATGAACAAACCATGACTGCTTCAGACTTTAAGGCTTTAGCGACAGGTAATCCTTATCTCAAACTCAAAATGGAGTTGGAAAATGAACTGACAGTTTTAGAGAATCAAAAACGAGCCTTTAATCGCTCCAAAGACGAGTATCGCCATACCATTTCCTATAGCGAGAAGCACCTCCCTATCATGGAAAAACGGTTGAGTCAATATGATAAGGATATTGCCCAATCTTTGGCAACAAAGTCGCAAGATTTTGTCATGCGATTTGACAATCAAGCAATGGATAATCGAGCTGAAGCTGGGGACTATCTGCGAAAACTCATTACCTATAACCGCTCAGAAACTAAGGAAGTTCGGACTCTGGCCAACTTTAGAGGATTTGATTTGAAAATGACAACACGAGCTCCTAGTGAGCCCATGCCAGAGACTGTCTCTTTAATGATTGTAGGAGATAATCAGTATACTGTTGCCCTTGATTTGAAATCAGACGTGGGAACCATTCAACGGATTAGTAATGCCATTGACCATATTATAGATGACCAAGAAAAGACGCAAGAGCTGGTAAAGGATTTAAAAGATAAGCTACGAGTAGCCAAAGTAGAAGTTGAAAAAGTCTTTCCAAAGGAAGAGGACTATCAGCTTGTAAAGGCTAAGTATGATGTTTTAGCTCCCTTGGTTGAAAAAGAAGTAGAGATTGAGGAGATAGATGCGGTTTTGGCCAAGTTTAGTGAAGATACAACACCCCAAAAGAAGCAACAAATAGCACTCGAGATATAAGAGTATGTGTCCTGAATTGGGAGAAATGAATAAATAACATTGAGAGAACGTGAAAAGCGTTCTCTTTTGTTTTTTCTCATACTAACTCTCGGAGGTTCAATTATGAAATCAAATCATAAAAAAATGCGTGCTAAACAAAGACAATCAAGAAATATGGTTATTGTGTCATTGATGAATGATACAGGATGGTCACGTGAAAAAGTAGTTGAATCTTTGAAGGAACTTGAAGAGTATAACTTAATTAAGTTTCCTGAACAAGGTGGGATGATGCTGAAAGTTGGTGAGGTAAGATAATGGCATACGGAAGAATATCCTTAGAGCAAGCACTGAATAGCGACAATGCTTGCCAGTTTGAAAAGTATAGAGGGGACTAGGCAGGATGTCAAGAAAAAATGATGAGGTGAAAATCAATGATGGAAGAAAAGCGCTACCGTGAAATACAGCGAAAATTTAGAGTAACTCCACGAGAAAATGAGTTGATAAAAGAACGGATGACACTTCACGGCTTTAAGAATTTTAACACCTACGCCCGTTATATGCTTTTGACAGGTGAAGTGGTAACAGTTGATTACTCCGAACTGGTCAAATTGCGAACTGAAATCAATCGGATTGGAACAAATATCAACCAACTTGCCAAATACGTCAATACCAATGAAGAGGTTAGTCTTGAAAATTATCAATCTCTACAGGCATCACTTTTGGAAGTTAAGCGACTGATGGATGAAAACTTTGACAAGGAAGTTGCTATCATTGAAAGAGTTCTGAAAGAATGAAGGGAGTGAATGGATTGGTTGTTACCAAAGTCAAACAAATAAAATCCGTCAATAAATTGTCAGACGGTCTCAAGTATATTGAAGATGGAGCTAAAACAATTGGAGCTGAATTGATTGATTCTAAAATGAACTTTCCTGTTAAAATGGTAAATGGTCAATTTGTGTCCCAGCTGGTTTCAGGAAATTTAGTCATTGATGTTGAATCCGCCTACTCTGAATTTATGATGTTAAAGCAAATTGCCAATTTGGAAAAGGGTAGACCTATCAATAATGAGGAGTTGGTCAATAACGATGTTTTAGCACACCACGTTATTCAGTCATTTTCTCCTGAAGACAATCTGACACCTGAACAGGTTCACGAGATAGGACGAAAGACCGCTTTGGAGTTGACAGGTGATAGTCATCAGTTTGTCATTGCGACTCACATGGATAAGGAGCATCTGCACAATCACATTTATATCAATTCTACTAATTCAGTTACCTTGAACAAATTCAGATGGCAGAAAGGAACGAAGAAAGCCCTTGAACAAATTTCTGACAAGTATGCGGATTTAGCAGGTGCTAAAATCCTTGAACACACAAATTCATTTGGTCACAAAGAATATTCTGCTTATCAGAAGGAGAATGTCTTTAAGTTAGAAATCAAGTCCCGTCTTGAATTTCTCCTAAAACACTCAATCAGTCTAGCGGATTTTCAAGAGAAGGCAAAGGTGCTGAATCTAGCGGTTGATTTTTCGGGCAAATATGCCAAATACAAATTACTAGATAAAGACCAAAAGAGGAACACAAGGGACAGTACCTTATCCAAAAAGGGTCGGTATTCTTTGGAGCAGATTGAGGAGCGGATAGCTAAAAATGAAATCGTCCATCCGTTAGAAACTATCAAGGATGAATATGACAAAGAGCAGGCTGAGAAGGCTAACGATTTCGAAATCAGGGTTAAGATTGAACCGTGGCAGGTGGAACATGAAACCGACACGGGCATCTATCTTCAGATGCAATATGGGATAGCTAATCAAGGAACGGTCAAAATTCCAAGTCGCTTAGTGGATAAGCAAGAGGACGGGAGCTTTGATATTTTTATCAAGAAATCGGACTTTTTCTATTTCATCAATCCTGACAATTCCACCAGCAACAAATTTATGAAAGGGTCAACCCTTATCAATCAGCTTGCTTATGAGAGTGGAGAATATATCTTGACCAAGAACCCTAATATTTCCAAGTTGGATTTACTGGTCAAGGAATATAATTACCTAGTCAGTCATAATGTATCTGATTCTGACCAGTTTCATGAACTACGTGACCGCTTCATTGCTCAAATTGAAGAAACACAAGATTCATTAAATAAGCTTGATGACAAAGTGGAACGCTTGAACAAAATTGCTTCAGCGCTTGAAGATATTCATTCAGAAAGTCCGATTGATGCAAAAGTAGCTTATCAAGTTTTGGAAGAACTCAATATTTCATCTTCAGTCAATCCAAAAGAGATTGAAAAACAGGTTGTTGAGGTTTCAATCGAACGGAAAGCCCTGATGGAAAAATTTGATAGTATTGTTAAAGACTTTACGCAGTATGAAAAATTGGAACGTCATGCTGAAGCAAGAAGAACAAACCAGAGATTATATGGTAAAATTGAAATCAAAGAAGATTTAACAAAATAGCAAAGGGTTTTTATTACCATGAAAAAGAAAGACATAACGAAAATTGTTATTATTTCCATTGTAATTTTATTTGTAATACCATTCCTTATAAATTTTTCCTTTAAAACCTACTCTATTCGTTCTCTAGTAGCAGAGTGGTCGGCAGGAGATTTGCTATCCTTTTACGGTGCTGTTTTAGGTGCGCTCATAACATTAATAGGTTTGATTGTCACGTTAAATTATCAATCAAAACAAGCCAGAAAAGACGATGAAATTAAGTATAAACCTATTTTGAAGCTCAAATCAGTTGAGACTGAAAATAATGGTTTTATGGGTAGGCGTGAGCTTAAAATTTTATTCCCGTATCATTCATTTAACGGTGATGAATTTAAAGTGCAGAAGGAGAATTATTTTTATAAGCAAATGGAAGAGACTAGTGACTTTCATTTAATATTTCAAAATAAGGGAAGAGGAGAGGCTATTGAAGTATCTCTAGACTGTGCAGAAATAAAAGAGGTAGACTGGGACCAAAGCACCCATTTGTATATTGGTACAAGTGTTCCTTTATCTTTAGGTGAGATTTTAGTTGATGAGTCAGCAGATATTATTATTTCCTTGCCCAACTTTCTGTTTTTAAAAGAAGGACAAATTAACAATCATATTTGGTTCTATTTAACAGTATCTTATGATGATATGTTCCTTAGAAATAGAAGAACACTGAAAATATTGTCTGATTTTCAGATTATTCCAAGAACTAAAGCACCAGCTCCTTATTTCTACAAAGAAGGATTTGAATATTATGAAGTTGAAGTACTATACATGGGTTCTCAACAGATAAAGTAAGATAGCGGTCAATGAGGTATACCTATTTGTCCTAATATGATTTTAGCAGTATAATTGACTTGGTGAATAGGTCATTTAAGTTGGGCATAATAGGAGGGGTAAAATGAAAAAATTTATTTATCGAGTTTTAGAAAATGACGAAGTGGTGGCTATTTTTAATGAGCAACAATATGCGCAAGATTTTATCGCTTACGAAAAGACAATTTCTGATAAGCAATTTGAAATTGAAAAAGTAGATATTGCTGATTGGTTATTGCAACCGAGAGAATTTTAGAGGTTGGTTGAAAATGGCTAAAATTGGTTATGCACGTGTCAGTAGCAAAGAACAGAACTTAGATCGGCAATTACAAGCGTTACAGGGCGTTTCTAAGGTCTTTTCAGACAAATTAAGCGGTCAATCGGTCGAACGCCCACAATTACAAGCTATGCTTAACTATATTCGTGAAGGGGATATTGTTATTGTTACTGAATTAGATCGATTAGGACGAAATAATAAAGAATTAACAGAATTGATGAATCAAATTCAAATTAAGGGGGCAACCCTGGAAGTCTTAAATTTACCCTCAATGAATGGTATTGAAGATGAAAATTTAAGGCGTTTGATTAATAGCCTTGTCATTGAATTGTACAAGTATCAAGCAGAATCAGAACGAAAAAAAATTAAGGAACGTCAGGCACAAGGAATCGAAATTGCTAAGAAAAAAGGCAAATTCAAAGGTCGTCAGCATAAATTTAAAGAAAATGATCCACGTTTAAAGCATGCTTTCGATTTGTTTTTGAATGGTTTATCCGATAAAGAAGTTGAAGAACAAACTGGAATCAATCGCCGAACGTTTAGAAGGTATCGAGCAAGATATAACGTGACAGTCGATCAAAGAAAAAACAATGAAAAGAGGGATAGTTAATGAGTACGGTTATTTTAGCTGAAAAACCAAGCCAGGCATTAGCCTACGCAAGTTCTTTAAAACAAAGCACCAAAAAAGACGGTTATTTTGAGATCAAAGACCCACTATTTACAGATGAAACGTTTATCACCTTTGGTTTTGGGCATTTAGTGGAATTAGCAGAACCAGGTCATTATGACGAAAAGTGGCAAAATTGGAAACTTGAATCTTTGCCGATTTTTCCTGATCGATACGATTTTGAAGTTGCAAAAGATAAGGGAAAGCAGTTTAAAATTGTTGCAGAACTTCTCAAAAAGGCAAATACAATTATTGTTGCAACAGATAGCGACAGAGAAGGTGAAAATATCGCCTGGTCGATTATCCATAAAGCAAATGCCTTTTCAAAAGATAAAACATTTAAAAGACTATGGATCAATAGTTTAGAAAAAGATGTGATCCGTAGCGGTTTTCAAAATTTGCAACCAGGAATGAATTACTATCCCTTTTATCAAGAAGCGCAAACACGCCAAATTGCCGATTGGTTGATCGGCATGAACGCAAGCCCTTTATATACCTTGAATTTACAACAAAAAGGCGTACAAGGTACATTTTCATTAGGACGTGTACAAACACCGACTTTATATCTCATTTATCAACGCCAGGAAGCAATAGAAAACTTTAAAAAAGAACCTTTTTTCGAGGTGGAAGCTAGTATAAAAGTAAACCAAGGGTCGTTTAAGGGCGTTCTAAGCCCCACACAGCGTTTTAAGAGCCAAGAGGAACTTTTATCCTTTGTTTCTTCTAAACAAGCTAAAATAGGCAATCAAGAGGGCAGAATCGCTGACGTGCAAACCAAAGAGAAAAAAACGAATAGTCCTAGTCTGTTTTCTTTAAGTAGTTTGCAATCAAAAGTCAATCAGCTTTATAAAGCGACAGCGAGCCAAACTTTAAAAGCTATGCAAGGACTGTATGAAGCAAAATTATTGAGTTATCCAAGAACAGATACACCATTTATTACAGAGAACGAATTTGCTTATTTAAAAGCGAATTTTGGCAAATATAGCGGTTTTTTAGGACTTGATCTTGAAATGGTTCAAACAGAGCCTAGAAAGCGTTATGTGGACGGTAGCAAGGTACAGGAACACCACGCCATTATCCCAACAAAACAAGTACCTACCGAATCTGCATTAGCAAAAATGGACGATTTACAACGAAAAATTTATGCTTTAGTCGTTAAAACGACCGTTGCCATGTTTTTACCTGATTACTTGTATGAAGAAACCAAGATACAAACGAAAGTAGCTGATTTGCTGTTTCAATCGATCGGAAAGACACCAAAGCAAGAAGGGTGGAAAATTCTTTTCAAACAACAAACCAAAGAAGAAAAAGAGGACGTTCAAACGTTACCACTCGTTATCATTGGCGAACGTGCCGAAGTTGGTGTTAAGAGTGTTGAAAAAGAAACGCAACCGCCAAAAGCTTTTACAGAGGGTACATTATTAACTGCTATGAAAACGGCGAATAAAACGGTTGATGATGAAGAAGCAATCAAGATTTTACAAGAAGTTGAGGGGATTGGAACAGAAGCGACAAGAGCAAGTATTATTGAAGCGTTAAAACAAAAAGAATATATCCAAGTGATTAAGAATAAGCTTGTTGTAACTGAAAAAGGAAAATTATTGTGCCAGGCAGTTGAAAGTCAGCACCTTTTAACGAGTGCTGAAATGACGGCTAAATGGGAAACGTATTTAAAAAAAATCGGTAAAAGAGAAGGCAATCAAGAGAACTTTATTACGAATATCAAAAAATTCATTGTTCATTTACTGGAAGCTGTACCTAACGATATAGAAAAACTAAATTTTTCTGATTACCAGGAACAGAAAGAAAAAGAAGCAGAAAAAAGTATTGTAGGAAAATGTCCTAAGTGTGGCAACAATATTGTATTAAAAAAATCGTTTTATGGTTGTTCAAATTATCCTGAATGTAAGTTTACTTTAGCTGAACATTTTAGAAAGAAAAAACTAACCAAAACGAATGTAAAAGAATTACTGGAGGGAAAAGAAACCCTGGTAAAAGGAATCAAAAACAAAGAGAAAAAGCCCTACAATGCCGTTGTAAAAATTGGGGAAAAGGGATATATTGATTTTATATCTTTCTCAAAATAAACATAAAAGCCCTTTAAAGAGGGCTTTTATATATTAATCACAAATCACTTATCACAAATCACAAGTGATTTGTGATTGTTGATGATAAAATAAGAATAAGAAGAAATAGAAAGAAGTGAGTGATTGTGGGAAATTTAGGCGCACAAAAAGAAAAACGAAATGATACACCAATCAGTGCAAAAAAAGATATAATGGGAGATAAGACGGTTCGTGTTCGTGCTGACTTGCACCATATCATAAAAATCGAAACAGCAAAGAATGGCGGAAACGTAAAAGAAGTTATGGAAATAAGACTTAGAAGCAAACTTAAGAGTGTGTTGATAGTGCAGTATCTTAAAATTTTGTGTATAATAGGAATTGAAGTTAAATTAGATGCTAAAAATTTGTAATTAAGAAGGAGGGATTCGTCATGTTGGTATTCCAAATGCGTAATGTAG
>JAKTNK010000023.1 GCA_029593465.1 Streptococcus suis
ACGACTTCTCAATTATAAAACGGCAACTTTTCTGTTTGGGGTAACCCAAACTGTTTAAGCTATCGAATTCTTGTTTAGCAGTATTCTTGTTGCACTTGACTTGACAATTTGCGCAGATAAAATAACTTTAAAATATAGAAGATATCTATTGACTGTAACTATAATGGATTTAAATTTATAACTTCATCTGCTTGATTCCAAATATCGGGATTATGGTTGCAATGATGATTAGACGATTTTCATTTTTCAGATCTAATATTAATTTCATAATTCCTTGTGAAGTTATCAGAACAAGTGATGCAGTCAGCTCATCCGCGAGTATTAATGGTGGATTTTTAAGAATGATTTTCGCTAAAGCAACACGTTGTGCTTCACCGCCAGACAATTCAAAATGCTTTTGTTCAAGATGAATATGAGTTAGACCAACTCTTGCTAATACATCTTTTTTAACTTATCTTTTTCTATATAATTACATTTACGATTTACTAATCCTAAATCTAGATTAGTAGAAACATTTTCATTATCTACCAAACCAAAATTTTGAAAAAGATATCCTGATACTGTCAATAAAAAAGCTTAGAAAGGCTTAAAGCCTTATCCAAGCTGATATTTGTTCATCTAATTAATAATCTAAATAAAGGATCTACTTCACTTTCATAATACGAACTAAATTGGCTCTTTCTGCCTCCTCTAGTTTCAATTCTATATAATGAATAGTTTCCGACAAGTTTGGAATAATCGAGTATTCTAAACCATTTACACGTCTACGTGTTTTTTCTATTTCATCAGCCATTAACTGACACGTTTTTTCAACTTCTGCCAGTCTTAGTAATTTATCAATTAACCTATTCATTGTAGCAAATACATCATCCATTTCACTATTAGAAGATAAATAGCTGTATTCACTGTTCTCATTTTGAGAAGTAATATTCATATGCATTCTAGGAACTGTTACACTCATGATATTTTCTTTCTCAACAAATAATTCAATTTCTTTCGATGGAATTGAAAATAATTCCTCCACCATTTGAGAATTCTTTAATGATTTAGCAACTGCAAAGGATTTTAGATTATCAATTAGATAACTTTCTACTTCTTTCCGAAGTTGATTATTCTCACGAATCAAAGAAATAAATCGCCTCATCAATTCATCTCTTTTATCCTTTAATAACTTATGTCCACGTTCAGCTGTTTTCAAACGTTCCTTTAAGTTATTCAATTCCATACGAGTTGGTTTTACATTCAAACGTACCATAGATAATCACTCCATTTCTGGATTAAACTTCTACCAAAGGTAAGTATTTATCAAGCAAATCATCTTTGATACGTTTTAACTCTGTTCTAGGAAGAATTGATAGTAATTCCCACCCAAGATTCAACGTATCTTCTATATTTCGATTTTTATAAAATCCTTGGTTTATGTACTCTTCTTCAAAACGCTTTGTAAACCTCACATACAATTTATCTACATCAGATAAAGCCGATTCTCCTAATACTACTGCTAACTCTTCAACCTTTTTCCCTTGGGCATAGGCTGCAAACAGTTGATTCATAGTTGGAGCATGATCTCCACGAGTTTTATCTTCTCCAGATCCTTTATCTTTTAATCGAGAGAGAGAAGGTAAAACATTGATTGGTGGACGATAACCTTGATTATACAAATCATGCGACAAAATAATTTGTCCTTCAGTAATGTATCCAGTTAAATCAGGAATTGGATGTGTTATGTCATCTTCTGGCATTGTTAAAATAGGAATCTGTGTAACCGAACCTTTTTTACCAACTAAGCGACCAGCCCTTTCGTATAGAGTTGATAAATTTGTATATAAATATCCCGGATAGCCTCGTCTCCCTGGAACTTCACGGCGAGCTGCCGAGACTTCACGTAACGCTTCACAATAGTTAGTCATATCCGTCATGATAACTAGAACGTGCATATCTTTTTCAAAAGCTAGATACTCTGCCGCAGTTAAAGCAATGCGGGGAGTTGCAATACGCTCAATTGCAGGATCATTTGCCAAGTTCATAAATAGAACCGAACGATCGATCGCTCCTGTTTTTCTGAGTTCTTCCATAAAAAACTCAGCTTCTTCAAAAGTAATACCCATTGCTGCAAATACAACCGCAAAATTTTCATCAGAATTTAAAACAGTCGCTTGTCTTGCTATCTGAGCAGCTAATTCATTATGAGGTAAGCCCGAACCTGAAAATACTGGTAATTTTTGACCACGTACAAGAGTATTCAAATGATCAATAGAGGAGATCCCTGTCTGAATAAATTCATCTGGATAATCTCTAGATACAGGATTAATAGCTTGACCATCAATATCTAAATATTTCTCTGGAATTAAATCTGGTCCACCATCAATTGGTTTTCCCATCCCATTAAAAATACGACCAACCATATCCTCAGATACGGCCAATTCTAATGCATGACCAGCAAAACGAATTTTAGACTTTTCTAAATTTATTCCACTAGATCCTTCAAAAAGCTGAACCATTGCTTTATCTTCGTGGATCTCTAAAACTTGTCCACGACGAATTGCTCCATTATGAAGTTGAATTTCAACTAACTCATTGTAAGACACATTATTTACTTGTTCAACAATCATAAGAGGCCCAACAACTTCACTAGCAGTTCTGTATTCTTTTATAACACTCATTTATAGACCTCCTGTTTCTAATATCAAATGAATTTGATGTGTAATCTCATTTGATATAATTTTGATTTCATCTAATCTATCTTCTGAAACATATTTACTTCTCGCCATACGGTCTCGAACTGCAACGGTACCTTCCATAATCTCTGTAAAGTAAGAACCCAACTCTAAAGCATGATTTGCCTGATCAGCAAAAGTTAGGATATTACTTAGCATTGCTTCTTGTTTTGCAAACGAAGTGAATGTATCTACCGAATCAAAAGCGTTCTGTTGCAAATAATCTTCTCGAATTTGTTTAGCAATTTCCATCGTTAGTCGTTCATTATCAGACAGAGAATCAATTCCAACAAGACGAACAATTTCCTCTAAACTAAATTCCCGTTGTAAGTAGTTCATTGCACGAGTTATTTTACTATTCCAATCTGTCTTCTCTTTACCATCTATATAAGTGCCCACACTGTCTTTATATAGTGAATAAGATGTAAGCCAGTTAATTGCAGGAAAATGACGTCGCTGTGCCAACGGAGCATCAAGCCCCCAAAAAACTTTCACAATCCGTAAAGTGTTTTGAGTAACTGGTTCTGAAATATCTCCACCAGGTGGCGATACAGCTCCAATAGCAGTAATCGTTCCTTCACGTTCTGGAAGCCCTAGAACCTGAGAACGTCCTGCTCTTTCATAATATTCAGCGATACGACTTCCCAGATAAGCAGGATAACCCTCATCACCAGGCATTTCTTCTAGACGTCCTGACATTTCACGTAGCGCTTCTGCCCAACGTGAAGTTGAATCAGCCATAATGGCGACAGAGTAGCCCATATCACGAAAATACTCAGCCATGGTAATTCCTGTATAAATTGAAGCCTCACGAGCAGCAACAGGCATATTTGAAGTATTAGCAATCAGAACTGTCCGTTGCATAATTGATTGTCCGGTATTAGGGTCAATCAACTCAGGAAACTCATTCAGTACATCCGTCATTTCATTTCCACGTTCTCCACAACCGACATAAATAACAATATCAACATTGGCAAATTTAGCTACTTGGTGTTGTACAACTGTCTTTCCTGCTCCAAACGGTCCAGGAACTGCTGCAGCTCCCCCTTTGGTTACTGGAAAGAATGTATCAATAACTCGTTGACCTGTGATTAATGGTTCTTCTGGAATTAAACGTTTAGAAACAGGACGCGCCTTGCGGACAGGCCATTTTTGCATAAGCGTTCCTTTATAGAAACTACCGTCCAATTTTTTTATTTCATATACAACTTCATCAATTGTAAAATCGCCAGATGCAATAGAAACGACTTCTCCAGATACTCCATAAGGAACCATAATTCTATGATTAACTACCTCGGTTTCCTTGACAGTTCCAAGAATATCACCCGTACTCACTTTTTGACCAATTGCTATAGTGGAATCAAAATGCCACTTAATATCTCTATCCAAACTTGGAACTTCTACCCCACGAACTAGAAAATCATTATGAGTAGACAATTTAAATCGATCTAATGGGCGTTGTATGCCATCAAACATTTGAGAAATCAATCCTGGCCCTAATTCAACCGATAGAGGTTCTCCAGTTGTAACAACAGGTTCTCCCGGACCAAGACCAGATGTTTCTTCATAGACTTGGATAGATGCCTGATCTCTTCTCATTTCAATAATTTCACCGATTAACCCTAGCTTACCTACACGGCAAATATCTTGAATATTAGCCTCCTGAATACCTGATGCAATAACTAGAGGTCCCGATACTTTTATAATCTTCCCTTGAGTCAAAGTTATTCTCCTTACTAAGTCCAAAAATTATAGAATAATATTACAGACAATTTTGTACATTATTATAAAATATTGTGTCCTACTGCTTTCTCTACATTATTCTCTATACGTTTTAATCCTAAATTTAAACCTTGTTTATGAGTCGGTAATAAAATAATAGCAGGCACAACTTGAGAATCATAATGGCGAATTGTATCTAATATCATTGAAGCAATGTCTTCAGTGATATAAATGACACCATAATCAGATTGAGCTAATTTTCTTAGAGTATTTATAGCTTCTTGTTCTTGATAGGCAGGAAATATATCAAACCCAATCATGCTAAAGGGTAAAATAATATCATGGCTACCAATTATGCCAATTTTATACTTATTAGCTTCCATAATGCGGGCGTATCCTTTCTTTTATTGATTCATAAGGAATTGTATTTTGAAGAGCTGATATAATCATTCTAAGATTCTTTACTTCAAACTCACATCCCAATAAATATCTAGCAAGAACTAACGGCTCATCTACATTATACCTTCCTTGATCTAAAGTTTTATACAATAGTAAATCACATAAAAATTCTAACTCAGAAGATGAAATTGTTGCGTCCTGCATCTTCAATTCGTAAGTTGAAAAGATTGAATCTAAGCTTGGATTTATTTTATTGAACCACACAAATATTTCTTGATTTTCTACAATGTATATAAATTCTTTAGCAGAAATACTTCCTTCATCTGAAAGTAATTGTAAAATATCCCCATGACTCTTATTTTGAGATAAACCACGTTTTACAGTAATAATATTATAAAAGTCAATCATTGCAACAATAACCTGAGACAGCACGTCACCTAACTCATTAGATAAAAGTTTCAGATGTTTAAAATATGCTAGATCAGCTCCGACATCAAGTACACGAATATTATTAAAAGTTTCATACTCATTCCAAATTGATTCTACTTCATGAACCATAAAATCAGGAAGTGTATCTGAATGTAAGGAAGAAACTAAATGTTTTAAACTTTCTATATCAAAAATCCCTATCGGAATTAATAATTTAGAAAAATCTTTCTTAATTGCCACCTTAGATTTTAATAAAACTTTTATATTATGATAAACATATCGTAAAGCAAATAAAGTCACAATTTTATCAGACGGACTTTCAGCATAGGCCCATCTATAATCATTGACTAATTTTGTCATTAGTGAAATCTCTGTCTGACTAGGATTTTCTAAAACGTCAATCGATAAATGATAGGGAGTTGCTTCTAAGATAAATGCCAATGTCTCCGTATCTTTGGATTGTATAATTTTTTGAAATTTTTCTTCTGTAATAAAATCGTTTTCTTTTACCGAAATCGTCGTATTTATTTTTGAAAAAAGATTAGTATCCATAAAATACCTTTCTAATTTTATTGGAATACTCCAAATTTCTAAGAAGGATTAACCAATTTCATCCTTAATTGATAAAAATTTGATTTGCGATACTTGAACTTTCTTCCTTAGAAATCGATCCAATTAATGTTTTATACAAATAGTTATCATCAATTTTACCTATTGAAATAAGTAAGCCTGATTCATTTGAGATAGGCTGTTTACTAAATAAATGATTTGGAAAAGAGAATTTCAATTTCTCTAATTGTTCCAAATTGAATTTAGCTAAAGTCCGCTCCCCAAAAGTTACTATGACCTCTTGTTGTGAATATCGTTCCAGAATTCGATAGATGAACTCCATTTCTTTATCTGCACTCCAATATTCCATTTCTATTAAAGCAGATTGAAAAAGTTCTTTTAATATTTTCTGTTTTGATACTAACGTTGATTGGCGTTCCTTATTTTTTAATTGTTGAAAAATTATTTGATATTTCTGTTGTAATTCTTTTAACTTTCGTTCATGTTCAGCTCCTTTTTTCTTTACAATGACCGACTTTTGCATTTCAAATTCATCATCAATCTTCTTTTTGGAATCCAATAATTTCATACGCCCTTTTTCATGAGCTTGTTCAATAACAGACTCTCGTAAGTTTTCTAAATTGCTCATTTAGACACCTCCTTTGAATAGCAAATTAATTTCTTATACACGAAGGGTCAAAATGAATGATACGACAAAGGCAAGAATTGCATAGGTTTCTACCATGGCAGCCAAAATTGCTCCCTTCATGAATTCTTTTGGTCTTTTAGCCAAGATTTGCATTCCAGCTACTGCTACATTTCCTTGATGCTTAGCCGAAAAGTATCCTACAATAGCAATTGGAAGAGCTACAAAGAAATAAGCAACGCCTTTTTCTAAAGGAAGTTCTGGAGTTAATTGCAACCAAATCAAAATTCCAATAACAAAACCATATAATCCTTGTGTTCCGGGCAGTAGTTGCAATATCAAAGCTGAGGCAAATTTTTCTGGCTGTTCTTTCAGTAAAGCTGCGGCAGATTGCCCAGCTTTACCAACTCCATAAGCAGACCCCATACCGCTTAATCCAACCGCCAATACAATTCCCAATGCAGCGAAGAAAGCTCCTCCATAGGTTGAAAAATAAGTTGCTAAATGTTCCATTATATATATCCTCCATTAATTCTTTGTAATAACCTTAATATATTTCTCAGAAGCCTTCAAAGGTTGAAATGGTTTTCCTCCACCCTCATAAAACTTACCAAAAAATTCAACAAATATCAGACGTGCTCCATGAACATATCCTGATAGTAACGATAGAAAAATATTGATCGCATGTAAAAGAATGAATAATACTAATCCAATTGTCAGTTTAGCCAATGTCCCCGGAAACAAACCAACAATTAAATTGAAAGCTGATGCTATACTTGCTCCAGATAATCCTAATGCCATCAATCGAGTGAAACTAACTAAATCACCTATATAAGATGAAATGTTATATAGATTAAACAATCCTGATCCAATACCTGACAAGCTTTTGGCTTGAATAATAGAAACAATCAAAATCCCCACAGCATTAAAAATAGATACCCATTTCCCTAATACAAATAACGGTCTAATATCAGGCATCAACATTCCGACAGCAATAAATAACAAGCCAAGCAGAATAACACACCACGCAAATCCTGAATTATATGCTTCTGCATATTTCTTCATTCTTACTTTTTGTAGTCCTGAAGCTAACAAACCTACAAATACTGTAATAAATCCAAACACAACTGACACTACTAATATAGTCATAACATCCGAGGTTGTAGATATCAGATGAAATGGCAACTCATATCCAAAAAATGAGCCATAGATTCCACCCCAAATTGCAACGGCTACTCCTAATATATTAAAGAATTTTAAAAATCTCTTAGTTACTGAAGGTAGATGGAAAATTTTTAATGCTAACATTGTTCCTAAAAACAATAGTAAACCATAGCCTAAATCAGCAACCATCATTCCAAAAAATGTAAAGTAAAATGGTGCTAATACAGGTGTAGGATCTTTCTCATAATATTTGGGCAGAGCATACATTTCTGTCAATAATTCAAATGGTTCAATTAAAAAGTGATTCGTTAATTTGATAGGTATTTCATCTTGATTATCCGACAATGTTTCCGATTCATAAATATAAATAGAATGTCCAAAACGCTCATCCATAACTTTTATAAAATATAAAATACGAGTTTCTTCTATCCATCCTTCTAATGCAACTAGATGCGGAGTGCTCAAAAGGTTATTCTTAGAGATTTGACGAGCATAGATAGATAAAATATAGTCAATTTGCCATTGTAAATCTATCAAATTTTTCTTTGAATCTTGCAACGATGCGATAATATTCTCTTTTTCAGTTATTAACTGCATGTTTTCTTGATACAAATCTACTACTCGCTGCTTCGGTAATTCCTTTCTAGAATAATCAAATGGTTCAAATAAGTATTCATCAAAATCAATAGAGCAACTGGACTGATAGAAAACAACAACACCGTACTCTCTATCATTAGAAAATATTTCTTGAACTTCAATATTGTTTTCTAAAAAATTATTGTATAAGCGATTATCTACAGTCCTTGGAATTGTTCCGACTTTTCCTCTACAGAAAGAAAATTGTTCTAAATGCGCAGGAATAATTTCTAATTTTTCCCACTTTATTAATCTCTCTATTTCCTCATTATTACTTTGAATGTTTCTTTCTAATTCATAAACTCTGTTAATTTGATGATTCACTTTTTTAAGAACACCCTCAGCAACATTAGCTTTACCAAATTTTTCTAACTCTTCATAAGAGGTTGTTATCGGAGGTTGCTGTAATAACTTAAACGTGTTTTCTTTCGGTAGGTATTCTTGTAATTTCTCTACAGTTGCTTCCAAATGTTGTTGTTTATTCATCAAATAAGTCAAGGCATCATTTCCTTCAATAACCCCATGATTGGAATTAGAAGTATGTGAAATTTGAATAGTTGGAAATACAACCTCATCTTTTTCTAGAGCTTCTGACCAGTTATCCTGAACCTTTAAATCACGGAACTGCACTGACTCTAGTTCTTGAATGGTTTTTA
Organism: Streptococcus suis; assembly: GCA_029593465.1. Classification (GTDB taxonomy): domain Bacteria; phylum Bacillota; class Bacilli; order Lactobacillales; family Streptococcaceae; genus Streptococcus; species Streptococcus suis_AH. The sequence goes on from JAKTNK010000023.1 coordinate 8,919, forward strand.
AAACATCATCAAGACTACTCTTAGAAAATAGTAGAGAAATTCTTTTCATCTGACTAATAGCCATATTTTTCTACCACCCTACCAATAATTTTTTCTACAAATTCTCCTCTCCTACTTGATGAAATATACTGAATCTTTGCATCATTTTCCTTGATTGTTTTATTAACCTCATCAATGAGGTTCTGTTGTTTCATTTCTAAATTGCTTTCTATTGAAATTAATTCTTCGTGACTTTTTTCATCATAACTTTTTTCTAGTTTTTCCAATTCTTCTTGGGAGACAGCTTTATACGTATAAATCTCATTATCATACGATTTTATAATATCGGTTGCAACATTCTCAATATCTTGCATTGTCGAAAATACAGAGTTAGTCATTGAGACACCTCCTTATCTTTCACGCTATTTATTAGAAATTCTATCTAAGAAATTTTTTACAGCTCCTATACGTCCAGCTTCATTTCCTAATGTAGCTGCCACAACATTTTTAGGCAAAAACCTATTATCCATTGCATTTTTAGCTAAAGAACTTTGAATTTCAGGTAACAAAATATCCTTTTTAGCCAGAATCCCACCTCCCAATATGAGAATTTCTGGATTAAGTAGATAAGAAATAGTTAATAAACCTTTTGTTAGATTTTCTACAAAAATTTCAAAAGTTTCTTTAGCGACTTTATCTCCAGAACTTAAATCATTAAAGAAAGTACGTCCAGTTTGATTAGTTTTCAAGCTCTTCTTTTGATATAAATGAATCAATGCGGTTGTTGAGGCTTTGCTTTGCCAATCCGAATTACCTACAGGAATATAGCCTACTTCACCAGCAGTATAGTTAAAGCCGTTAACAATTTGTCCATTGACAATAATACTGCCTCCTATACCTGTTCCAATAGTAACCATTACTATATTTTTCTTATCTTTGGCTTGTCCCTTCCACAATTCACCTAATGCAGCACAATTAACATCATTTTCAACAAAAGTAGACAACCCAAAACGTTTTTCTATTTCGGAAGTAAAGTTTACTCCGATATACCCTGGTATTGTATAGCCTGCATAGATGATTTCTCCTGTATTAGCATTAACAACTCCAGCAGTGGAAATCCCAACACCATCAATTGAATAATTTAAAATATACTCACCAATTAAATCACAGACCTGATTTAATATCTGGTTCGTTCCCAAATCATAGTCAATAATTGTTTCTATCTCTTTGAACTGATTTAAACTCGTTCCAAAATCATCGTATAAATCTGCCTTAATTGTTGTTCCGCCAATATCGATCCCTATAATCTTCATTTCATCACTCCCACATTTTTGATCTCATTACTTTTTGATAAAAAATGGGACTGGGCATTATCCCAGTCCCATCTCTATTTCTTTATTCAATGAGTTGTATCACAGAACTTTAGAAATTATATAATGACAAGAATTTACTATTCTGTTTTACAATAGTTAAGCATTTGTGATTTCTGAAAGACTTACTTTTCGATCTTCTTTAACTGATAAAGTACATGCATCAGCGGTAGCGATTGATTCTAAAGCAGCAACACCATTGAGAAGTTTTTCATATTCTTCTGTAATTTCTCCACCTTTAATGATGTCATGTAGATATTCCATTTCTTTATCAATACATGTTTGTAACCATAATGGGCAACGTACTCCTGGTTTACCGTACGCAATTGCTCCATCCATACCACGACCGGTATAGATAGCTGTACGGTCATCATCTTCCTCTTGAGTTTCATGTACTAAGAAGTGTGATTCTCCTTCACCTTTAACACGAAGAGTACCTCCAGTATTGAACAAGTCAAGTTTGATAGCTCCTTCAGTTCCTTGAATCAAGACGTAGTGTTCACCCCAACGGAAAGCATTACCATATTCCAAAACAGCATAACGATCATCAGAGTATTCTAGGTTTACAATGAGCATATCATCTTCATCACCAAAGTTTTCACCTTTATGATATACATTGCCTCCTACCATTGTCGCTTTTTCAGGAAGTCCTCCCATGATGAACTGAATGCAATCTAATTCATGAATATGGTGGTACAAATGTCCTCCAGATTGAGAACGAAGTTTCTTCCATGATACAGTTGGTTGTTGTTCTTCCCAACCTGTACGAGCGGCATGGCAATAAAGAACTTTACCGATTTTACCTTGAGTAATCAATTCTTTAGCATGGTGTACACCATTAAAGAAGTTCATGATGTGACCAGCCATAAAGATAACATTATTTTCTTTACATGCGTCAACCATGGCTTTACAATCTTCATAAGACAATGCAATTGGCTTTTCACAAAATACGTGTTTGCCATGTTGAGCAGCTTTCACAACAGGTTCACGGTGAAGGTAGCTAGGTGAAGCTACGATCACACAATCAATATCTTCACGTGCTACAAGTTCATCTAAACTTGCACAAACATCTGATCCCAACTCTTGAGCAACTTCTTCTCCATGATTTGGGTCAAATACCGCAACCACTTTTGCATCTTCAATTTTGTTCATTGAGCGAGCCAAATCAGCTCCAAAATATCCAGCTCCAACAATACCGTAATTTACCATAATTTTTATCCTCTTTCTATATATTTTTAAATTTCAGCTTTAATTCTTTTTCAAATCTTCAATCTTAAATGTTATATATGGTACAACATTTTTCATATGAAGTTCATTACGAGACCATGAATCAAATTTTTCAAACATCAATCCAATTTCATGATTTGGTAACTCTGTCAATGTTGAATATGAGTATCCATAGTTACTATGATCAACATCGTGATGATAACGCCAATCAATTGTATTATCATCATTAATTAGACCAATCGAAATTTGTCCGTGTTTACGACCATTTGTGGAGTTTGGAGTACTTAAAATGACAGCCTTTTTACCATCAATCAATTGACTATAATTGATGATTGATAATTGTGTTCCATAACTTGGATTTGAAACAAATTTCAAATATTCCGGCGCACCCCAAGTAGTACCTGCGTCTTTACTTGTTAAATATGCAATTTTACCATTATTTGTACGCATGTATGCTTGAATTACTCCTGGACTCAATTCTACAAATTGTGCTTCTGCTGACCAACTAGAAGGAAGTGGCACTACTTTAACTTTCCAAGACGCTCCATTATCGTCACTATAAATGAATGCGGACTCTTTACCAGTGTAAGACGGAATAAGAATACGTCCAGTTGAGCTTTCAATGATTCCACGTCCAGGACCCAAATAAGGCGCATTACGATTAAGTCCCATTATAGGAGGTAATAAAGTTGGTGCAGACCAAGATTCGCCATGATCATTGCTAGAAATATATGCAATATAGTTCGTTGGCACTACTTTGAATAATGCATCTTTGTAGAAGATATTCATATGGACTTGAGTCCCATTACGATATTCAGTCTTTTTATTATTTTCAAATGAAACTGAATATTGCTCTACCGTCAAATAATTACCATTTTGTTTAATACCGAAATTTTTATCTACTGAAAATTCAGTTGGTCTGTTGGTACGATCGTCGTATACAGTACCATGCTCACGAATAGTATAATTATAATCAGTATCACCTTGTTTCTTTAATTTAAGGTAATAATTACCATCAATTTGTTTATAACCTGAATCTTTTCTAGTAGCTTCTCTAAAACTTACTCCAGCAGGCATAACATCAGCAAACATGAGTACTTGTTTATTATTTTTTTCAACAATAACAGAGTCAATATAGGTTGCACCACCGCTGATTTGTAAGTCACGTCTACCAACTTCACGAGGCCATTCTAATGGTACTGGCGCAAAATCATCGAACGCCAATGTTAATTTTGGTTTAGTCCATGTCTTACCATTATCATCACTATAACTTGTAGCAATATTAATTTTATTCAAGAAATCATGAGTTCCACCGTAACGAGCGTCAATGCTTGAAAAAACCCGACCATTGCTAAAAGTATACAGAACTGGGATACGGAAATAGTTAGAACCTGTTGTATCATTAGCCGTATAAATTAAATGTCCAGTAACAGCGTTTGTTGTCATCTTTTTAACAGTTTCTTCATCCAATGCACTATTAAAGAATTTGATATTTTCTAGTGTTCCGTTAAAACCAAACGCCGTTTTTCCTGCACGTTTCACTCCCCCAAGCATATAGTAATCAATACCTTTAATATCCTTGATGCTTAGGAAGTTATCCACTTTCTTTTCTACTACTTTTGTACCATTTGCATATAAAGAATATGTTTTTTTGACTGAATCTGCTACTACTGCAACAGTGTTAGTCACAGCCTCTTGTTTGTACTTACCCCAAACTGAAGCAGGTCTGGATACTAGGTGATTTTTATTGGAAGAAGTATCACGCGCTTCCATTCCCAATTCACCATTGTCTCTAAGGAACACATCTACATAACTATTTTGTTGACCGGGTTTAGAATTAGATATTCCAAACAGAGCTTGTAAACCTTTCTCACTAGACTGATTGTACTTAATCACTACAGTAAAGTCACCGCTAGTAAATTTATCCTTTAACTCATTAGTAACATTTTCTCCGCCCCCTGTTAAAGTAACATTATTTTTTTCTAAGACAGGAGTTTCTTCCGCTGTAGAAGATCGATCCTTAACAGTAGTTTCGACTGTTCGAGGTTGTACAGTAACTTCCGAAGAATTATCCGATTTATGTTGTACTCCCGAAATCGCATCCTCTGTAGAAGATTGATCCTTAACAGTAGTTTCAACTGTTCGAGGTTGTACAGTAACTTCCGAAGAGTTACCCGATTTATGTTGTACTTCCGAAATCGAAGTCGTTGGTGCAACAGGTTGCACCAACTCTGGTGTTGATACTTCAGAAGTTTCAGTCTCCTGAGCTGCAACTGAGTTAGCAACAAATGCTGATAATACCACTACAGTACCTAAGGTTACATATTGTTTAATATTTTTTTTCATTTTATTTTTCCTCGTTTAAAACTTTGATAACAAGTTTTTTAACAGTTTCATCATTGCAATGAATCTTTGGTTGGTGAAGATCTTCTTCAAAAGTCACCAACATATTCCCTGGGAGCAATTCAACAATTTGATAGTCTTTGCTATCGTAAAAAGCAATATCCTTCTCTTCGCTAAAAGGTACACGTGACTGAGCACGAACTGGGGAAGTTACTGCCATTTTTTCTGTATTTTCAACAACAATATGAATATCTAAATATTTCTTATGAGTTTCAAAAATATCTCCTGGAACTCCATCAGCTAGATAAGTCATACAATTTGCAAAAATATTTTCCCCGTCAATATCAATTTTTCCATCAACTAAATCTGTCAAATTTGTATTTTCTAAAAAATCACAGACTTTTGAAAAATGTTTATTGACAGAAGCATATCGTCTAAAATCAGATTGTTCAGAAATAATCATATTATTTTCTCTTTTCTATTAGTGACTAGTGACGAACTTCCCAACTTGAATCCGCTTTAATTTCTAAAATATCATGAATCGTTGTATATTTAGGTGCAGATACTTTATTTTCAGTAAGAACAGATACAATATAACCTGAAACTACTGATACAGAAATTGAAATCAATGAATATGCCCAGTAGCTAACAGCTGTTGGAGGAAGGAAGTATTTAATAAATACCATAACGATGGTTGATACAATCAGCGCTGCATAAGCACCTTGTTTATTTGCTTTTTTAGAAACAAAACCAAGAATGAATACACCACCAAGTAGACCAAGTACAAGTCCCATGAAACTATTGAACCATTCGTATGCAGATTTAATATCTGAATGAGCCATGATAATGGAAACAACAATTGAGAATAAACCTACTGCTAGAGATACGAATTGTGCAATTTTCGTACGACGATCGTCTGACATATTTTTAGAAATGACATCTTGAATATCCAATGTCCATGAAGTTGCAACAGAGTTCAAACCTGTTGAAATAGTTGATTGAGCTGCTGCATAAATCGCTGCCAAGATCAAACCTGTGACACCCACTGGTAACTGGTATGCAATAAAGTACATAAAGATTTGGTCTTGAGGGATATTGCTAGCTGCACTACCTGCATTTTGTACTTGATAGAATACGTACAAGCCTGTACCGATCAAGTAAAAGACTGTTGCAGTTGCAAGTGACAAGACACCATTTGTGAACAACATTTTATTAAGTTTCTTAATATTTTGTGTTGTAGTAAAACGTTGAACCAAATCTTGAGATGAAGCATAGGAAGACAAGATTGTAAAGCCTGAACCCATCACAATTAAGAAGATGGAGTTTGAAAGCAAGTTAGGATCGAAAAGTTTTTCATTTGCAGCAAGGAATTTCCCGTTTGCTAATGTTTCTGCTACTGCACCAAAGCCACCTTTAATATTAGCCATCAGTACAAATAAAGCTACAACGACACCACTAATCAGAACCACACCTTGAATAAAGTCTGTCCATAATACGGATTTTAGACCACCAGTATAAGAATAAAAAATTGCAATTGCACCCATCAAAATAATCAAAATATTGATGTCAATTCCTGTCAATACTGATAAACCAGCTGATGGGAGGTACATAATGATAGACATACGTCCCAATTGATAAATAATAAACAAGAGTGCTGAAATAATACGAAGTGCTTTAGAATTAAAACGTTTATCCAAGTAATCATATGCCGTATCGATGTCTATCCGTGCAAAGATAGGTAAGATAAAACGAATTGTCAGTGGAATAGCTACAACCATCCCTAATTGAGCAAACCATAAAATCCAGCTACCTGCATAAGAGTTACCAGCGAGTCCCAAGAAGGAAATCGGACTGAGCATTGTAGCAAAAATGGATACCGAAGTAACATACCAAGGAACCGAACCATCTCCTTTAAAGAACTCTTTTCCTTTCATCTCTTTTTTAGAGAAATAGATACCTGCAACCAACACCGCAAGTAAATAAACAATCAAGATAATTAAGTCAATTATTGTAAATCCTGTTGTGCCCATAACATATCTCCATATTGATTTTATTTATTATAAAAATTCTTTTCGTGCTTGTTGAATAAGTTCTGCTGCTTGTTTTGCAACTTCCAAGTCACCTTCTGCCAATGCTTCTAAGGGTTGACGAACAGAACCTAAATCAAGTTTTTCATTTAGACGCAAAACCTCTTTTGCTACAGCATACATATTTGCCTTACCTGATACCATCTTATAGATAACTTCATTGATAGCATATTGAAGTTTTTTAGCAGTATCTAAATCTCGTTCTTGAATCAAACTTTCCAATTTCAAGAACAAATCTGGCATAACGCCATAAGTACCACCAATACCAGCTTCTGCTCCCATCAAGCGACCACCAAGATATTGTTCATCTGGACCATTGAATACAATGTAATCTTCTCCACCTGCAGCTACAAACATTTGAATATCTTGTACAGGCATAGAAGAATTTTTAACTCCAATCACACGAGGATTTTGACGCATTGTTGCATACAAACTACCAGTCAACGCAACCCCTGCCAATTGTGGAATATTATAAATGATAAAATCTGTATTTGGCGCAGCTTCACTCATTGCATTCCAATATGCTGCGATTGAATATTCTGGCAATTTGAAGTAAATAGGTGGGATAGCAGCAATAGCATCGACTCCAACACTTTCTGAATGTTTTGCCAATTCAATACTATCTTTCGTGTTATTACATGCAACATGGTTGATAACTGTTAATTTACCTTTAGCAACTTCCATAACAGCTTCAATAATTTGTTTACGATCTTCTACACTTTGGTAAATACATTCACCTGAAGAACCATTTACATAGATACCTTTTACACCTTTGTCAATGAAATATTGCACCAGAGATTTTACACGTTCTTGGCTAATTTCACCATTTTCATCATAGCAAGCATAAAATGCAGGAATAACGCCTTTGTATTTATTTAAATCTTTCATCAGATTTCTCCTTTATATTGTTTTTTATTTGATGACATTAATAAATCGCTGAGCAATTTCTTTTGGACGTGTAATCGCTCCACCAATGACAACACTGGTAACACCTAAACTATAAGCTTTTTTTAATTGTGCTGGATAATGAATTTTTCCTTCGGCAATTACAAGAATATTAAAATCAGCCAATTTTTTCATTAGTTCAAAATCAGGCTCATCTGATTGTACACTTGTACTTGTGTACCCTGATAATGTTGTACCAACAAAATCAACGCCTGATTTAAATGCATAGAGACCTTCATCAAAATTACTTACATCCGCCATCAACAATTGATTAGGATATTTTTCTTTTATTTTTTTGATAAATTCACTGACAACTAAGCCATCATATCTTGGTCTTGAAGTTGCATCAAATGCAATGACTGTTGTTCCGCATTCTACAAGTTCATCTACTTCTTTCATCGTAGCAGTAATATATGGTTCTTGAGGTGGATAATCTCTTTTGATAATTCCAATTATTGGTAAATCTACTACTTTCTGAATTGCTTTAATATCACGCACAGAATTTGCGCGAATGCCCACTGCTCCTGCCTCTAAAGCTGCTTTAGCCATAAAAGGCATCAAGCTAAATTCTTCATTATAAAGGGGTTCACCGGGTAAAGCTTGACAAGAAACAATGACTCCACCATGGACTTGACTTATAAATTTTTCTTTAGTCCAAATTTGGCTCATTTTATTATTCCTCCTTATGGATAATAGTTTGATTGTAATAATATTGTCTCTCTGGACTTTCCAGATAATGAGAGAATAAGCAGTCTGTAATTAAAAGTATTGGAAACTGAGGTGATATGCGATTGCCATACGAGAGATGATTGGTCGAAGCTAATAACAATAGTTCATCAAAGAAACAATCTTCTTCGTCAAATTTTCTTGTAGTCATTAAAACTGTTTTAGCGCCTTTATCCGCAGCTTTTTGAAGACCTTCTAGTACAATATCAGTTTGACCTGAAACGGATGCTCCAATGACAAGGCAATTTTCATTAAGTAATAAGCTACTCCACAAAATCATATCCTCGTCTGATAATACTTCACCAATGACTCCGAGACGCATAAATCTCATCTTCATTTCTTGTAAAGCAAGAACAGAACTTCCTTTACCATAAAGATATACACGCTCAGCAGTTTCTATCATCTCAGCAATACGCTCAAGTTGAACTTCATCAAGAACCGTGTAAGTTTTTCTCAACATTTCTTCATAGTCGGATAAAACTTTTTCTGTAGCCTCTGTATACAATGCTAACTTTTCTTTCTCACGAATCATCTCTTGGTATTTGAAAATGAATTGCCTAAAACCTTTAAAACCACATTTTTTCGCAAATCGAGTCAATGTTGCTTTGGATACATTAAGGCATTCGCACAATGCCTCACATGAATAATTATTTAGAGATTGCTGTTTTAAGAAGAATTTAGCAACATCTTTTTCAGCATATGCCATATTTGGTAAGTTAGCTTCTATCATTGGAATTAGTTCTTTTTGTAGTAACATATGAGCTCCTTTGTTAAAGTAAACGTTTACATTTTTTATTTTAACACTTATTTTTTTTATTTCAATATTTTTCATGATTTAGAAACTAGTTTCCAATTTCTTTCATTTTATAACAGAACAACAAATATAAAAATATAACAAATTTTTATTCTTTTTATTTGTATTTTATGTCTTACAAGAGCATTTGTCGACGTCAATATGCTCATATATACCTGTTTTATTAATTTTTATTTTGATTTTATTATTTCTTTCGGAATTTCTATACAACATTTTATTTCTAAAAAATAGAAAAAATGTTCCTAGTTTCTTTATTTTATGCTGTTAATACATTTTTGTTTACGAATTAAAAATAATCCTATAAAAACTACTGATTTATGAGATAAATCAGATCGCCTATTTTAAAAAAACATCAAACTATAAACTAGTAGGTTCCACACTAAATGTAGCCCCATACTGCCCCATAAGTCAGATTTATAGCGTACAAGCCCTAAAAACATCCCAAGTGAAACATAAAAACACCAAGCTAGAATGGTTCCTGGATGATGAGCTAAGGCAAATAAAACACTTGTCAAAGCAACTCTGATATCTAATTTTCTGACCAAATTCCAAAAATTTCTCGATACAGAAATTCTTCAACCATACTCGCATTGATTAAGAACAATAAAAATGAAAACCAAGGAATTTGATGTTGAAGGCCAATTAATTTTGCTTGGTTCGTGCTTCCTTGAGCATGAATCAGACTAAAACATAGACTTATAATCAGTAGACTAACGAATCCAATACGAATCCACTTTATCCTAATTTTCATATTGACCTTGGCCACTTGTTTTCGTTGGCCATACATCCATAAAAAAGAAATGAGCGACCCACAATAGAGAATCTGTAGTATAGTTAACTCACCGATACAAAGAAATTTCAGTAAATATAGGGATACCAATAGGACATTTACTTGTTGGAATATATAAACTGGAATTATTCTTTTCATAGTTACCTCCGAAATAAATCTTCATAATCTAAATCTAATACCTGCACAATCCTTTCTACCCATGGACTTTGAGGCATTCGTTGTTCCATCTTGTAGTGACGAATCTTTTGATACAAACGATTCAATTCACTTGGATAGTGAAACTCTCCCGCAAACATTTTTCTGGTTAACTCAATCCAGCTGATATTTCTTTCAGCCAAAATAATAGACAAGTTCTCCCAAAATCGTTCAGCCATAGTGCTTCTCCTTTAACTTGATAAATAATGTGTTTGTTCCATGTAAATCAATTGTTTCGTATCTCTAGGTAATAAAGCTCTAGCCTCCTCTAGATTCAGATTTGGATAAACACGCTTATTTGAAACCGAAAGAGGAAGCCTTATGGTTAGTTCAGGATTTTTTAATATCATTTCAATGAAATCCGTTAATCTTAGATTGTCACGGTTCTTAAATCGTAATAAATTGGGCGATAAAAACTCAAAACAATCTGAAGAATAGCTCATCATCTCAATTAATTTGTCCTTTGACATTTCAGAAATCGAATGACAAGATACCTCGATGCCATAGTTTTGGAAGAAGTCTAAAAGAAGTTGATTTCTTTGGCTATTTTTACTTAGATAGAGATCAATCATTGGAGACCTCCCAAAGATTCGGTTCCATTTGATATTCTGAAACGATTAAGGAATCTAATAAATTTGCGAAGTTAATCGGTTGCTTGTCTTCATCATAAGCTTTTACAGTTACTTGGGTTGTAAGTATTCCCTCTTTTCCCTCGGATCGATAGCCTTGTCCATATAAAACAAAAACAAGATTTTGATTATCATCTATAAAGGCATCAGCTCCATTCTTTATATCCTGACTTTCAAGGAATTCCATAACGTTTTGAAGATAGGATTCGTAAAATAGGGGGTAGTTGTGTTTTTTATGGTAATCATCTAAAAATGTCACTTCAAACTCACATGGATAATTGGGCATTAAAAATATTTGTTCATCCAGCTGTTTGATTTCTGCATCATTTCTCCTTCCGTTTGAAAAATGGACTTATAAGATTCTCTAGCAAATTTATCAACCTCACAAAATCCAATACACTCGTGTCCGACACTTTCCATTCCTAGTCGAAAACCCCCGATACCTGAAAATAAATCAATAAATCTCATTTCTTTATCCCCCCTTTCTTATCGACTACCATTGTCAGAACTGTCACTCCACTTGAAATGACAATAAGCATAACTAATATCCACTCGATTGGCGACATTTTAACCACCTCCTTTTCTAACACGGTTATTCCAAACCGAATATAGACCATTAAACACAAATTCAGCTAAAACTTCCGCACGTCTAACAAAGTGAACATTATCTAGAGCATACTGATAGATTCTCTCAAAATCAGTCATAGCAATTTCACTGGCTGTTTCAGAAAAAACCTCTCGTCTAAATTGATCTTGTACCAATCCCCAAATATAATCTCGATCATATTTTGTGACCTTTTCTACTTTTCTTTTCAAGATAGGTTGAGTATTCCTATCCTCCTCATCCTCAATAAATAAAGAATCAGTCTCACTATATTTAGTCTCACTAACTTCAGTCTCACTAGGGGCTGAATATGAGACGGGGACCGTTTCATTTTCAACCTGCCCTAGTCTTTTTTTAACACTAGGCCTGTTTGAATTACCTACTGGGGTAGAAGATAATTCCCCTAAATAAATCTTATTAGCTAGTCTTCCTTTCTCACTTGAAGACTGTTGGACTTCATCAATTAGGTCATATTCTTTAAGAATTTTTTTGATGGACAGTAATTTTGACTTCGAACAACCTAACAGCCTCATCAGTTTAGAATTAGAAAATACTAAATAGACTGCTCCTTCTTCATCTATCCAACCACGACTAAGAGATAATTCTAAACGATCTTTTAAAATAGAATAAGCCACCTTTACTTCTAGTTTCATATCCATATATTTCTCATCCTCAAAAAGAATTTTAGGTAATTTGTAATATCGTTCTGAAGTTTGGTATTGATTTGCCGTGATTCGTTTCATAGCGCGCCTCCAAATTCTTTGAGTGTTAAATCTCCGCTTGATTCCAATTGAACCAAGCCACTTTTTTCCAATTCAGCCATAAGAGATATGGCTTCAACAATATCAATTCCCATTTCACGTACTAAAAATGAAATGACAATATAGCGTGATGATTGTAATTCTTTTGTCATTTTCCCTCCTGAAAATAAAAAAGCGAGAACACTTATTAAAATGTTCTCGTTGAGTTAATTTATTACTGACGTATCTATTTTTTGTCTACGCAGTCGACATCCAAACAGACGTTCACATCAATATACTTTTTTCGAACCTTTTTTATGTCAAAATCACTCTTTTCAATAAAGACAAAATATTTGAAAAAGTGCTTAAAATAAAGGATTCTTATCCTTTGCTTCGTTGTAGCAACACTACACACTCCACATGTGCTGAGAGCTTCCTTCTATACTAATAGACGAAAGGGAGTGAGAGTGATTTTAGAATAATACTGTGGAACGGAAGTTGTAAAAATTTAATTATCTTGTTCGTATCGGATAACTTCCACCCAATAATCATATTCATCATTAATACACAAAATGATATTAAATAACTTTAGAAACATTTTTTCTGTTATTTCTCCTTCCCAACGGCCATGACCAATCATGTGACGATTCGGTTCATCAAGTGTAAAACGTTTGGTATCTTTGAAAAAATTATATAGCCAATACATCAAACCGATATCTGTAAATGATTTATCAATAAATAATTCATCAATTTCTTCAACAGCATTATGACCCACAGGTATTTTCTTTTTTGAAGAAGTCATTTCTGAAACTCTATTGAGAGCTCCATCAATTGCTAAACTAGCCAAAGTATACGCAGCATAGAAGTTTTGATTTCTATAACTGTCAACCATTGACTTTATTAGCGGTCCTGAATAACATTTTGAATTTTGTAATTCAGCTATAACATCTTTGTCCGCTAACCTTTCTCTCAATGTTACAAACCACTTTTCCTCTATTTCAATCCAATCCTCAGTACAAATTCGGCGATAGATATTACTATCCTGGAAATAGATAACCCAACCGTCTTCAGCTAATTGCTTTGCACGTAGGGTAATTTGTTCAATTTCCTCCTCCGTATAAGGTGAAGGAAGTGACTTTAGAACTTCGCTTAAATTACTAATTATCTTAGAATAATCAATTTGATAGCTATCAATCAATCTTTTAGCAGATTCAGTAATACTCTGAATCGCTTGTAAATGCTCACTGGCCCAAACCTTATTATACGAAGAAACAACTTCTGATACTGCATTAATAGCACTTTTATTTATTTGAATGGATGAGCTGAGTTTTTCAAAAGGGAGAGTTAGTTTAGCAAGGTTTGCTAAACTAGAAGTATTTAACGCATTAGAAGCCGCTATAACTGCTGATAAATTTGTCTTATTGATTACATTTTGAAAGTTACTAAGCGAATTTGTCAATGCAGAGATCATCAGCGAACTTTGTTCTAATCCTATTTTTTCAGGTAAGTTTGCCAAACTATCAACATCCATTTTAATAGAATCATGCTCCACCTTGCTTACATCATTATCATCAATCATCCTTTACTCCCTTAATATTTATTCTATTTAAACATTTTATGTAACCATGATTCAAGTTCATGATGTTCTACTTCGCTAATCGGGTACCGATTTCTATATATTTTCTTCTCACCATCAGTCAAGTAAGATGTTGTTACAATTATACCTTGATTAAAATTTCCATCAATCACATCGAAGCAGAATGACTTAACTGATTCTACAGAAACAGATCTATTTTTCCGATATCTTTTACATTGGATGATAGTTATTGTCTCTTCAATTTTGTTTCTTGCAATAATATCTATACCACCATCATTTCTACCATTATTTAAAGTAACTTCGTATCCTTCACGAGCAAAAAATTCAGCTACCAAACCTTCAAATTGTCTCCAATGAATTGTTTCCAACTTATCATAGTTCATTGATAGGTAATTAATAAAACGTTGATCAAAGAAGCTATTTTCGGGTAAATTTTCACTTTTAAAAAGATTATCCAAGTCAATCGGTTCTTCATGGATACGTTGTGAAAACTCACTCCCAATACTTTCATTTAAATGAATAGACATTTTTTCCAAGAAAAGAAACACTGAGAGCTCACTCACACCATATTCACTAATTGCCTTATCAATAAATTCTAGACCTAATGGTTTTTCAACACCAAATTCTTCTCTATGCCAGCTCAATAACGCAATACTATTTTTGATCATTACCTCAAAGTCTTTAGAAAGCCATTCATTATCTGCAATAAAATTTGTTATAACCAGACCATCTCGGTGGTCAACATCTCCAATATTTCTTCTTATCTCATTGATTAGTTCTTGGAGTTCCTCAGGCCTAAAACCAATTGTTCTAGAGTCACTTTTTAATAAACCACTTGCAAAACTCAGACTTGATTTTTGCAATAATTCATCTAAATCACTCTTTCGTAATATAAGTTTTGACTTGATAATAATAGTATCAATGATGTAATCTTTAATTTGTGGTACAGTTAAATGAGTTCTCATAGATTCTCCTTATCTCAACTGGCAGGCTTGAAACTACTATCTTTTTCATCCACAAGTATACCACAAAAACGTAAAAAAGGCTGTAACCACAATGATCTCCCACTGTCGTTACAGCCTTTCTTTTTCTCTATAAGTCTACCTCAGTTCCTTCGAGGAAGCGAACGGTTATCTCTCCTTCAAGCCCTATCCTGATATGGTCTAGCACTCGGCACATATCTGAGTGATTGAAGTCTGTCTGCTCCTGCCTAAGCAGGTCACTCAATGCTATGCTGTAGTGCTTGTCAAGCAGTCGATTCTCTGCTAAGATTTTCTCCCACTTGCCATCAAGCAAGTCGATGTTCTCGCTTAACAGTTCTAATGCCTTTAGGAAAATTTGCTCGAGTGTCGCTTCATCCAAATGGCTACTGTAACACCCTTCCACTCCCTTAATGCGATAGCGGTTGTTACATTGCCAAACTTTACGTTTCCCTCGGCTGGTAGCCCAATTCTTCCGTCCAAAGGATGACCCACAGGCTCCGCAGAACACCTTGGTGGTAAATGGGTTATCCTCACTCTGCATGATATAAGATTTGAGCTGATGCTCATCTCGGTAGTTTTTTCGCCTGGCGATTTCTAATTGAACAGTCTCCCAAGTCTCCTCGTCGATAATACCATCATGGCTACCTTCCACATAGTATTGGTTAACTTGGCCATCATTGGCAATCCGTTTCTTGGTCAAAAAATCGACCGTGTAGGTTTTCTGGAGTAAGGCATCTCCTTTGTATTTCTCGTTCTGAAGCATTTTGAGAATGCTACTTGGATACCAGTTGGCTTTACCTGACCAACCCTTGATATCTTTGGCATTAAGT